>NZ_JBSMVT010000015.1:0-72970 GCF_053760925.1 Enterococcus olivae
CAGAATTTGTTTTATACTTATCCATGCTTTGGTCCTTTTTATTGGTCTTGGATAAGTCATCCAAGTGCTAGTATAAAGGATTTTTTTGTTTCATGGAATAGGTTATAATTTTAATGCAACACTAGTGTACTAATTTATTGCGTATTTAATTTAATAGTACAAAATTTCGTCAATATAAATAGTTTAACATGATTCAATATCGATATATATACCATATCTAGTATAATAGCTTAATAAATTTGAGTGTTTCGCTTCCTTATGATGCTCGTTAACTACTCTTTCTAGGAAAAATAAAAAAACCCCCGATTTCTCGAGGGCTTTCAAAAAACTGTCTTATTTAACAGCGTCTTTCAATGCTTTACCTGGTTTGAATGCAGGTACTTTGCTTGCAGGGATTTTAATTTCTTCGCCAGTTTGTGGGTTACGTCCTTTACGTTCTGCACGAGAGCGTACTTCGAAGTTACCAAAACCGATCAATTGAACTTTTTCACCGTTAGCTAAAGCGTCTTGAATAGTTGAAAATACAGCGTCAACTGCCGCAGTTGCATCTTTCTTAGTCAAATCAGTAGCCGCTGCAACTTTTTCGATTAATTCTGCTTTGTTTGCCATGGATGGTTTCACCTCCTGAAAATTGTTATGATGTCTCACATCAATCATAAGAACTTGAGTGGTCCAAGTCGTATGACAAATATTGATTATCATCTATCAATATTCTGATATAACGTTATCACAAGAACCTTATAATATCAAGGGATTTAACACTCTTGACTTATTTTTTTTAAATGTTTCAAGAAAAATTCAAGAAACAGCAATTATCTTTGTCAAATAACAAAAACTATGGTAAAATCTGTTATTTTCTTCTTCTTGGAATTATCCGTATAGGGGTCCCTTCAAATACGAAAGCCTTACGAATCTGGTTCTCTAAGAAACGCGCGTAAGAAAAATGCATCAGTTCTTCTTCATTCACAAAAATAACAAATGTTGGTGGTTTGACCGCCACCTGTGTTCCATAGAAAATCTTCAAACGTTTTCCTTTGTCTGTTGGTGTTGGATTGATCGCAACAGCATCCATGATCACATCATTCAACAAGGCCGATGGCACACGTAGATTTTGATTCATGCTGACTTCTTCGATCATTTCTGGGAGTTTGCTCAAACGTTGTTTCGTCATCGCTGAAACAAAAATGATTGGTGCGTAGTCCAAATACTGGAATTCTTGACGAATCTCTTCTTCAAAATCACGCATCGTATTTGTTTCTTTCTTTACCAGATCCCATTTATTGACGACAATAATGATTCCTCGTCCTTCTTCATGAGCATAACCAGCGATCCGTTTGTCCTGCTCGCGAATTCCCTCTTCAGCGTTCAAGACCATCAAGACGACATCAGAACGTTCAATCGCACGCATCGCACGCATCACGCTATATTTTTCAGTACTTTCGTAGACTTTCCCACGCTTGCGCATCCCCGCCGTATCGATCATCGTGAACTCTTGACCGCTTTCGCTGACAAAATGCGTATCGATCGCATCACGGGTCGTGCCTTCGATGTCAGAAACGATCACTCGGTCTTCACCTAAAATCGCATTGATCAATGACGACTTCCCTACATTCGGGCGGCCAATCAAACTAAATTTGATGATGGATTCGTCTTCTTCCTCTTGATCTGTACTAAAATGCTTGACTGCTTCATCCAAAACATCTCCGATCCCCAAACCATGACTCCCAGAAACTGGATACGGTTCACCTAGTCCTAGTGAGTAAAATTCATAGATCTCTGCACGCATCTCAGGATTGTCTACTTTGTTGATCGCCAAGATCACAGGTTTGTTGCTCTTGTATAAAATACGAGAGACTAACTCATCTGCATCGGTGATGCCTTCTTTGGCGCTAGACACAAAAACGATCACATCTGCTTCTTCAATGGCGATCTCTGCCTGGTGCTTGATTTGTTCCATGAACGGTTCATCACCTAAATCGATCCCACCTGTATCAATAATACTAAATTCTCTTCCTAACCATTCGCCTGTTGCATAAATACGATCACGTGTCACTCCTGGAGTATCTTCTACAATCGAAATTCGTTCACCTGCAATACGGTTAAAAATTGTAGATTTGCCGACATTCGGACGTCCTACAATCGCTATCGTTGGATTAGCCATTTTTTACCTCCATCTTTATGCACAACGAACGGATTTTTTAATCTCTAATACTTTATCTTATAAACAAGCTGTTTCTTAATGATTATTCGCTATGCTACTTCTTAACCTTACCTAGTTTACCGAATGCAATCAGAACTTGCAAGTATTCTGAAAAAGAATTCACTCAAAAGAGAAAAAGACCGTAACCAACAAAAAAAGAGCCGCCAAAGCAGCTCTCTTGATTACTCTTCTGTATCTTTTAAAGCATCGCCTAAAATATCACCCATAGTGAATCCTGTAGATTCTTCAGGAAGATCATAGCTTTCCTCTTCCTCAACAACAGCTTCAGCCTCAGGTTTTTCTTCTAACGCTTTGATACTTAATGCAATACGGTGATCGTCAGGATTTACTTCCAAGACTTTCACTTGCACTTCTTCGCCTTCACTCAACACTTCATGTGGTGTAGCAATGTGTTTGTGAGAGATTTGAGAAATGTGCACCAAACCTTCGACACCAGGGAATACTTCGACAAAAGCACCAAAACTAGTTAGACGTTTCACTGTTCCATCTAACACTGTATCTTTTGCAGCTTTTTCCTCGATGTTCGCCCATGGTCCAGGCAATGTGTCTTTGATAGATAGAGAAACGCGTTCTGTCGTTGGATCTACTGAAAGGACAGCGACCTCAACTTTATCTCCAACTTTCAAGACATCGCTAGGTTTTGCTACGTGTGCATGAGAAATCTCAGAGACATGGACAAGTCCATCGATTCCACCAAGATCAATAAATGCACCGAAGTCAGTTAAACGAGCAACGGTTCCTTCGATTTTGTCGCCTTCTTTGATCGATTCAAGCAATTCAGCTTTCTTCGCTTCTTTCTCAGTTTCAACTACTGCTTTGTGAGAAAGGATCAATCGGTTTTCAGATGGTTCGATCTCTATAATTTTAAATGTTAGTGTTTGACCTTTATAGCCTTCAAAATCATCTACGAAGTGATCTTCCACCATGGAAGCCGGTACGAATCCGCGAACACCTACGTCCACAACTAAACCGCCTTTGACAACATTTGTAACGGGCGCTTCGATGATTTTTCCTTCTTGGAAGTCTTTTTCAATATCTTCCCAAACTTTTTTCGCATCCAAGCGACGTTTAGAAAGTAAATAGCTGCCATTTTCTTTATCTTTACCAATAGCGGAGATTACTACTAAATCAAGGACGTCACCCACTTTGATCGTATCATTGATGTCGTCTACAGGTAAGGTAGATAGTTCCTTAGCAGGTACCACACCTTCCACACCGGCACCCTCGATCCCAACGATTGCTTGCTTATCTTCAATGGCTAGTACTTCACCTTTGACGATATCTCCAACTTTCACTTCCTGAAAGCTGTTCAAAGCATCTTCCATTGTTTCGTTGGTACTTTCTACGTGGTTGTTTTCTAATTCTGTCATAACATATGTCCTCCTAACCAACAATTGTTTTTAAAATACACTACACTTTCTAGTTTATGCTATTCTGGCTAAAAAATAAAGCGATTTCTATATTTTTTACGAAAAAAACCTTGAATTTTCGTGATTTCAGCCGATTTATCTTTTCTTCATAAGAAAAAAGGAGCCTAAAAAACAAAGGAAGCAACATTCGCTTTTGCTCCCTTTGTTTCTTTAAAATTTGCTGTAAGTGAATACAACCTGATCGCCTTCATGAACCTCGGTGTCATTTGCTCCTGTATTGACCATTTCATCATTGATCATATACGTCCAGAACCAACTGTCTTCTGTGTCCTGCTCGATCCCATTGATCGAAGTGATCATTCCGCCTTCTTCTTCCAGATCAAAATTTTCTTTCATCGTTTCCATCAAGTTCGTACCTGCAGTAACAGTCACTGTTTTTTCTTCGATGATTTCTTCTTCCTTCACTAAGGAAACGGACAAAGCGATCTCTTCTGCTTCCGCCTGTGAATAAGAAGAGGCGGTTGTATTATCTGAAGAAGTATCCGTAGCTGAACTGCAGCCCCCTACCAATAGCAGACTGGCTACTAATCCTAAAACCAAACCATTCTTTTTCATTCTAGACTCCTCCTGTTTTCTCTTGAACCACTTCTGTGATCCGAGCAACAACTTCTGTGATCGATTTGCCGGTGGTATCGATACGTACAGCATCTTCGGCTTGTTTTAAAGGTGAAACCTCTCGATGAGAATCCAGATAATCCCTTTGTTCGATTTCTGCTTTCAGTGTATCGAAATCGGTCTCGATACCTTTTTCCTGATTTTCTTTAAAACGGCGTTCCGCACGTTCGATTACACTGGCCACCAAAAAAATCTTGACCTTTGCGTTCGGCAAAACGGCCGTTCCTATGTCACGACCATCCATGACCACACCGCCATTTTCAGCGATCTTTTGCTGCTGACGAACCAGTTGCTGACGAACCTTGCTGTGTGCAGCCACAGTCGAAACATTGTTTGTTACCTCTGGCTGGCGAATGGCTGCTGTTACATCGGTACCGTCTACGAAAACCAATTGTCCCTCTTCAGACTGCTCAAAAGTGATCGGATAACGCTCGATCAAAGAGACCAATCGCTCTTCATCTTCAAAAGCAACTTGGTGCTGAATCGCCAGATAAGTCACGCTGCGATACATCGCTCCTGTATCTGTATAAATGTAACGAAAGTTTTTTGCTAAAATTTTAGCTACTGTACTTTTGCCTGATGACGCTGGTCCATCGATAGCAATATTGATTTTTTCCATACCTACGCTCCCCGTTAAATTCTATAATCTAAAAAACCATAAAAAAAACCGCCTGAGCGGTTTTTTTATTTCACTCTTAATTGATCTCCTGGATGAAGCATAAAGTTGTTTGGATCGATGTTGTTCAAACGATACAATTCATCTACAGTGATTCCTGCACGATCAGCAACTTGTTGTGGGCCATCTCCAGCTTGAACAGTCGCATATTCTTCTCCACCGTTTTGCTCTGGCTCCGTTGGTTCTTCTATTGGATCTTCACTTTCTGGAGTCTCAGGTTCAGTCGGTTCATTTTCTACTTCACTTGATTCTGGTTCATCGATTGATGAAGATTCAGTTGTTTCACTTTCAGACGTAGAAGATTCGACTGTAGAAGAAGTCGTTTCCAAAGTGCTGCTAGACGTTTGCTCTGTTTCAACCGTTGCTGGCTGACTGTTACGATTCATTACCCAAAAACCGGCCACTGTCGGTACAGCGATAATCAGGAATAATAAAATTAAAACGATTGTTAAAAAAGCACTGTTTCCTCGTTTTTGGCGGCGTTGTGTTGAACGGGAATGATTCTCTTCTGATTCTGTATCATAGATTGGCTGTTCCCATGGTTCTTGCGCGTCATTGTTCTTATTTTTTCTACTCAATTTCCTAAACCTCCCACTATCTTTCCGATGTATTATACCATAGGAAAATAGTTCATGTCTCCAAAAAACAATTTCAATTTTTTTCTTTAAACATTTTTAGTAAAATCTCTTGCCACGTCAAGATACTTCTTGATCGTTGAACTGCTTCTGTTTTTTCTGGCAGGGTAATTCCTTCGTTGTCACAGCATTTTTCAGGTTGTTGAACGTCTCCCTCTTCAAAATAGCTCAGTAAATACTTACGACGACATCCCTTCTCTTCGATATAAGCAAGCATCACCTGAAGCTGATTGTTCTTTTCTTGTTCGTTGCGTTTCAAATGATCCAAAAAGACCTCTACACCTTCTCTTTTGGTTTGAGATAGCCATTTTTCCTGCAAGTCGGTCAACGAAGTGGTTGCCTGATGCTGTAATCGTAATTCAAAGGTTTCTCGCTCTTCCTGGCTAGTTCTTTGTAAAAATCGATGGATCCGCTCGTCCCCTTTTTGATAGAGCAGCAGGGCGTAGCTTTGTTTGCCGTCACGACCAGCTCGCCCGATCTCCTGCATGTAATTTTCTAAGCTGTCCGGCAGCTCATAATGAATCACCAACCGAATATCAGGTTTGTTGATCCCCATACCAAATGCATTGGTGGCAATCAGAAACTGCAGTTGATTGTCCAAAAATTGCTGCTGTAGCATTCGCCGCTGATTACTTTCCAGTCCACCGTGATAGTAGCCAACAGCAAAATCATGCTCCAGCTCCTGATAAAGAAACTCCACTTGTTTTCTGGTGGCACAATAAATGATTCCTGGACCGTTTTGCTTCGATAGGATCGTTCTCAGTTCCGTTAGCTTCTCTTCTGTTGGTTGCACAAGCAAGGCGATATTGGGTCGATCCATCGAATAGATCCACTCTTTTGGCGAATGATCTAAAAGTAATTTTTTGATTTCCTGTCGTACCTGCGCCGTTGCAGTGGCAGTTAGAGCTAGCGTCCGCGGAAAACCGAGTCTTTTTTTGGCTTCACCTAAATTGCGATACTCTGGTCGAAAATCGACACCCCATTGAGAGACACAATGCGCTTCATCAATCACGAATAGACCGATTGTTTGCTGTTGTAATCGAGTCAATACAGCTTCCTGGAGCAGCATCTCAGGACTTAGAAAAAGAAATTTGTAGCGAGACAAATGTCTTAATACAAACTCTTTTTCCTGAGCCTGTAAGGTACCGTTCAGAGCAATCACCCGCTTTTCTCCTAATCTCAGTAAGGACAGGACTTGATCATCCATCAAAGAAATCAACGGCGAAACGATCACGACCAGTCCTTCTTTTAAATAACCTGTCAGCTGATAACAAAGGCTTTTTCCATTCCCTGTCGGCAAGACAGCCAGGGTATCGTGTTCATCGAGTAGGCTAGTAATGACTTCTTTTTGACCGGTACGAAACTGATCGTAGCCAAAATACTGTTGCAGGGCTTGTTCTAACATGCTTCTCTCCTCTTCCATATCTGACACAAACGAATCTCCAAAAAGCTCAGATCATACGATGAAACCAATGTTTTATAGCTGTACTTCCATGAATCCTTTGGTAGCTCTGACCATTGTGTTGAATCTGGTAAAAATAGGTCAAAGGGAAAATCCTCATCCAGCAAAGCCCACTCAATGATATGATCCTGAATCGTTCCTTGCTTCAATCGACGTCTCTGCTTGACTTGCTCAAAAGTATAGCCTTGTTGAAACAACTTTCTTGTTTGAAGCATACTGTGATTGACATTTTGCAATAAAATAGGTCGCAAAAAGTGATAGAGTAAGAAATGCTTATGCTGGAGCAACTCTCTGAAAAAGCTGTGTGTGGCACTGGCGATCGCTAATGTCGCATAAGGTTCTTTTCGAGAAGCTTCCGGCAACAACTGAAAAAAAGCTGATCCGTTCTGTTGATCGCCCGTCAGTGTATTTGCCAGAAAATCTGCTTTGTCTTGTCCTAAATTTGAAAACAAGACAGTCAACTCCTCAAAAAGGCTTGTTGACAATTCCTCCCGATACTGATGAATAAATAACCGAACCCTTTCGATATAAAAAGGACTGCTCTCCAAAGGGACATATTGCTGCGCTTTATCCAAATAAGAGACCGCCTGTACTAAGAATTGGACGAGACGCCAGCACTCGGTCTCTTTGCGCCCAAAACGGAAAAAATCAACTTCCTTGAAATCAGGCAGTGTCGTCCCTTCTCTTTGTACTGCGACAAGTAAGAGTCCGTCTTCGGTTTCTTCTAATTTCCCAGCTTTTATCAGCGTCTGCAGTCTCGCATCAAATTTTTCTTCAGAAAGTTGAGGAAATGCCGCAGAGAGGTGCAGTAAGTCATGAAAAAAAGCGTAAGTCAACACCGAGGAAGTTCGCTTTCCGATAAGGATCTGATAGAGCGTGCTAGGCTTGAGCTTGTCTTCTTTAGAAAACAAGGATAAAATAAATGCATTCATAGTAACCTCCAGAAAGTGAGTGACAACATGTCTCAATTATGTAAAATCGTACCTGAACGCTGCATCGCTTGTGGTCTATGCAATGTCTATGCACCAGATATTTTTGATTATGACGAAGAAGGGCTTGTTTTGTTTGCCCAAGAGCCTGAAGCACGACAGCAATTTGTTCAAGAAAATGAGCAAGCAGCTGTTTTAGCAGCCTACAAAAAATGTCCCGTCCGTGCGATCTTGCTAGAATCCTAGACTCTTTTTAAAGAAAATACGCAAAATTGACAGATTTGAGTTCTTCGATTGTCTGATAACATGGTATCATAAATCTCCCGAAGAGCTACAAAATTTCTCAGCAGACTAGTTCTGTATTTAAAAGGATAAGAAAAGGACATTTCGCAAAAAACGAAATGTCCTTTGTTTTATTTAGAAAATGTTCGTTGTTCAATGAATGATTGTTTTTTTGAGAGCCATGGTAGTAATTTTGCATGTAAAATCAAGAAAACTACGCTGACGATGGTTCCTTTGATCAAATTGAAGGGCAAAATTCCCATCACGACATAATTCGCTAGTGGCATCCCTAAAAAGTTATCTGCACCAACATTAAAGAAAAATAGATACAGCGGGGTGATCACAAAATAATTCGCTATACTCATGACGATGCTCATGGAAAGAATTCCAGAGACTACGCCAGAAATTTTATAGCTGGATTTATAACTTTTATTGAAGAAATAATACATCGGCAAGGTAAAGACGGTCGTCGCAATGAAACTTGCTACATCGCCCACCATATTCGGTGCCGATAAACCCGTTGTTAGCAAATGTAAGGATGACCGCAGGAATGCGGTAACGATACCCGCTACTGGGCCAAACAAAAACATGCTCAGCATAACCGGAATATCACTGAAATCGACCTTTAAGAATTCAAACATTGGAATGATCGGAAACGCGACATACTGCAACACCAAACCCATTGATGCAAATAAAGCAATAGAAACCATTTTTTGTACTTTGTTGTTCATAACAAATCCTCCTAGGTAAAGTAAGGACCCATCTTCAAACGAACCTATTAAATTTCTCTTTTTGCTGTTTTTTCATATCGGTACCAAATATGAAAAAAATACCCTATTTTTCCATGGGGAAAAATAGGGTATTTTGCTAATTAACAAAATTAGACAAATCAAATACGCCCTATCTTCTTTATCCAGACTATACTGTCGGTATCGGAATTACACCGATTCAACCACCTGAAAACAAGTAGTTCGTGGACTATTACCACCGGTCGGGAATCACACCCTGCCCCTGAAGACGAACCTTTATTAATTTTTTGTACAACTTTAATTATACATGATTGTTGAATAGTTTCAACTATTTTGTTTAAAAATTATTTTTTTGACTTTTTTAAGAGCTGGGTCACTTCTTTTTTGTTCAATTCACGGTACTCCCCTGGGCGTAAACCAGCCAGGGTCAATTCACCGTATTTTTCGCGTTTCAGCTTTTGAACAGGTAGCCCCACAGCTTTTAGCATATTTTTTACTTGGTGGTTTCTTCCTTCATGGATCGTCAACTGGACAATGCTCGTCTGGGCTTTGACATCTGTCGACAAAATCTCAAAGCGTGCCGGAGCCAATTTCTTGCCCTCGATACGCATGCCACGCGTCACTGGCAGTAACGTTTTCTTGTCTGCCACACCTTTGACTTTTGCTACATATACCTTATCGACTTCATGCTTGGGATGGGTCAGTTTTTGTGAAAAATCACCATCATTGGATAATAAAAGTAATCCAGAAGTATCATAGTCCAGACGCCCTACAGGATAGATACGCTCAGGTACATCTGATAGATAATCAACAACGACTTTCCGATTTTTATCATCAGTGACTGCTGAGATCACACCTCTAGGCTTATAGAACAAATAGTAGACCGGTTCTTCCTGATAGATCGGTACATCGTCTACCTCGATACGATCCTTTGCACCGACTTGGGTTCCCAATTCTCTAACCACTTTGCCATTGACCTTGACCCGGCCATCAGTAATATACGTTTCTGCTTTTCTTCTTGAAGCGATGCCGGCATGGGCAATCACTTTTTGTAGTCTTTCCATCTATTCTTCTCCTTCTTCTACTGCTTCTTGATATCGATCAAAAAATAAATCTGTTGGCAACTCTTCTGCCAGATCATCTTCCATTGACTGGATATCAGGCAGATCTTCCATTGTTTTCAAACCGAAATAGTCCATAAAGTAATTCGTTGTTCCGTAAAGAATCGCTCGTCCTGGTCCTTCCACTCGTCCTTTTTCCTCGATCAGCTGACGAGCAGCCAATTTTTGGACTGAGCCTGCAGATTGAACCCCTCTGATTTCATCGATCTCCATACGAGTGATCGGTTGCTTATAGGCGATGATCGCCAAAGTTTCCAGCGCCGCCTGCGACAATCTGCCAGACATTGGGGATTGCGCATATTTTTTTAATAATGGTGCAAATTCCTTTTTGGTCGTTAGGACAAAATGATTGCCGACTTCTAAAATATTCAAAGAAGACGCTGCAGTCTCCTGATATTTTTGATTCAGCTCTTGGATCCACTGATAGATCTGTGCGGTCGGATTCTCCAACAGGTAGCTCAACTCCTCCAGACCGATTCCCTCATCTCCTACTACAAAAAGAACTGCTTCTAGTTCACTTAACTTACTCATGTACCTCTCCTACAGGATACAACAGGATCGTTTCGTAATTTTCTTCCTGCTCCACCTTGATTTTTCCATTTTTCATCAATTCCAATAATGCCATAAAAGTGATCACGATCTCAGGTCTACTGAATTCAACGAAAAATGAATCCAGTGTTCTACCTGAAGTCGATTGAAGTAACTGTGTTTCGATCTGCTTCATTTTTTCTTCAATACTGCTTTCATCTGCACGAATCGTAGTTTCGATGACCTGCCGTTTTTTCTTTTTCGCCAGCATATTGTGAAAGGCCAAAAACAGATCGATTGCATTCAAGCGATCCTTTTCCAGTGCTGGTTCCTCTTCTTTGTAGTCATCGACATCCATGGGGTCTTTGGTAAAATAAAGACTGCGTTCTTCCGCTTTTTCCAGCAAACGATCCGCCGCATATTTGTATTTTCGATATTCCAGCAGTTGCGCAACGAGTGCATCCCGAGGATCTTCCTCGTAGACTTCATCGTAGTCGTCTTCTAGCTCTTGTTTTGGCAACAGCATTTGGCTTTTGATCGCCATCAAGGTTGCAGCCATCACCAAATATTCACCTGCAACTTCCAGTTCGAGTGTTTTCATCGCGTGGATATAGTTCATATACTGTTCCGTTACTTCAGCGATCGGAATGTCATAAATATCGATCTCCAGAGAACGAATCAAATGTAGCAATAGATCCAGCGGACCTTCGAATACATCCAGTTTAATTTTGATTTCTTCCATAGTTCCCTTCCTTTATGCTCGAGGAAAATGTTGTTTATAGACTTCTGTCATTCGTTTTTTCGTAATGTGTGTATAAATTTGTGTGGTCGAGATGTCCGCATGTCCCAGCAGTTCCTGAACCGTTCGCAAATCTGCCCCGTTTTCTAGCAAATGCGTCGCAAAGCTATGACGCAAGGTATGCGGCGTTACATTTTTATGGATACCTGCTTTGCGAACAAGAGCCTTCAAGTTCTTCCAGATTCCTTGACGTGACAAGCCTTTGCCATGATTATTGACAAACAAATGCGTTTCTTCTGGTCGTTTCGATGTCAGTAGCGGTCGTGATTCCTCTAAATAACATTCGATCCACTGAATCGCTAAATCTCCCAAAGGAACGATCCGTTCTTTGTCGCCCTTACCCAGCGTCTGCAATAAGCCCATACTCAAATGCAGATCATTTAATTTTAATCCAATCAATTCGCTGACTCGTAAGCCCGTAGCATACATGACTTCAAGGATCGCTCGGTCGCGAATCCCTAAAATTTCTTTCGTATCTGGTGTTTCGATCAGCTGTTCGACTTCCTGCAAACTTAAAGTATCCGGCAGCTTTTGGACCTTTTTGGGTGAATCGATGTGCTGCATCGGATCATGGTCGGTGAATCGTTCTTGGCGAAGAAATTGATGAAAACGACGCAAACTGGTAACCATACGGGTGATCGTAGCTGGAGATTTTTTTTCTTCCTGTAATTCTTGTAAAAATTGAACCACGACAAAGCGGTCGACTGCTTGCCATTCTTTGATCCCCTTTTTCTTCAGAAACGCTAAATACTTTTCTAAATCCCGTTGATAGCTCTTTCTCGTATTTTGTGCGAGTCCGCGTTCAATCGTCAAAAAATGTAAATAATCCAGTACGTGCTCTTCCATCTTCTCTTCACTCACTTTCGCCTCACCTATCATAACAAATTCTGCTAGTGAAGAACAGGGATTCTCCTCTAGTTTACATAAAAAACTCACTGCACCTAAAAAAGGCTGAGGAATTAAGCCTCAGCCTTTGCTTCTTTCTCTTGACAGCTTTGACAGATGCCATGAAAAGTCAATCGATGATCTTTGATTAGAAAGTGGAATCGCTGTTCGACGATTTCTTCGACACTGCCCAGCAGATCCTCTTCGATCTCTTCAATACTGCCACATTCCAAACATAATAGATGATGATGAAAATGCTTGGCGCCTTCTTTACGAAGATCATAGCGGGCGACGCCATCATCGAAACTGATTTTGTCAACGATCTTCAGTTCTGTCAAAATTTCCAGCGTTCTGTAGACTGTCGCCAAACCAATATCAGAATTTTTTTGTTTGACAAAGAAATAGATTTCTTCTGCGGATAAATGGTCTTTTTCATTTTCTAATAACACAAGTAACGTTGCTTCTCTTTGAGGCGTTAATTTAAAACCGGAATCATGGAGTTGTTTTTTTGTTTTTTTCAATGCTTCAACTGTATTCATAGAACCCTCCACCTTATTTATAATCATTCTAATCTAATCAATATAAACCGCGAAAAACATTAAAATAATTATAAAATAGATTCAAAAATTATACAAGCATTCTCAATTAGATTTCTTGATTAATTTTGTGATTCCATCTTTTTGCTCGATCAATCGCTGTTTCATTAGATTTCCCAAGGCTCTTTTGAACTGACCTTTGCTGATTCCAAACATTTGTTTGATTTCTTCAGGTGATGATTTATCTGTATAGTTCATTTGATTCTCAGGTGCACGTTCCAGAAAGGCGATGATCATCGCCGCATCGTCTCCGATCGCTTCATGCGCACGAGGCTTCAAGGAAAGATTCAGTACACCGTCTGGACGAATCCCGATCACACGACCAGTAACCTGTTCACCTAAGCGTGGTTCTTGGAAACGTTCTGAGGGATGGATAAAACCAATATAGAAATCATCCGTCAAAATATATGTCCCAACGATTTTCAAACGATAAACAGTCCCTGTGATGTCTTGGTTTTTAAGAGTGTCTCCTCCACGTTTGCTCAATGCCTGAAAAATTTTCTCATCAGCCAAGCTAGCCCAGATGCGGTCTTTATGGTCCACACGTAGCGAGATCATGACACGATCTCCTTTTTTTGGCCACAACTCTCTCATGGTAGGCAACTCATCTAGTGAAACTACGACATCTTTATCAGTTAAACCGATATTAACAAAGACTCCTAGATCACGACGACTGTCTGTCACTTCACCAAAGGCATAATGTCCTTTACGACTTTTGGGGATCTCTGTTGTAAAACGTAGCTCTTGTTTTTGATTCTGATAACCAAAGCCTTCAACTGCTTCCCCTAGGGTATGTTCGCCTTCTGTTTTTGCTAATTTAAAGGTCAACCCATTTTTTTGAATAAAATAATTCTCTTCATTTTCATCAATAATCAATCCGCTAAATACGGATGCTAATAACTCATTCATTTTCCTTCTCCTTTGGAAGTCTCGATTTAAAGTACTAAACGGATGACCGCTATAGTAATAATACCTGTAATCACGATCTTCATCAAATCTTTCGTATAATAACCCACGATCAATGTGGGAATACATGCCAAGGTTTCTTGAAATTTTAAGACAGGCGGTCTACCTTCCTGTACAGACAAGATACTTTGGAACAACAACGCACCTAAAATACAAATTGGCAAATAACTTAAAAATAAGTGCAACTTTTCTGGAAACTCCAGTTTTTTAGCAAAAACAAAGGGCAATATCCGTGGTAACCAAGTAACGACAAAGCAACCAGCAATCATCAATAAAAATGTACTACTCATTATGTGTCACCACCCCTACCAAGCAACCAATCAACGTGGCAGCGATCACGGCAACTTCTGGTGTTGTCCACCACATACCAACGTACAAACTAACCATCACGCTGGCCAAAACGATCAGTGTCTGCTTCGTTCTTTTCTTCAATGGACGCTCGATCTGAAATAAAAACAAGCCCAAAAACATCGCAACTAAAGCAAAATCTAAACCAAATAACTCTGGATCCGGAATAAACTCTCCAAGCATCGCTCCTAGGACTGTCGCAACGATCCAAGAAAGATAAGCAAGTACATTCAAACCGTTCATCCAGCTTAATGTAGGCTGCTTTTTATTTTGCAAAGCTGTTGTTAGCACCCCGTAGGATTCATCTGTCAGCAATGTACCGATCCCGATATTACCCAGCATGCTGTATTGACGAAAAGCAGGTGCAACGGACAGACTCATTAACAAATGACGCAAATTTACTAGAAAAACAGTCACAATAATTGAAGAAATCGGTGCTTGGATCGCCAGTAAACCACATATAATAAATTGTGCACTTCCTGCATAAACAAAGACCGACATGAATAAGACTTCAAGAATAGAGAGTCCTACACCCTTACCAACGACTCCCATAGCAAAACCGATCCCGGCATAACCTAAGATCGTTGGAACACAAGCCTTTACCCCATCCAGAAAGCTTTCGTATTTTTCTTCTTGCAAAAAAATCCCCCTTTGACTTTCGACTGATATATTTGTATATCATATCGAAAATCAAAGGGAGAGACAAGGTCTTCTTTTAGATTTCTTTAGTCATTTCCGTTCCCACGGAAGAATCCAGTTTTACAATTGATCGTAAACAGATACATTGGTAAAGCAGATTCTGAAATACCGCTCATCAATGATGACTTGGTGTTGGTTGCATATAAATTATAATAACCTTCCCCATTTTCTATTCTCACACGTTCCAGTTTATAGCCACCTTCTACGATATAACCACGTTCGATCGAGGTACGGATCACGTCATCATAAACTCCCGGTGCCCAATTCCATGCTGGATTGTTCGCATCATTGATATCACTTTGACGCGAAGAGATGATCGGTTGATTGTTGCTATTTTTTGGTGTATTACGGCTCAAGATCTCTTGTCCTTCATTGGAAGAAGGAGACGCTGTCTGACTGCCAGAATTGCTGCTTGCTTGATTCGCATTTTCTTGAGCAGCTCGCTGGGCAGCTGCACGTTCTTGCTCAGCACGTTCAGCTGCGGCCTGTTGTTCAGCCTCTCTTGCATTCAAGGCATTTTCAACGGTTGAGATCTTCGCAAGGAAATCTTCTTTTTCCGCACTGTCAAAGAGTGATTCAACTTCTTCTTTGGCATTTTCAAAGTCGTCTCGGCTCACAGCGTCACTTAGTTTGTTGTCTTGATAACCAGCTAACAGTGACTGGACTGTTTTTTCAGTTGCCAACAACTGCTCTGACTCTTTTTTACCTTGTTCGATTGCTTGGTTGACTAAACTTGAAAAGGCATTTTCTTCAGAAAGCAAAGCCATATCGACTGTGCTATCTTCCTTGATATGAGCATTTTCCTGCAATTGGTCACCAACGATCACTGGTTCAGTGAAGTAACTGTTCAACTGGTCAAGGACTGCAATTTTCACTTGAATCTTTTGTCCTTTAGCAACTAACTCTTCATAGGCTTCCTCATTGGAATAGTTTTCCAGTTCTGCCATCACTGCTGCAATCTCATCCGCTGTTTTTCCAGGAACGATAAATTGCTGGTCTTCATCTAGGAAAAAGGCATCCAAATCGCTGTCGATCTGAGCGACCGCTCCTTCGATCCGCAACTGTTCCTGACGGGCTGCTTCAGCTTTCTGCTGTTGATCATAATAGATCCAACCTCCTCCAGCAAGAACCAGCGCTGCCGCTGCAGCAATAAAGTAGGTTTTCTTACTGCGTTTTTTTGGAGATTTTGGCGCTGTTTGTTTTTCTGTTTCTGGTAATTCTTCTACCGGCGTAACGGTCTCTACAGGCTCACTCTCAACCATTTCTACAGTATCAAAAGGGACAACAACAGGTTCTTCTGAAGCTTCTTCCTGCGTTTCCTGTTCAGGTTCTTCTTGTACGTCTGATTCAACAGGAGCAGTTTCTTCAACACTGATTGCTTCCTCTAAGTCATCAGACTCTGATCCATCCTGTTCAACGGTCGTTTCAGCTTGTTCATCAGCTTCTTTTTGATGTGCTTCTTTATGCTGGCGAATATAATCTGCTAAAATCGAACTTTCTTCAGATTCCGCCGAGTCATCACCTTCACCGTCTTCTTCATGAAGCTCTGAGAAATGCTCCATTACAGAACCTAACGGTACATCCTGATAGTCAGACCATTTGATATTATCATTTACTGGTGTTTCAGATGTTGCTTCATTTATTTCTTCTGATCCTTTAACGATGTCTTCTTTATTCAGCTCAGCGCCGCAATTCGGACAAATCGTTTGATCTTCTTTCAATTCAAAATCGCACTTTGGGCATTTATTCATCAGTCTATCTCCGGCTCCTTTTACTTTCTCAAAAAATAATCTACCATACATTGAAAAGTTAGCCAATACTAAAGAGATTACTTTTTTATTAAGTTCACATTGAAATCCAATCACAAAAAAGACACATGCACCTCGTGGTGAGCGGCTGCAAAAGGATATTTTTCAAGAAAAAGACTTCTAAAAGTCTGGAATAACTTTTAAAAGTCTTTATTTAACCTTATTCTAAAAAGTCTTTCAATTGTTTAGAACGGGATGGATGGCGAAGTTTTCTCAAGGCTTTTGCTTCGATTTGACGAATACGTTCTCTCGTTACACCAAAGACTTTCCCAACCTCTTCCAGTGTTCTGGTACGACCATCGTCGATCCCAAAACGCAGACGTAAAACATTTTCTTCACGGTCAGTCAATGTGTCCAACACATCTTCCAACTGTTCTTTTAACAATTCATACGCTGCATGTTCTGCTGGACTAGTCGCTTCTTGATCTTCGATGAAATCTCCTAAGTGAGAATCGTCTTCTTCCCCGATCGGCGTTTCAAGCGAAACTGGTTCTTGAGCGATTTTTAAGATCTCACGAACTTTTTCAGTCGGTAGATCCATTTCCGCACCAATTTCTTCCGGTGTCGGTTCTCTACCTAAATCTTGGAGTAATTGACGTTGAATACGAATCAGCTTATTGATCGTTTCTACCATATGAACTGGAATCCGGATCGTTCTTGCTTGGTCAGCAATCGCACGTGTGATCGCTTGACGGATCCACCAAGTGGCATAGGTAGAAAATTTGAATCCTTTGCGGTAATCAAATTTTTCAACAGCTTTCATCAAGCCCATGTTTCCTTCTTGAATTAAATCAAGGAACTGCATACCACGACCAACATAACGTTTGGCAATACTTACGACCAGACGTAGATTGGCTTCTGCCAGACGTTGTTTCGCTTCCTGATCTCCTTCTTCGATTTTCAGGGCTAATTCCACTTCTTCTTCAGCAGTCAGTAATGGTACACGGCCGATCTCTTTCAAATACATACGGACTGGATCATTGATTTTTACACCAGTTGGTGCAGATAGATCTTCTTGAGGCTGCGTCTTTTCTTTTTTCTCCGCGCTCTTCAAGCTGTGGACAGACGGATCTCCGTTTTCATCCACCACACTGATCCCTGCATCTTCGACTTTTTGGATCAATTTATCCATACCGTCTGCATCTAATGAATAAGGTGTTGCTAGTTGATTAGACAATTCATCGTAAACGACTTGTCCTTTGGGTTTGTTCGCTTTGATAAAATCAGCGACTGCTTTATCATATGTTTTTTTTGTTTTTTCTGCCATGAAAGAAGTCCCCCTTCAATGTGCTATTTGGCTTGTTTCAATTGCTTTGTAAGATTTATTATTTCAACTGCCAGTTCCAATTCCAATTGCTGATTTCCTTTTTGACTAGCTTCTTGCTGCTGGATTTTCTTTTGATTGATTTCTTCAACAAGGCTGGACGTTTGGATGATCCGAATCAGATCTTGAAACTCCTGTTCCGTACTTTCTTCTGGAACATTTAAAGAGGCAATTGCAATGACTAAGTGTTTGCTTTGCTCATCCTTTAAAAAATCAAGGAATTTTGCCAGTAAAAATTCTCCTTCCATCTCAATATACGCATCGAACAGGACATAGAGTTCCTGATAACGATCATGTGGGAAAGAGAGGTCCATTTTTTTGAAACACTGGTTCAGAGAATTTTCGTTAAATAAGCGGTACAGCAATAGTTCTTCGGCTTTTTCCAATTGTGTTTTTCGTGTCACAGTCGGCGGTGCCGGCATTGTCGGCAGACCATGGTCTACTGGCATTGGCTGTTGCTGTTCTCTTCGTCGTGACTGTTTCATTTGGCGCAGTTGCTGCTGTAACGTCTCTCGACTGATCTGAAACTCCGTAGATAATTGTGTCAAATAACGGTCTTGCTCTAGCAAAGAATCTACTTGGAGTAAATCCTGGAGCAGATCTTGAACATACGCGAGTTGTTCACGTTCATTAGCCAGATTGCGATTCAAACGACGATAACGCATTTTAAAAGAAAAGACAGATTCTCGCCCGTGATAGGCGATCTCTCGAAAAGCCTCTTCTCCATATTTACGCAGGTATTCATCTGGATCCAACCGTTCAGGGATACTGACGATCGCTAACTGCAATCGACTGTTCTCTTGCAAAAGCTCGATCCCGCGATTGGTTGCTTCGATCCCTGCTTTGTCTCCATCGTAACAAAGAATCAGTTCTTTTGAAACCCGTTCTATGGCAGCAATCTGTTGACTCGTCAAGCTCGTTCCCATCGAGGCGATCCCATTTTGAATCCCTGCCTGCCACGCAGCCAGTACATCCATAAAACCTTCAAACAAAAAGACCGTTCCTTCTTTACGAATCGTACTACGCGCTTTGTCATAGTTAAACAGGGTCTCCCGTTTGTTGAATAGTGCTGTTTCGGGACTATTCAAATACTTCGGCTGATCTTCTCCTGGAAAGCTCTCTGTCTGCAGCCAACGACCGGAAAAACCAATAATTTTTCCTTGAAAATTACGGATCGGAAACATAATTCTCTGATAGAAACGATCGGCCAAACTGCCATCATCCCGCTCTACAAACAAACCTGTCTCGGAAAAATGCTGAGGATCCATTTCTTCATTTTGAAAAATCCGTTCTAAAAATTCTCGCTGGTTTGGCGCAAAACCGATTTGAAATTCCTCGATCAACTCTTCTGTCAACCCACGCTGAAGCAGATAGTCCAATGCTTCTTGCCCTGCAGTTGTATGCACCAGCATATGATGATACACTTCACTAGCTTTTTCATGCAAGGTGATCAGCTGATGTGTCTTAGAATTGTCTTCGTTTTCTCTGGTAGCTTGTCGATAATTTTCTGCCAATGGGATATTTTCCAGCTCTGCCACCTTGGCTACCGATTCACCAAAAGATACCCCTTCGATTTCCTGAACAAAATTAAAGACATTGCCGCCCCGACCACAACCAAAACAATGATAGAATTGTTTATCCTCTGCAACGGAAAACGACGGCGTCTTTTCATTATGGAAAGGACACAGACCGGAATAATTCTTACTGCCGGATTTTTTCAATTGGACGTATTGTCCAATCACTTCAACAATATTCGTCCGACTGCGAATATCATCAATGACATGCTGTGGTATCCTTGCCACTGACACTCACCTCCTATGAAGAAGGATCTTATCTATTCGGTTAAAAAATCGCACTAATCGAAATCAGCGCGATTTAAAAATAGACAGTTTTTCACATGATTCATTGTAACATATTCTGTTTGATTTTCAAACTTTTTGTTTCTAAAAAAAAGAAGTGAATCATCACTTCTGTTTTACGATTATTTGTATTTTTCTTCCAAGCGACTCATCCAAGCGCCTAGAGCTGTTCCTGCAATACACATCACTACACACGCAAGGTAGTTCAATACTGTAAAGTTCGGATAGCTCGTTGGGATGATCATTACCGTTGAGGCAAAGACGATCCCCATGATGAAGTGGAACAGTTGCGGGTAAGCCTTGCTAAAAATGTAGTCCATTACTTTTGATAAGCTTAGAACCGTCGCCAGTCCACCGATCGCGATCGGTATGATTACACTAAGGTCAACATTTTTGATACCATCAGACATCGCTTTGTACATCCCCATATATAGGAGGAAATTAGAAGGACTCAAACCTGGAACGATCATTCCCAAACCGATCAAACCGCCAGCAATCATCCATGTACCAAAATTTTGTGAGACTTCTGAAAACAGTCCAGAACCTTTCCATAAAAAAAGGAAGCCTGCAACAAAACTGACGATCAAGATCACGATGTCCCGATTGGAACGCCCTTTTTTCCCAGCTTCTTTCCAAAGAGCTGGAATCGTTCCTAAAATACAACCGACAAAAAACCATAAAATGATCGTTTCATAGGTCCCTAACAAAAAACTGACCCCAAAGGACAATAGGAAAACGCCAGTCACGCCACCTAATCCTACAGGAATAAAGTACAGCACATTCTCTTTAAAATTTCTCGTGATATGCGCTAAAAACGAAATGATCCGCTCGTAAATACCAAAGATCGCTGCCAATGCCCCGCCACTGACCCCTGGTAAAATAAAACCAGAACCGATGAACATTCCTTTAACAAATCGTAAGATCCAATCTTTTCCGTTGCTTTTTACCTCTTGACTACTATTTTCCATTTTTGTCTACACTCCTGCTTCATCATTTCTTTCGAACCAAAATGCGGTCCATTTTACTTTTTGTTCATTTATTTTGACCAATTCAGCATAAAAAAGGTTTCCCCCATTATGATACAAATAACCACCGTTGTAAATGATCGACTGCCAGCCGAGATAACGATAGGTTGTTTGATCTTCATTTCCCAGTAACGGAGAAAGAATATCCCGAGAGTAGGATTCTGCCAATTCTATCGAATTCTCTCCGCCATTTTTTGCAACATAGTCAATATATTCTAAACCAAAATTATAGGCTTGAACAGCGGCCCACAAATCGGTTTGCTGCTCTTCAGCTCTTGTGATCGCTTTGGCTAGATAGGCAACTCCCTGCTCGATACTTTCCTGTGGATCTTGAATCTGCTGTGGTTCTCCATAGGCACTTTCTGAGCTTTGCATCGGATCGGCACCTTGCCCTTTTGATTCGGTATAGATAATACCCATTGCCAGATCTTTGTATTCCGGAATGCCTTGCTCTTGCACCGCTGTCTCAACCATTGATTCGTACTGATAGACCTGCTTCAAAATACGATAATGATGGTAGAGATAGTATCCTCCTGCGACAAGTAACAGAAGAAACAACAGCCGAAAGAAGCAGCCAAAATAAGATTTCTTTTTTCTTCTCATATACTACCATCCAACTTTTTTTATGTCAGACTATAGACTACTATTTCTCAGAAAGCTTGTCCATTTGCAAAGAAAAAATTTAATAAATTTAAACAAAAAACAATTTTTTCTGCTAACTTGCGATGATTCGGGCAAAAACATCGAAAAATCAACCTACAATTTTTCTTTACCCAGAACCTCTTAACGGAGAGAAAATCTTGCTTAAAGTCAGCCGTGTTCAGAGTTCGATATGAATTCCTAGGACTGGTTACTCGGCTTGTCTGATAGAAACTCCTGTAAATGCTAATGTTAGAAAACTCAGCCTCTGACTTCTGGACGTCATACCAGCGAAGACTGTCTCACTGTAAGTAGCACTCAGCACCTGTCCTTACAGAATTGTTCGTAGGCTATCATTACCAAAATCGAAAGAAAATGACTATACTTTAGGTGAGAATATGAAAACAGGTGAAACACATGAAAATAGCAAACAATTATGTAGAGACAGCAGATGGTAGCTTGCTCTTTTACACTATTTACGGAGCAGGATTTCCACTCTTCCTACTACATGGCAATAACAACGATGGTTCCTTCTTTGAACATCAAATCAGCAGCTTTACGCAAAAATATCAAGTATTTGTCATAGATACACGGGGGCATGGTCGTTCGACCAACCATTCAAAACAGCTTTCTTTCCAACAAATAGCAGCTGATTTAAAAACGCTTATGGATCACGAAGGTATTCGTCAAGCCAATATTTTAGGCTTCAGCGATGGTGCTAATATCGCAATGGTCTTTGCCCATCAATACCCCGAGCGAGTCCATCGAATAGTTTTGAACTCAGGTAACACAAAAGTCTTGGGACTGAAGACCTACTGGATCCTTTTGATTTATTTACAGTACTTCTTTTTTTGGTGCTGGTCCTTTTTCTCACAACAGGCAGAAGAAAAACGACAGATCACTGAACTAATGATCCATGATATCGGACTGTCAGATACAGATTTGACTCAGATTCAAACACCCACCTTGGTCATTGTAGGCAAACACGATGCGATTAAATTGAAGCATACCCTAATGATCGTCAATCATTTGTCCCATGCAACCTTTGCTCTTGTTCCCAAGCAAGGGCATCGACTAGCACAAACAGACGCTCTTCATTTCAATCAAGAAGTTCTGTCTTTTTTAGGAGGAAATACCTATGAAAACAATTAGTTCTTGGATCACCCAACATAAAACCTTACTTAAATCCTTATTTGTCATTATTCTTTTGATTATTGTCAGTGGTGAACTGCTGTCGATCGCCAAAACAATTTCTTTTGAACAACTGCGTCTATTATTTAGCGAGATCTCCCTCTGGCGTTTTGCTCTGATGCTTGCCATTGGCTTATTGGCTGTTTTCCCCATGATGGGTTACGATTTTACCCTAAAAAAAATAGTAGCACTGGAAAATACGACAGGTTATCTGATGGAAACCAGCTGGATCGTCAATACACTGAACAACATTGCTGGATTCGGTGGCGTAATCAGCGTAGGATTGCGTTCTGAATTCTATGGAAAAAAAGGACAGTCCAAAGAAATTTTCCACGCATTGGCTAAAATTCTTTTGTTCGCCTTGTCAGGTCTTTCCATCTATAGTCTGCTGTCATTTATTGCGATTTATTTTTTTCACACAAACCCATATGTACAGCAATACTGGTTATGGCTGATCATTGGCAGTGGTTATTTTCCACTTTTATATCTGATTACGACACTAAAGAAAACTGGATTCCTCGGAGGATTGGCAAGGAGATTCCGCTTGGCTCTGCTACTGTCTTCGTTTCTTGAATGGACGGGAGTGATCACAGCTTTTTTGAGTATTGGTTACCTGATGGGGATTTCTTTTTCTATCTGGGAAGTGACACCACTGTTTGTTTCGGCGATCGTTATTGGGATCATTTCCATGATTCCTGGAGCTTTAGGAACCTTCGATGTCATGATGATTCTGGGGTTGTCTTCTCTAGGAATTGAGCGAGAAGTCGTCGTTTTGTGGCTTTTGCTTTTCCGTCTGTGCTATTACTTTGTGCCAGCGATCATCGGTCTCTTATTTTTCTTCAAACATCTATTCAGCAACTTTGATGAAAAATATGACGGGATCCCCAAACAACTGACCTTGGAGTTCTTCCATAAGATCGAAGTCGGATTGCTTTATTTTTCCGGGATCATGATGGTCTTACTGGCGACAGTTCCTCAGGCTTTTACTGATTTTCCTTGGCTGAGCCATTTGAATCCTTTTCGTTTTCGACTGATCGTACAGTTCCCCAGTATACTGATCGGCTTTACTTTGCTGATCATGGGACGAGGAATCGCTGCTAGAGTCAAACGTGCCTATTGGCCAACCTTACTACTGATTGGCACAGCGATCTTGTATTCTTTTTTGATCGATTTTAGCTGGATCACGATCGTTTATTTGATTCTACTATTTATGATCATCGTGGTTTCAAAAAGTGAGCTTTTTCGCGAGCAACTAGTTTATTCCTGGGAATGGTTGACGATTGACGGGATCGTTTTTGGTATCTTGACACTCCTGTATTTGATTCTTGGTGTGGTTCAATTGCCAGAGCTTCCTCATCGCCACCCTCACCATTTAATGAATTTTGTCCTTCTTCCCTCTGAGAAAATCTGGCTTTCTGGCTTTATCGTTTTTGGAACCGTAGCTCTCTGCCTGCTATTGTTGATTCGTTGGCTAGAAGGACCTAAGAAAAAAGCCGGCAGCCCATTAGATCAAGCAATCGTTCAAAAGATCTTAGACACTTACGGTGGGAACAGCGACAGTGAATTGGTCTTCCTTCAAGACAAAGCACTCTTCGTTTATCCAAATAAAGAAGAAGCGACCGTTTTTCTGCAATTCAATACATGGAACAACAAATGTGTGGTGATGGGTGATCCTGCTGGTAAAAAAGAAGATTTTCCCAAAGCGATCGAAGCATTTATTGAGGAGACCGATCGTTGGTGCTATCAGCCTGTATTTTATGAAGCTCGCGAAGAAATGGTCATGCTCTTACACAATTTTGGCTATGATTTTATCAAAATGGGTGAAGAAGCACTGGTAGATCTTGCTACCTTTTCTACTGCTGGAAAGAAAATGCGCGGTACCCGAGCAGTCTTCAACAAAATCACCAAAGAAGGATTTACGTTTGAGGTTCTGCAACCACCCTTTGACCAAGAAACAATGGTTGTCTTGAAAAACATCTCAGAGGAATGGCTGGAGGGACGCAAAGAGCGAGGCTTCTCTCTCGGTTTCTTTTCTGAAGACTACTTGCAAAGAAATCCTTTAGCAGTTGTCAAAAACAGTGAAGACGAGATCGTCTCCTTTGCAAATATTATTCCAAGCTACAACAATGAGATCACGACGATCGATTTGATGCGACATCATCCGGCAAAAGCTCCTTCCGGCAGTATGGACTTTCTGTTTCTTCATTTATTTGAATACATGAAGGGAAACTTTCAGTCATTCGATCTTGGCATGGCACCACTGGCAAATGTTGGGACCTCCCGAAAAAGTTTTATCCAAGAACGGATTGCTTCTCTCATTTATTCCTTTGGCAGTCATTTTTATTCTTTCCAAGGGTTGAGAGATTACAAAGAAAAATACGCCAGCCAATGGGTCCCGCGCTACACACTCTATTCAAGAGACAGTTGGATCGTTTATGTGATGATCGCTTTACTGATATTGGACAATAAACCGATCGAATAGAAACCAAAAATCTCCGAACAAGAGAGTAGAATGTCCCTAAGTCTAGGAACAGTCTTCTCTTGTTCGGAGATTTCACTGTTAAAATACTTATGCCGTAGCATCCTCTTCTAGCGTTCGCTGATAGGTGTTTGAGCAAACGCTTCGATCACTGGAATCACTTCCAGCTTTAATTTATATTTACGTTCCAAAGCAGATTCAATGACAAAAGAAGCTTCTTCCTTCATTGAGATCGTAGCTAATAGACGATCTTCCTTGGCTGTTTTTTCAAAAACAACTACCTTGTCTTCCTCTTTCACTGCATGGAATTTTGGAAAAGCTTCGATTTTTTCTTTGAATGTATCAAAAGCTCTCGACTCAGTTATTTCAGTTTTTTCTTCGATTTTCTCTTCTGTTTCTTCCACTACTTCAGTGGTTTCAGTAGTTTGCGTTGGAGTGTTTGGTAACCAGTAGCTGGCAACTTCTTCCACCAGATTCCCACTGAACCGTTCCAGCAAATTATTTTCTTGACGCTGGATTCGTTTGATCACTAAATCGAACTGCTCATCTAGCGGAACAGTGATTACTTGATCACGTGTCGTCTCGCCTAAAAGCTCGATCGCCATTTCATTTTGATTCGTCGCTTTGATGAAAACGTGGATAGCCAAGTTGTACTTTTCAAGAGCTTGTTTTTTCATGCTATCAAAAACCATTCTCCGAGTCGTTTCAAAAGACGGACGAAATTGTTGTTTTAGTTTTGCTAATTGTTTCTTTTTCATAATGTTCCCCTTTCAATACGATTTAGATTATATGAAAAAAATCCTTTGTTGAACAGTGATTTTCATGAAAAAGTATTGAAAAGGAGAATTCTATGAAAAAAAGGTGCTTTATTCACTCTCAAACAACGTCGTAATTCGCTGAAAACGAGGGACAACTGCTGCTACTGACTCATCTTTAGCGATCGCTACCACCTTATTTTCCCATTCTGTAAAACTGTAATCTGTACCAAGTCGTTCTTCTAGCGAATCAAAATAATCTGCCTTGTTCCAATTTCTTGCCGGATAATGCTGAACCTTGTCTGGGTAGATCAGAAAAATAAAATCCTCACTAAACGATTGACGCACTTCTTCAGTCAACTGGTCCAAACGTGTCATGATTTCCATCTCTTTCCCTCCTCTTTTTCTCCAGTGTAGCAAGAGGAACCTTTTTTGACAACTTGCATTTTTTACTTCCTAGAAAAGTCTTTTTCTTGTACACTAAGGAATGGAAAAGGAGCGAAATTGATGGATATTTATTTAAAGCGTGCCATTTTGCACATCATTGACCGAGAAGCCGGAGATCCTGTCTACTCACAGGTCGAACTCGATTTAACAACAGAATACATTCGTGATTATTTAACGAAAAAAATTCAAAAACTATCTACTCCGCAAACAAAGACAGGTATTTTAGTCGCAGATTCGGAGATTGCCCAACTAGTAAAAACAGCCGAGGAAGCTTTTGCTGTCTTTAGCGAACAGTTGATCTCACGTTGGTATGAAATCTACCGTCAAAGTGAGGATGCACCAAGTGCCGATGTCTTCGTCGTTCTTTATGAACTGGATACAAAAATGCAGGTGGCTTTTTTGAAAGTCAACTATACGGATGGCTATACACATTTTGTGGATGCTGATGAACAAGGAATCCAAAACAAACTGATCATCAACCGAGCGATTCTTGGAGGTAAAACACAAAAAGCCGACGAAGGTATCACGATCGATTTGGATACACTCGCTTATGAACTCGTCGAAAAGAAATATACCTTCTCTGGTGAAAAAGGAGTCTATTTCTCTACAAAAGTCATTGAGTCCGAAGCTCTGCCTTCACTGGAAGAAAATGTCAAAGTCATCAAAAAAGTAGCCGAAAAAATTGGACAAAAATTTGAGGCCCCTTCTTACGATATCGTCGCAGATGTCAAAGAAGCTGTTTTTGAAACCATCGAAGAAACTGGACAGATCGATGCACAAGAGGTCGCTGTCAAGGTCTTTAAAGATAACATCACTGCTCAAATGGCCTTTCAGGAGGAAGTTAAAGAGAAAGGCTTTGTCGATAATGCACCTATGCTGCGAGAAGTCAAAGAAATCTCCGAAAAAAAATACGGCAAACAAAAGCTGAAGCTGTCCAATGGGATCGAAATGATCGTTCCTCTGGACGTTTACCGTAATCCAGATTTGATCGAATTTGTGAATAATCCTGACGGAACCATCTCTGTTACAATCAAAAATGTTGAAGAAGTCATCAATCGATTATAGTCAAAGAAGCGTTGCACTTTTCAGGGTGCAACGCTTCTTTCTTTTATCTATGCTTGACGGAGCTCTGCCAAGATTCTACGGGCAGTAGCTTCGTTCATTGTGCCTTTTTTCAACGTCTCAGCGACTTGCTGGATCTCGACTCCCTTTGCACCAACACTCAAAGCAAGAGAACGCGCCTGCAGAGACATATGTCCTTTTTGGATCCCTTCTGAAACTAAGGCACGCAAAGCTGCCAGATTCTGTGCCAATCCAACTGCCGCAATCACTTCCCCCAATTCTTGGGAATCAGTGATCTTTAGCATATGCAAAGCAATCTGTGCTTTAGGTAAGATCTTGGTTGCTCCACCTACCGTTCCCAGTGCCAACGGAAGCTGAATCGAGCCTTCCAAATGCCCATCGACAATTTGCCACTGACTCAATCCTCGATACTGTCCGTCTCTGGCAGCAAAGGCGTGGATCGCGGCTGAAACTGCCCGAGTGTCATTTCCGGTAGCTAAGATCGTAGCTTCGATCCCATTCATGATCCCTTTATTATGTGTTGCTGCACGATAGGGATCAAGCTGGGCAAAGGTAGAGGCTGCAGCAATTTTTTCTGCGATCTCGGCACCATTTTTTCCCAGAGCTTCAAAAGCAACTTGACATTTTGCGGTAACGATCGCTTCTGTCGTATAGTTACTCAAAATGCTGAACAAGATTTCTTCAGAAAACCATTCACGAAAAACAGCTGCTAATCCTTCTAAGATCGTATTCATCATATTGGCACCCATCGCATCCTGTGTATCTACTAGCAGATCGACAGACAAAAAGGAAGGATCTTCCGAAAAAGTCCGAACCTCGATTTTACGAAGTCCACCACCCCGCTGAACAATAGATGGATAGATTTCTGCGGCTTTTTCAAACAGCCAGTTTTTCTGCTCGGCGATTTTTTGACGAATCATCTGCGGATCCGCTACCTTCATCAAAACGATTTGTCCTCGCAACAGCTTTTGCTCCATACGACTGTCGCAACCACCTGAAACTGCGATCATTTTAGAACCGTTGCTACAAGCTGCCACTACAGAAGGTTCTTCTGTAGCTAAAGGAACGACGTATTCTTTGTCATTGACTTGAACAGAAGGTACCACACCTAGTGGAACTGAAAATTCACTGATTTGATTCTCGATCAAATGCTCGGCAATCTCTTCCGACAGACTCATTTGTAGCAGTTCATTTTTCATCGCTGGATCGATCACCTTCGTATCGACTAATTGTTGCAAGCGTTCCTCACGCGTGAGCTGATAGAACTTTTTGCCTACTTTTTTTGGGGCTGGTCGTTCCAACAACAAGGCCAGTCCTAAACCTCCACCTACACACAAGGAAGCAATTCCATAGCGACCCTTGATACGCTCCAACTGATAAGCTGCAGTCGTGACGATTCGAGAACCAGTAGCTCCGATTGGATGTCCTAGAGAAACAGCTCCGCCACAAATATTGATTTTCTCTTCCGGAATCCCTAGGTCAGATTGAACCACTAGTGAAGAAGCAGCAAAGGCCTCATTGATCTCAAATAGATCGATCGCATCTAGTGACAGGTCATTACGTTCTACCAGAGTGCGGATCGCCTTGATCGGTGAGATCCCCATGATACTAGGATCGATCCCGACTTCTGTCACGTCTTTGATAATCGCTAGATAGGACAGCTGATGTTCTTCTGCAAATCGCTTTGATGTCAGCACGATCGCAGAGGCCCCGTCGTTGATTGTTGAGGCATTTCCGGCCGTTACCGTTCCGTTTTCTTTAAAAACTGTTCGTAGCGTCCCAAGTTTTTCTACACTCGTGTCTGGACGCACCCCTTCATCTTTTGAATACACTGTTCCCGCTACTTCAACAGGCAGGATCTCCGCATCGAAAAATCCAGCTTCCTGTGCCTGAGCCGCTTTTTTCTGAGAAGCATAAGCAAAAGCATCTTGCTGCTGACGAGAAACACCGAAGCGTTCTGCGACATTTTCTGCGGTCAGTCCCATGTGTTTGCCACTGAAGGCATCTGTTAATCCATCCTGGATCATAACTGATTTAGGTTGAGTATAGGACTCTGTTTCTTTGTCAAAGCGTGAAACGTAAGGTGCCTGACTCATACTTTCGACACCGCCAGCTAAGATGACCTCTGCTTCACCTAAACGAATCGCCTGACGAGCTAAAGCGATCGCTTTTAAGCCTGAACCGCAAACCTCATTGATCGTTGACGCTGGTACGTCATGAGACAGTCCGCTATTCAAGGCGATTTGTCTGGCTGGATTTTGCCCATTACCAGCCTGTAACACATTTCCGAAAATAACCTGTTTGACTTCTAATTGTAGAAATGGATTTCTTTCAATAAGCGCTTTTGTCACGAACGTCCCCAGCTCAACTGCTGAGAGTTGAGAAAATTGTCCTCGATACCTGCCGATCGGCGTTCTCAAGGCATCTATAATTACAACTTCTTCCACTTCGCCACCTCCAAAATGACTATAGCATGCTTCCTTTTAAAAACAAACATTCTCTTTATTATAACTAATTTTTTGTTAGGAATCTTTAACAAAGTTTAAATTATCCTATTTTTCCCCAAAATTTTCACAAAGTATGATAGTTTATTAAATGGAAAAAGATTTCTCTGTTACTTTTACACAAGTTTTTTTGGCTATATTAATCACTTTAGCTATGTTAAAATCAATAGGAACGCCCCATTACTTACATCTAATGTCACAAACAGATGTAGACCAAGTAAATCACTATCAAAGGAGACTACATATGACGGTTGGTATAGATAAAATCAGTTTTTTTGTTCCACCTTATTATATCGATATGACGGATTTGGCTCATGCACGTGATGTTGATCCGAATAAATTTCACATCGGGATCGGACAAGATCAGATGGCGATCAACACCAAGACCCAAGACATCATCACTTTCGCTGCAAATGCCGCAAAAACTATTTTAACGGAAGAAGATTTAGAAACGATCGATACAGTCATCGTCGCCACTGAGTCTGGGATCGATGAATCAAAAGCAGCATCTGTCGTACTACATCGTTTACTAGGCGTGCAGCCCTTTGCTCGTTCATTTGAGATCAAGGAAGCCTGCTACGGCGGAACTGCCGGACTACAGTTTGCCAAAAATCATGTGACCCTACATCCAGAAAGCAAAGTATTAGTAGTTGCTACAGATATTGCCCGCTACGGACTAAATTCCGGTGGAGAGCCTACCCAGGGTGCGGGAGCTGTGGCCATGCTAGTGACTGCGAATCCACGGATTTTGAGCTTGAATGATGACAGTGTCATGCTGACTCAGGATATTTATGACTTTTGGCGTCCAGTTGGTCACGACTATCCGCTAGTTGATGGACCTCTGTCCAATGAGACCTACATCCAGTCCTTCCAAAAGGTCTGGGAAGAAAACAAGCGCCGAAACAAACGCCAAATGGCTGATTATCAAGCGTTGGCTTTTCATATTCCCTATACAAAAATGGGCAAAAAAGCGTTGCTCGCCATCTTGGAAGAAGAGACGGAAGCTGAGCAGGAACGAATCCTTTCAAGATACGAAGAAAGTATCGTTTATAGTCGCCGTGTCGGCAATCTCTACACCGGCTCGCTATATCTTGGATTGCTCTCACTTTTAGAAAATTCAGAAGAGCTGTCTGCCGGTTCTCGGATCGGATTGTTCAGTTATGGATCAGGAGCGGTCTCCGAATTTTTCAGCGGTAATCTAGTGCCGGATTTTGAGAAAGCTCTCTGTAAAAACCGACACCACACCTTACTGGATCAAAGAGAAAAATTAACGATCGAGACTTATGAACAACTATTTCAAGATAAATTGAATACTGATACTGACCAATTCTTTGATGACAATACACCCTTTAGTATCACTGAGATCAAAAACACCGTACGAGATTATCGTCCATTTTAGTCTAAACACCCTTTCTCTCGAGAGGGTGTTTTTTCTTCTAATTTGAAGGGGGGATAGTAGCAAAAATTCGAAAAAATTTTCCAACTTTTTTCTTGTGAACAAAATTCAGAAAATTTAAAATTTTGATTGACTTTTTCTACACTTTTCTTTTATACTAAGAACAATTCAATGTGAAGGAGATTGACGATGATGAATCTAAAATTACGAACACAGTTGAATAATACTTACTTTAGCTATTTTAGATAGGCTTGTATTCAGCACATTGGGTACAAGCGGCGAAAAACTTCGTAATCTATTGTGGCTAGAGCAATTTGCTTGAAATAAATCAGCCATTGTAGACAATACCTAAATGGCTAAGAAATCATTGATTAGAATGTACTTTTCTATCCATTTAGACCACTGTCTAGATGGATTTTTTGTTTCAATAACTATGAGGGGGAAGAAAAATGAAAATGAGAAAAATGATCACATCTGGTTTGGTCGCATTAAGTGTACTTGCACTAGCGGCATGCGGTAACGGCGGAAATGAAAGTTCATCAGGCGATGGCGGCAGCGACGTCAAAAAAGTCGGTGTGGTTCAGATCGTTCAGCATGGTTCATTGGATGCAGCTTATGAAGGCTTCAAAGAAGGTTTGGCTGAGGGCGGTTATGTCGAAGGCGAAAACTTAGAGATCGATTACCAAAATGCTCAAAACAATCAAGATAACCTAAAAAGTATGAGTGAGAAATTAGTCAAAGACAATTCTGATCTACTACTGGGTATCGCTACTCCTTCTGCTCAGTCTTTGGCAAATGAAACATCGGATATCCCGATCGTCGTAACAGCTGTAACAGATCTAGTAGAAGCAAAATTAGTGGAATCAAATGAAGAACCTGGAAGAAACGTAACAGGAACAACAGATATGGTACCTATCGAAAAACAAATTGCACTATTGCTAAGTGTGATTGAAGAACCTAAAACGATCGGAATTATGTACAATGCCGGAGAAGTAAACTCTAAGATCCAAGCAGATATCGCTGAAGCAGCGCTAGTTGAATCTGGAGTAGATGTCCGCGTATTGACAGCCAACACTACAAACGACGTACAACAAGTCACTACAAGCTTGGCAAAAGATGTGGATGGTATCTACATCCCAACAGACAATACCTTTGCTAATGCCGCTGCAATCGTTGGTGAAGTAGCCAAAGAAACAAAAACACCAATCGTTGCTGCCTCTATTGAACAAGTAGAAGCTGGTGCATTGACAACATTCGGTATCGACTACCATTCACTAGGAAAACAAACAGGTGTGATGGCCGCTAAAATTCTTGATGGCGATGCAGAACCAAGCAGCATGCCAGTTGAAACTGCTAACGATTTGGAGCTAGTGGTCAACGAAGATATGGCAGAAGCACTAGGCATCGATCCAGCAAGTATCACAGCACCTGAATAAACCGTCACTTATGAATAGAGGATGATTTTTTCTCATCCTCTATTCCATTATTTTATTAGATTTGAGGAATCAATTATGGGTATTATCAACAATTTATTTGTTCTATTACAATCCGCAACTTCTCAAGGAGTTGTTTGGGCACTATTAGCCATCGGGGTCTTTATCACCTATCGTATTTTAGATATTGCTGACCTGACTGCTGAAGGAAGCTTCCCACTTGGAGCAGGGATCGCTGCCATCAGTATTACTAGCGGCTTCTCACCACTAACTGCAACAGTTTTAGGTTTCTGCGGAGGTGTACTAGCTGGTTTGGTCTCAGGATTACTTCATACAAAGCTCAAAATTCCTGCACTACTGGCTGGGATCATCACGATGACTGGTCTCTACTCGATCACTTCCCGTGTCATGGGTGCGCCAAATATTGCCTTGCTGGGAGAAAAAACGATTTACAGCTGGTTGCAAGAAACAGGTTTGACTAAAATCAATGCGACGATCATCGTTGGAGGAATCGTTGCCTTATTTGTGATCTTAGTATTGTTCCTATTTTTCCGAACAGAATTAGGACTAGCGATTCGTGCAACGGGTGACAATATCGATATGAGTGAAGCAAACGGCATCAACACAGACAACATGAAAATGATCGGCTATATGATCTCTAATGGTTGTATCGCTTTATCAGGTTCCCTGATCGCACAGAACAATGGCTTTGCTGATTTGAATTCTGGTGTGGGGACGATCGTTATCGGTTTGGCTTCGATCATTATTGCGGAAGTCTTGTTCCGTAATCAGTCTTTACTAATTCGTTTGTTTACAATCGTTTTTGGTGCAATCATCTATCGCTTCATCCTAGCAGTTGTGTTTGAATTAAATGTGGAGCCCGCAGATTCAAAAATCGCCTCTGCCATCGTCTTGGTGCTTTGCTTATCTCTTCCACAAGTACGCAGCAAGCTGGGCTTGAACAAGCGTAAAGGAGGCGTGAAATAATGGAACCAGTATTATCGATTCAAAACTTACACCAAACCTTCGAAGCTGGAACGATCAATGAAAACCACGTGCTAAAAGGAATTGATCTGACGATCCAGCCGGGAGAATTTATCACGATCATCGGTGGGAACGGTGCTGGAAAATCAACCTTACTGAACAGTATTGCCGGTGCGCTTCCGACTAAAAACGGAAAGATCCTGCTTAATGGCGCAGACATCTCGAAACAGTCCGTGATCAAACGCGCCAAATCAATCAGTCGTGTCTTTCAAGATCCTAAGCTAGGGACTGCCGTTCGTTTGACCGTTGAAGAAAATCTAGCTCTTGCTTTGAAACGAGGAAAAAGTCGAGGATTCGGCTTAGCAGTCAAACAAAAAAATCGTCCCTTCTTTAAGGAACAACTGGCTACCTTGAATCTAGGTCTGGAAAATCGATTGACCGCTGAAATTGGACTCTTGTCTGGTGGACAACGCCAGGCGATCACCTTACTGATGGCAACTCTTGAAAGACCTGATTTGATCTTGCTAGATGAGCACACTGCGGCGTTAGATCCAAAAACCTCTATTACAGTGATGGGATTGACGGATCGTCTGATCAAGGAAAATCAATTAACAGCTTTCATGGTTACCCATGACATGGAGGATGCCATCAAATATGGCACTCGTCTGATCATGCTACATCAAGGGAATATCGTTGTCGACATCTCTGGTGAAGAAAAAGCCCATCTAACTGTTCCAGAATTAATGGAGCTTTTCCAAAAAAACAGCGGTTCTGAATTAAAAGACGATCAACTGTTGCTTAAATAAAAAGCAAACGCTGCTTCCATCAGAAAAGTTGGAAGCAGCGTTATTTTTATACAAAGAAAAAGTCCCTCTCCTTTATCAGGAGAAGAACTCAACAAGACTGGGGTAGCTGGATTCGAACCAACGCATGACGGAGTCAAAGTCCGTTGCCTTACCGCTTGGCTATACCCCAATAATCAAAGAAAAGGCGACTGATGGGAATCGAACCCACGAATGCCGGAGCCACAATCCGGTGCGTTAACCCCTTCGCCACAGCCGCCATTTTTTAACGACTTCATTACTATAGCATGTTATTTAAAAAAAGTCTAGAGTCAAACTTCAAAAAAGAACTTCTTCAATTTTAAAACGAAAAAAGCACCTGAAAATGACAGATGCTTCCTTTTTTTTGAATTGAATCATGAACATTTTTTCCAGCATTACAAACTTATTCTGTCAACGAAAAGGTGTCTTCAACCAATTCGATCACCTGCACAATTCCGCCTTGATTTGACTCGGCTGAAATATAGTGCAGCTTTCCTTCTTCATCTTCAAAATGATACGTGACTAGCATGATCCCTACATTCTCATAGATCCCATAAACCTGATACGTTTCATAACCAGCCAACTCAACGATTGCACCTTGAACATCGACTGCGCCGTTACTTTCCATGCCCGCCCATGAATTGGACGCGGCTTGCTCAGCATCATTGGGCGAATCCTCCATTACAAATAAGGTAATAATAGACGTACCTGTCAGGTCACTGTACTGTCTGAGATCTTCCGTAGCATTGACGTCTTGAAAATTTACCCAGTCAGAAGGAATATCGACAAAACCATAGCCTGCTTCTCCTACTCGTTTAAGATCCGATGCTTCTGGCGTATCTTCCTCATGCGTCTCTTCTGTATCCGTTTCTTCCATTTCGACTGAGCTATTTTCACTCTCTGACGTGTCACTAGGAACACTAGGAAGAACCTCTGTACTCTGGGTCGTGTTTTCAGTTCCACAGCTAGCGATTACAAGACCAACAGCGACAAAAAACAACAGTTTGCTTATTTTCTTCATGTTTAACCAACCTTCCCTTTCTGTACATTTTTCAACGATCTGCTATAGACTACGTTTGTCAATTTTGCAGCAAAAATCTTTCCCCTCATTTTGCTTCTATATATCTACTATACCTGAAATCAATGAGAATGAGTATATTTTAGCAAGCTGGCTTTTTTAGAGAAACAATGTTTACAAAAAATGACACGCTCCGTTTTATCGGAACGTGTCATTTTCAATTCTTAGGTTCTTGACTTATTGTTTTTGCTTGCGGTTATAAACATAACCTACTGTAGTCAATGAGATCACGACTAAACCAAGTAGCATGATTGCCATGCCTTGACTCTCCCCTGTTTGAGGAAGTTTGCCATAGCGGCGAACTTTTTTACCAGTCTGAGGTTTAGAAGTTTTCTTCTCTGTTTCCTTCGGTGTGTGACTATTAGTGATCACAAAGCCGTCTTTCGCAGAGCCTTTGACAGATGTTTCGTAACCTTTTACAGGAACTTCTTCTACAGTATAATGAACGAGTTTGCCTTCTTTGTATTCATCCAAATCAGTGAAGACATAACGCCAATTCATTTCAACAGTCAGTTCTTGTTCAGCGATCACTTCGCCATCTGCTAACAAGCGAACCTTGATCGAATCTGGACGGAGACCCTCTTTATCATCGCCGTCTTTCCAAATTTTCACTACATCTACAAAGGTTTTATCAGGTGTGTGCGTGTTGATAATACCATCAGCAGTGTATTCAGGAGTATACCCATCGACAGCTTCTTCACGAGCGAAGTAGTCAATTTCAACACCTTGATCTCTGAATTTTGGAAGTGACTCGAAGGTGTAGGTCCAATCGGTTGCTTCACTTACTTCGACTGATCCGACTTCTGTAGGATCTTGATCGTCAGCGAGCTGCGCATACAATTTGACTGTGATAGAGTCTGGACGTTTACCGTCTTGATTGTCTGCATCGTTCCAAGTTTTCGTTCCTTGAAGATCAATGACTTCAGGAGTATGAACATTGGTAATCGCAAAGTTACTTGCCGAAGCTTCATCAGGATCAATTGCTTCTACGGTTGATTCATAGCCTTCAGGAACTACTTCTTCCACTGTATAATCGATTAACTGGCCAACTTCACCTTCTTTGAATTCATCCAAATCAGTGAAGATATAGCGCCAGCCCATTTCAGCCGTCAATTCCTGTTCGTCAACTACTTCTCCATCTGCTAATAAATGAACCTTGATCGAATTTGGGCGAAGACCATCTTGATTGTCACTGTCACTCCAAACTTTTCTGACACCCACACTTGTCAAACCAGGTGTATAGCTGTTGTAAATATCCGCATGGGTTCCATCAAATTCATAGCCTACTTGGTAATCAGTTACTTTCACTTCTTCTACCGTGTAATCAATGATTTTTCCATTTTCACGTTTTGGTAAGTTATCAAAGCTGAATACCCAGTTGCCTGCTTCGTCTTCTTTTACTTCTTGACGAATGAACTTGCCTTCGTCGTCTCTGTGTCAATTTTAGTTTTATTTGGCAATATTTCAATAAATAAATGGCATTTTCTAATCTAGTAGAAAATGCCATTTTTTATTTATATACCAATTACTAAACTGTCTCTTGCAGCTTCGACTACATCAACTGTTATAACATCTAAATTATTAATCTTTAGTATCCTATCAATTTAAGCAAACAGTCGATGAAAAATAGGTAAAAAAATAAGTGTCCAATAAATCTCGATTTACTGCACACTTTTTCATTCAAATTAATACTTGACTATCAATTTGAATCGCATTACAATATAATCAAATATATATTTGAATGAGGTGTTTAGCATGAGTAAAGGAACTTGTGATGTTGATTTAATCCATGTTGAATATGTAAATGATTGTAAGCAAGAATTAGAAACTAACGATTTTAATATTCTGTTAACTCAATTAAAACTAATTGCTGATGAAAAAAGATTTAAAATATTAAAAAGTTTAACGATTAAAGAGGAACTTTGTGTTTGCGATTTGGCTAACATTTTAAATGCAACTATCGCTAATACATCCCATCATTTACAACAATTAAAAAAAGTTGGTGCAGTTGATTCTAGAAAAGAAGGTAAATTATTGTATTATCGACTGAAGAATAGGGAACTTGTAGATATTATTGAGTTTGGAATGACCTTAAATACAGGAGCTGATATTCATGTCTAGTAAAGAATACAAAGTAGAGGGACTTAGTTGTCCTGACTGTTCAGCTAAATTTGAAAAGAATGTTAAGGAACTACCTGAAGTAACAGATGCTAAAGTAAGTTTTAGCGTGGGGAAAATATCTGTCACAGGTGATGTTTCGATTGAAGAAATTGAAAAAGCAGGAGCATTTGAAAAGCTAAAAATAATTGATGAATCAGCTGTTAAAACAGATACTGAAGATGCCAAAAAGAATAAAATTAAAGAAAACTGGACATTAATTGTTTCAATCATTTTAATTATAAGTGCTTTTATTTACCAGAGTTTTTATGGTGAAACAGCACCTGTAACGATTGGTTTATATATTACGGCTATCTTGATTGGTGGTTTTAGCTTATTTAAAGAAGGTATAACAGATTTGTTAAAACTTAATTTTTCAATGCAGGCATTAATGACTGTTGCTATTATCGGTGCTTCTATCATTGGACAATGGTCTGAAGGGTCTATTGTGGTTATTTTATTTGCTGTCAGTGAAGCTTTAGAAAAATTTTCAATGGACAAAGCTAGACAATCGATTCGCTCATTAATGGATATCGCTCCTAAAGAAGCTTTGGTTATCCGTGATGGTGTTGAGGAATTAATCCATGTTAATGAGATAAAAGTAAATGATATTATGATTATTAAACCTGGACAAAAGATTGCGATGGATGGTGTGATTGTAACTGGTCGTTCATCAGTTAACCAAGCAGCAATCACTGGTGAATCAGTTCCAATAGAAAAAAAAGTTGATGATGAAGTTTTTGCAGGAACTTTAAATAAGGAAGGACTATTAGAAGTTAAAGTAACCAAGCTAGTCACAGACTCAACGATTGCTAAGATTATTCATTTAGTGGAAGAAGCACAAGACGAACGTGCACCAGCACAGGCTTTTGTTGATAAATTTGCTAAGTACTACACACCTGCTATTATGCTGATTGCCCTATTAGTAGTTGTTGTCCCACCTTTATTCTTTGGTGGAGATTGGAATACTTGGCTATACCAAGGATTATCTTTACTTGTTGTTGGCTGCCCATGTTCCTTAGTTATCTCAACACCTGTTTCTATCGTTTCAGCAATTAGTAATGCTGCTAAAAATGGCGTTCTGATTAAAGGCGGTATTTACTTAGAAGAAGTTGGTGGACTTAAAGCAATTGCCTTTGACAAAACTGGTACATTAACTGAAGGTGAGCCTGTTGTAACTGATTATATGTCAGTAGATACTTCTAAAGAATCAGATAATTTCATGAAAATAGCTGCTTTGGAATCATATTCACAACACCCCTTAGCTTCAGCTATTATGAAAGAGTTAAGTCATAGAAAATTATCAATAGATCATATAACTATTGATAATTTCACTTCTATTACTGGAAAAGGCGTTCAAGCAGATATTGATGGAGTTACCTATTTTATTGGAAGTTCAAAATTGTTTGATACAGAACTTAATCAAAATCAGAGTCTCAAAGCTCAATATGAGTTACTTCAAAAAGAAGGAAAAACGGCTATGATTTTTGGAACAGCAACAGAAATACTTGCTATTATTGCTGTTGCTGATAAATTGAGAGAAACAAGTCAATCTGTTATCAATCAGTTGCATCAAGCAGGAATCAAACATACAATTATGTTGACTGGTGATAATCAACATACAGCCCAAGCAATCGGACAAGAGGTTGGCGTGACTGATATTAAAGGTGATTTAATGCCACAAGATAAGTTAGACTACATCAAATCACTTAAAAATGACTATTCAAAAGTAGCTATGATTGGTGATGGTGTTAATGACGCTCCTGCACTCGCTGCTGCAAGTGTTGGTATTGCTATGGGTGGTGCAGGAACGGATACTGCATTAGAAACTGCAGATATCGCTTTAATGGGCGATGATTTAGAAAAATTACCATTCTTGATTCGCCTTAGTCGAAAAACATTGAGCATTATTAAACAAAATATTACATTATCTCTTGTATTAAAATTATTAGCTTTACTACTTATTATTCCAGGCTGGTTAACATTATGGTTAGCTATTGTAGCAGACATGGGAGCAACTATCTTTGTTACATTGAATGGACTAAGATTAATGAAAATTAAATAAAAAAATAAATGGTTCTTTCTGTGTAAAGTAGAAAGTGCCATTTATTTTTTAAGATATTGCCAATTAAAACCAAAATTGACATCTCTGACACGTTTATTATTTTTTAATAGGTAGACAATGATTGAATCTGTAAGTCCCTTTGAGGACCTACATTGAACAACTCAAATTTCGGTTCTTCTTCGTCGTCTATCTCAGTGTCTTCCGTAGTACTTTTCGTAGTTTCTTCTGTCTCAGGTTCAGGGTCGGGGTCATCATCTCCTTCTCCCTCTTCTTCTGAATCCTGAGAATTAGGCTCAGGTGCTGCAGGAGCTTCTGATTTCTCTTTCCCATTGTCTGTTGATTGAACAGGAGCAGCCCGTACATCATTTTTTTGTGGACTGCTTTGTTCGATAGATGCTGGATTTCCCACATCTGATGAATCGGTATCCGACGTTATTTTTTCATTCTGTACTTGATCCGATGAGTTAACAGTTACGTTTACTCCCTCTGCAAAAACAGTAGTTGCCGGCAATGCAGTTGGCAATACAAGTACGACAATCCCTAGCAAGGCAAATACCTTGTGCAGGAATTGTATTTTTTTCTTTTTCATAAATACCCTCCTCTTAGGCTAAGTAAAACCTTTAGTATAAAGGATTACTTAGTTTTCATTCACTTATTTTCCTCGAGCAAAAAATGATCATTTTCTACTACGATTGGTACGAATTTTGACTATTCCTTGCTTCATAACCCATGATAAAACAAGTCATTTCTATTTATAACTTCGTTTTTTTTAAACTGTTGTCGTTTTCTTGAAACTCATCAACTGCCCCTTGCGTTTGAGATTCTTATAATTATCGTTATTTTAATTTTTTATTAGCAGGAATTTTGTATGTATTTTGCACAGAAATAGTCATAAAAAAATAGTTATAGAGCATTGAGACAGCGAACTCGATCCCCTTTTCATCTATAAAATAGGTATCTCTGACTTTCGACAATCTTTAAAAAAGCGTACTGAATCAAAGAAGCTATACTTGGATCTTTCCTTTTAGACGATAACTATTTTTGTTATACTTATTAGTAAATAAATAGAAGGATGTGTACCTAATGGTAAAAGTAGCAATTATCGGTTACGGAAATTTGGGGCGAGGGGTCGAACGTTCCCTGAAACAAAACAATGATATGGAATTAGTTGGTGTTTTTACACGCAGACCGCCAAAAAATGTTGCAACAGAAGGCGCAACTGCCTATACAATGGCTGAATTGGATCACTTCAAGGAACAGATTGATGTCTGTATCCTATGTGGTGGATCAGCAACAGATCTTCCTGTACAAACACCTGAACTGACACGTCAGTTCAATACCGTGGATAGTTTTGATACCCATGCAAAGATCCCGGAACATTTTGCCGCTGTTGACAAGGAAGCAAAAGAAAACCACACCGTTTCGATCATTTCAACAGGTTGGGATCCCGGCTTATTCAGCTTGAATCGCTTGTATGCACAATCGATTCTACCAGTAGGTGAAACCAATACCTTCTGGGGCAAAGGAGTCAGCCAAGGACACTCGGATGCCTTGAGAAGAATCAACGGTGTAGCAGATGCCACCCAATATACGATCCCAAACACAGAGATCATCGAAAAGTTAAAAACTGGAGAAAAACTGACAGTAACGACTCGCGACAAGCATTTAAGAGAATGTTTTGTTGTGCTTGAAGAAGCCGCGGATGCAGATAAAATCCGTGAAGAGATCGTCACTATGCCAAATTATTTTGCAGACTATGACACCGAAGTCCATTTCATTTCTCAAGAAGAGTTGAATGCCGAACACAAATCTATGCCTCACGGAGGAACCGTGCTTCATACTGGCACTACTCATGAAGCGTCTAATCAAGTGATTGAATACAACCTGTATCTAGACAGCAATCCTGAATTCACAGCCAGTGTTTTGGTAGCCTACACAAGAGCTTGTGCACGTTTGGCAGCTGAAAAATCTTACGGTGCGTATACTGTTTTAGACATTGCTCCAAAATATTTGTCTTCCCGCTCCGATGCAGATTTGAGAAAAGAATTATTATAATAAAAAAACTGGAAACCATTTAAAATGGTTTCCAGTTTTTTAAAAGTCTCCAGAGTTTTTTTATAGTCTTTTTATTTCAACAAATTTATTTCCCTTGGACTTGTATAACTTTTTTTAGTTTCTCATACTTTTCAACAATAGATATAGAAAATATGGTGCACCTACAATAGCTACCACAGTTCCTGCTGGGATCTCTCCACTGCCAGGTGACAGTCTGCCCAAAGTATCTCCTATCAACAAGAGCAGACTGCCGATCACAGCAGTCACTGGTAGCAACTGCCAGTGCTTCTTAAATCCTAAGCCACGAGTAATGTGGGGTGCAATCAATCCCAGAAAGCCAATTCCTCCTGTGACAGAAACGGCCGCACCAGTCAAAGCAACCGCCGCAATGATCAATTTTATCCGCTCTGTTTGGACATTGATCCCTAAAGAAGTCGCTGTCTCATCACCAAATTGCAAAATATCCAGCTCTCTGTGCTTGAACAATAGCCAGCCTATCAACACGATCAGCCAAGGTAAAAGAGTCCAAACAAAGAGCCAGTTGGTTCCCCAAATACTGCCGGCCTGCCATAATGTTACAAAGCGGTAGGTCTCACTGTCGATACGCGTTGTCAACAACAAAGTCAACGCAGAAATCCCTGTACTTACCACTACCCCAGTCAATACCAGACGAACTGGAGTGATTCCGACACGTCTTTTATAAGCTACTGCAAAAATAGCAGCGGTGGTCAACAAAGCACCCGCCAGAGCAAGCAATGGCAGTAAAAACGTACTGGTTCTTGTTGTTTGAATAAAGCTGATAAAGATCAAAACAAACAGTCCTGCACCTGCATTGATTCCTAAAATTCCTGAATCTGCCAGCGGATTTTGCGTCGCACTTTGTAAAACCGCTCCACCCACTGCTAGAGCAGCGCCTGCTAAAACCGCCAAAATAATTCTTGGCAAACGAAAATCAAAAAGCAGCAAGCGTTTAGCATGACTCCCGCCACCTTGAAGTATTTCCCAGATCTCCTGCCAAGTCAACGCCATTTTTCCATGAGTCAGAGAAAACAAAACAACGAATAAAAGTACCGCAAATAAGATTGGCAAAATGCCTCTTTTTTTCATAGTCGCAGTCCTCCTCTCCTTGAAAGATAAATGAAGAAGGGAATTCCGATCAATGCAGTGATAATACCAAAAGGAGTCTCAAAAGGTGGATTGATGATGCGGGCAACTAGGTCTGCCCAAACGACCAGTAATCCGCCTCCTAAGCCAGATAATGGAACTAAATAACGATAATTTTCTCCAACAAAATTTCGTAAAATATGCGGTACGATCAAACCCACAAAACTGATCGAACCCACAACGGCAACTGACAGACCGGATAAAATTAAAACGATCACTGTGGCAGTCAACCGAGTCCAATGCGGTTTTTTACCCAAACTGATCGCTGTATCATCCCCGAAACGCAGGATCGTGATTGCCGGGCTGTTGAGAATCGCTGCAATAAGAGCGATCAGAAAAAATGGAAGAACCAGACGTAGCTGACTCCAGGAAATTGCACTGATACCACCGATCGACCAGAAGGTAATGTCCCGATTCAGATTAAACTGCAGTGCTACTGCCTGACTACAAGCAATAAATAGCGCACTGATTCCGGCTCCTGCCAAAGTCAAACGCAGCGGAGTCATCGTTCTTCTTCGCGAGCTGGTTACCAAGTAGATAAAGCCCACACTGACTGCTGCCCCTAAAAAACAGGCGAGCAAGATAAACCAGTAGGTCGCATTCGGAAAGAAAGCAAACATCAAGGCTAAGCCCAGTCCCGCTCCCGCATTGATTCCAAGCAAGCCAGAATCAGCCAAAGGATTTTGGGTGATCCCTTGCATCAAAGCCCCGCTGATAGATAGACTAACACCAACAACTACGGCACCCAAGATTCTTGGTAAACGAACATTGATCAACACCTGATGTAACTGGTTCGTCGTGTCAAAGTCGATAAAGGCCTCTTTAAAAGTTTCAAAAGGGATTGTTACTGCACCTACGATCAGTGAAAAAGCCACACTGAAAACCAGTACTAACAGTAGTAATGTCCCCAACAACCAAGGATTATATCCTTTATTATTTATCATGAGACCCCTCCGTCTTCAAAACCTCATAAGAAAGCACTAACGGTCTTTGTGTACCAGGATGAAGGATGATATCTGCTTCGATTTGGAAGACTTCTCGTAAAACATCTGCTGTGATCACTTCTTCCGGTGTTCCTTCCTTTAGAATGGCACCCTTTTTCATCGCAATGATGCCATCAGAGAAACGGGAAGCTAAATTGATATCATGACTAGTCATAATAATCGTTTTGCCTTTGGTTTGGTTGATTTCCTTTAAAACATTCAAAACCTCTAGCTGATGTGCCGGATCTAGATAAGTCGTCGGTTCGTCAAGAATCACAATGTCGGTATCCTGTACCAAAGCCATTGCGATCCATACTCGCTGTCTTTGTCCTCCAGATAGTGTCGCGACAGACTCTCTGGCCAATTCCGTCAAGCCTGTGATTGACAACGCCCACTGGATAATCTGCTGATCTTCATTGGACAGGTTCCCCCAACCTGACTGGTAAGGGTAACGACCGTAGGCGATCACGTCAAAGACAGGTAGATCGATCTGCGTTTCGGATGTTTGCGCCAGCATCGCCAGCTCTCTAGCCACTTGCTTACTGCTGTATTGATTCAATTCTTTACTATTTAATAAAACCGTTCCCTTCTGACTAGGTAAAATCCGAGCCAGCGTTTTTAGAAAAGTCGACTTCCCACAACCATTTGGACCGATGATATTGGTCATTGTTCCTTCATAGAAAGTATAATTCAAATTCTCGCTGATTTGCTGATCTCTGTAGCCAGTCGCTAACTGTTCTGCTGATAAAAGTCCCATATACTTCATCCTTTAATTTCATTTCAATCAAAAAACACCATTGAGAATCATTCTCAATGAAATCATTATAGGTGAGCCTCCGCTGTTTTGCAATTCTTTCTTAAAAATATCTATGTCACAACAAAAACAGGATTGACTTTTCTTACTTTTTAACTGATAATGATTATCATTATCAGGAAAGAATTGTAGGGGGAATTTTTATGGGGAAAAAGAAAACCGTTTTAGGTGCTGTACTCTTGCTGAGCACTGCATTTTTATTAGGAGCTTGCAGCAACGCAAGCAGTGAGACACAAGATTCTACGTCTGTTTCAAGCAGTGAAGCAACAGAACGTATTTTAACCGATACATTAGGAAACGAAGTCACGATTCTGGCCAATCCTGAGCGCATTATCGCCAGCTACCTGGAGGATTATCTTGTTGCTTTGGATACACTGCCTATTGCCCAATGGACCGTCAATGATTCTAGCATCCAAACTTATTTGCAAGATGAACTAGATGGAATTCCAACGATCGATTTTTCATTACCTTATGAGGAAGTGCTTGGTTACGAACCTGATCTACTGTTAATCGGTTCTACTAGCACTGTTGAAGGTGGAAAATACGAAGAATATACAAAAATCGCACCGACCTATGTCGTGACAAATGGAGAAGAAGTCAACTGGCGTGAGCAACTGAACGATATTGCTACCGTTCTAGGCAAAGAAGATCAAGCGCAAGAAGTGCTTGCGACCTATGACACATTGGCTGAGGAAACAAAAACTGAACTAGATGAAAAAGTCACTGATCAATCGGTTGCAATGCTATGGGTCGTGAACAATTCGATCTTCATGGTCACAGACACTCGCTCAAGCGGTGCGGTTCTCTATGGGGATCTAGGCTTGGATAAACCAGCACTAGTAGAAGAGATTTCTGATGCAGCTACAGCTGACTGGAATGCGGTTTCTCTGGAAAAACTGGCTGAACTTGATGCTGACACGATCTTTTTGGTGAACAGTGACACAGAAGCGCCATTGTTTGAAGAAAGCATCTGGAAAAATCTAGCTGCTGTTCAAAATGATCAGGTCTTTGAATTTGATGGTGACTCCAGCTGGTTGTACAATGGACCAATTGCTAACACAAACATTATCGAAGATGTTAAAGCCTCTCTTTTAAGTGAATAATCTTAAAAAAATGCGTGGATTTATGCTGATCCATGCGTTTTTTTATCTGCATTTTTTCTGCTACGATTGGCTCAAAATAACCTTGACTATCCTATCAGATTGTACTATTATTTTACTTATTACACTTATAAAATCAGAATTTTCTGATTTATAGACACACTTTGTAAGTTAAGAAAAATAAATACTGTTAAGGAAAGGGTTTTGTTTGTTATGACTCAAGAAAAACATCTAGCGTGGACTGGTTCCCCTATAAAAGAAGCAATTGATCTACTAAAAAGTGGAGGGAAAGTTGTCGTTTGTCCGACAAAAGTTGGTTACATTATCACTGTAGCGGACAAAGCAGGCTTAGAAAGAAAATTCTCTGCAAAAAATCGTAAAAGAAATAAACCAGGAGTTGTTCTATGCGGCTCACTTGAACAGCTTTTTGAACTTGCTGACCTGACGGAAGAAATGGCAGCTGTTTATAAAAAATGTTGGGAAGAAGATGTCCTATTTGGCGCAATCCTTCCTTGGAAAGAATCCGGAAAACAATACATTCCGGAAGATGGTTCTGATGAATTGATGACCGATGTTCGTGGAACAAGCTGTTTCGTCCTAAAATTCGGTACACCTGGCGAACAAATCGCACAAGAGCTTTGGGCAGAAGATAAAACATTACTATTTGCAAGCTCAGCTAACCCCTCTGGTAAAGGAAATCGCGGTTTAGTAGAAGGAATCGGTGAACAAATCGAAAACGAAGCCGATCTAATCATTGATGGCGATGACTATGTCGCTTCTATCCAGCCAGATAAAACAATTGAAACACGTTACGAACAAGGTGTGATGGTTTCATTTGTAGACAAAGATGGAAAGCTGGTTCCTGAGCAAGGAACAGCGCGTTCGATCTCACCGGCCCCTGTATTGATCCGTAAAGGTTTGGATGTCGACAAGATCATGATGTATCTTTCAGACACCTTCAACTCTTGGGACTACCGTCACGGCGAATACTACTAAGAATAAATATCAAAGACAGGAAAGCATATGCTTCCCTGTCTTTTTTTTGCTTGGCAATAAAAAGAGGAACTCTGAATTCAAGATCCAGTGCTCCTCTAAGTATATCTACTTATCAAAATACAAATACGAAACGATAAACAGCTTGCCTGTCAGTCTTCTTAAATGGGGAATGATACTTGTATTTTCCTTTTCAAGAGACTGATAATCTTCTAATGGCACCTCTAAGATTCGAGCACCTTCAGCTTTAGTCAGACAGCAGTAACAACGAAAATCTTTTAAAAACCTTCCTGTCATATCCCCATCTCCTTTGATAAAAGTGCCGAATACTTACATGCTAGAATCTACTATGAACCTCCAGTCTACATCCTTGATCCACTTTATGACTCTCCGTAAGCGAGCAATAAATCTAGTGCACGACTGGTATCATAAGCTAATTGTTCTCCTTGGAATCGATACGGTGAAAGCTCACAGGTCAAAGGTCCTTCGTAACCAATGGCTCTCAAGGCTAACAGGACTTCTTCCCAATCAACATCTCCTGCTAACAGTTGACAAAAGCCTTGCAGATTACCAATCTCTTTTTTGAAATCTTTCACATGAATCCTTTTGATCCGATGATCTAGTATTTGAATCCATTGCTCTGGATAACCAAAAGGCAATGCATTACCGACATCAAAATAGAATTGTATAAAGGGTGAGCCGATTTCATCGATAAAATCACGTGCTTCCAAAGGACTTAATAAAAATAAATTTTCTACATTCTCGATCCCTATTGTGATCTTCTTTGATTCAGCATAAGGTGCTAATTGCTTCAATGCGTCCATTGATCGAGTGTAACAAGACAAATACGATACCTCAGAAGTGACTAAACCAGGAACAACTAAAACGACTTCTGCACCTAAATATTTCGCAAAATCAATCATTTTTTTAACAATGTTTCGCCCTTGCTCTCTTGTCTCTCCTTCATTTGATGTCAAAGGGTATTCCCAATGAAGAGCTGTTGAGATACTTTCGAGTTTCACATTAGCGCTATCAAGAAGCTTCTTTATTTCTTCAAGCTCCTCTTCAGTCGTTTCTAAACTTAGATCCAACTCTTTTTCATGCTTTTCGGCAACATTCAATTCAATCGTTTGATAGCCTGCTTTCTCAGCTAGCTCAATTTGATCTTTTATAGAAAATTCTTTCGGCATTGTCCAAACATTGATCCCCTTTTTCATTTTCATTCAACCTCCCTCATTTTTTAAAAACAACCAACCATGCAAAATCAAGGTTGGTTGTTTCCTTTATACTTTTTGTAAATAAAAACGTTGTGTCACATAGTCACCATGTAGTTCTGAATCCATATAAAAGCCTAGATTCATCAACTCATCGCCACCCATTTCGCGTTCATCCATACAATAAATTGCTTCTTCATCTAATCCAGCAAGCTTCAACGTAACTAGAGGATGAGCTGCCTCTGCAAGCACTCGGAAATAGAAGACCATTGCTTCTGATTGATCTTTCGAAACAAACATCCAAGCTGTATCGTTTCCTTCAAAAGGACTTTCCAGCCGGTAAAAGGTCCCATATTGGAACAATTGTCTATGTTTCTTATAAAATTTCGCTTGGTCTCTTATTTCGTCTTTTTCCTCTGCTGTCAGTTGAGTCAAGTCAAGTTCATAACCAAAAACTCCTGCCATTGCGGCATTCCCACGAGTCTCCAAGCTCGTATTTCGGCCAGTCTGGTGATTCGGTACTGCGGAAACATGTGCACCCATACTTGAGATCGGATAAACCATGCTGGTTCCATATTGAATTTTCAAACGAGCGACAGCATCTGTATTGTCGCTGGTCCATGTTTGCGGCATATAATACAACAAACCGGCATCAAAACGACCGCCTCCGCCAGAACAGCTTTCAAATAGAATATCAGGATATTCTGTCGTCAATTTTTCTAAAAATTCATAGAAGCCTAACATATACCGATGGGCAACTTCTCCTTGTTGGTCTGCTGCTAGCAGCACAGAGTAAACCTCTGTCATATTACGATTCATATCCCATTTCACATAGTCAATAGGCACTCGATCAAAAATAGCTTTCATTTGCTGATAAATATTGTCTCGAACATCTTCTCGAGAGAAATCAAGAACATATTGGCTACGACTCAATGAGCGACCATGACCAGGTACCCCCAAAGCCCAATCCGGGTGGGCACGGAACAAATCACTATCTTTTGAGATCATTTCTGGTTCAAACCATATCCCGAATTTCATGCCTTCATTCTTGATATTTTTAGCCAGCTTTTCTAGACCGCAAGCCAGTTTCCCTTCGGTTTCGACCCAATCTCCTAATGAAGTATAATCATCTTCCCGATTACCAAACCAACCATCATCTAGAACAAACATCTCAATGCCCAATTTTTTTGCTTCATCGACAATATTCATAATCTTTTCTTCATTAAAATCAAAGTAAGTGGCTTCCCAATTGTTGATCAGGGTTGGACGCTCCTGTAAACGATGCTTTCCTCGAACCAAGCGTTGATTGTATAGATCATGATACGTATGAGATAGCTCATTCAAGCCCTTATCACTATAGACCATAACGACTTCAGGTGTTTGAAAGCGAGCATCCTGCTCTAACTGCCAACTAAAATTAAAAGAATTGATTCCCATGACGAGTCTCGTTTGATCAAAAGGATCTTTTTCGATCGTCGTTTCATGATTCCCACTATAAACTAAGTTAAATCCATAGGCTTCTCCCTGAAATTCCGTCGTATGCGGTTCAACAAGAGCGACAAAAGGATTTTGCTGATGACTACTTGATCCTCTTTTACTATCCAAAATTTTAATCCCTGTTTGGACTTCTTCTCTTGTTAGCTGACGTTCACGTCCCCAAGTACCGTTCAAATGGATCAATTCCAGTTTACGATTTGGAAAATCAAGCGACTGGCTAGCTAATTGATTGATTTCCACTGTCTCAGAGGTTTCATTAACAAGTTGTACTGAACGGATCACAGCTGCATACTCTTCGTAGATACTATAAAATAGCTTTAGCTTCAGCCCTGTTATAGGATCTTTCAGATCAATCACTAGCGTCTCTGCTTCACTCTCCGACTCTGTATACAAAGCTGGTAGACCCTCAAGCTTCGGCTTACCTTGTTGGATCTCATGACTATCATAGCGAAAATCATTGATCCGGCTTCCATTAGGTAATTTTATATTGTAAGCAGGTTCTCTAAAATCACCAAAACCATGTCCTGGATACTCCATAGGTAGTGTATCAAGGGACAATAAGCGATCAGTTGAAGTCGGCGCATTCGGCGAAAAAGATCGATCTGTTCTTGGATACTGATAGCCTCCAGAATAATGTTTGATTGCTTTTCCAAAATAAAGATGTGCCAGATAGTTATTTTCTTCTATTGCTAATAGATAACTGATCTTGCTATTTTTCAAATGAAAGGTTTGTGTCTGCTCGTCAAAATGTATCACTTAAAATACCTCCAATAGTTACTTCGTTCAAAATGTTTATTATTTAAAAATGTGCAGACTCTGTTGTTTTCGTCTACACATTTTTATGATCGTTCTTATTTTACCGAACCACTGGTCATACCGGAAATAATATTTTTTTGGAAAATCAAATATACTACCAGAATAACCACGATACCTACCACATAAGAGGCAAATGATGGACCAAAGTCACTGAAGTACTGACCTTGATAGTTGTATTGGAACAATGGCAGTGTCCAGTTTGCAGAGTCTCTGTTTAAAATTAGTAGGGGCAGTAAGAAATCGTTCCAGATCCATAAAGCATTAATGATCAGCACTGTTGCATGCATCGGTTTCATCAACGGAAAAGCAATTTGGAAATACATTCTGAATTTCCCACAACCATCCATCTCTGCTGCCTCGTCCAGTTCTACTGGAATACCTGTTTTGATGTATCCAACATATAAAAACAAGGTTTGCGGCACGGCATAGGCTAAATAAAGAATAATCAGACCTGGAATATTAGACAGTCCTAAACGAGTCATCATCGTAGTGATCGGTATCATGATTACTTGAAACGGAACAAAGATGCCTAGTAATAGGAAGGAATACATCAAGGCAAAAGCTTTCTTTTTTGACATATTTCTAGCAATGGAGAAAGCAGCCATCGGAACAAAAAACGTGATCAAGACAATTGAGACTACAGAGATCAAGGCAGAATTAAAGAAGTACTGTCCAATACCATCTGAAATCAGTCTTTGGAAATTGTCCATTGTAAAGGGATTCGGAAGTCCAAAAAAGTTGCCTGTGATTTGTCTTGTTTCTTTAAATGAGCTTAAGACCGTCATAATCAGAGGAACAAAAATTAGAACAAATCCAACAATTAAAAATAAATAACTAAATATCGAACCTTTTTGTTTCATTTTCTTTTCCTCCTTAGACTTCAAATCGTCGTGACATTCTTATTTGCAACACAGAAATAATTGCGATAACTACGAATAACACAACGGCAATCGCGTTGGCATATCCGTATTGATTGTTTCGGAAAGCATAATTATAAACAAGCATTCCCAAAGTCGTCGTAGTATCACTTGGTCCTCCACCTGTTAATGCATAAATCAAGTCAAAGGCTGTTAATCCGGCTTTTAAGGCCATGATGAATACCATACTTAGGGAAGGGAGTAAATAAGGCAATTCGATGTTCCAAAATTTTTGTCTATTGGTTGCTCCATCAATAGATGCAGCTTCTAAAATGTCATCTGGAATACTTTGCAAACCTGATAAGAAAATAACTATCGGCATCGCAACACCTTGCCATAGTGCAACAAACAATACACCCCAGATCGCTGTTTTTTCATTCGCCAATAAGTTTTGCTGAAGGAATTCGATTCCTAATAATTCACCAATTTGTGGAAATCCATAGTTGAAAATTTGTCTAAAAATCAAACCTAAAGTAACCGTACTCAATACCGCTGGGAAGAAGTAAGCTGTCCTAAAAAATCCAACCCCGCGCATTTTTCGATTCAGGAAGCGTGCAACCAAGATTCCTAAGACTATTTGACCAACGATCATACCGATAGTAAAGAAGACCGTAAATCCGATGGCTTTGATAAATTTTTGATCAGATAAAATCATACCGAAATTGCTAAAACCAACCATATTATAATTTGGAGTCAAACCTGTCCAATCTGTCAGACTATAGAAAAAGCCTTGTAACATAGGAAAATAGAAAAAAACAAGCTGTAATGCGACAGGCACTAGGATAAACAGATACGCCCAGTAACGATTGAATATATTTCCTTTTTTCATAGTATCCTCCTTCATCTCCCTTAAGAAATTCCTTCTAATGAGTATCTAGAATAATATTCCAAATACCCATTAGTAGGATTTAGAGACTATTTCATTGTGTCGAAGAAATTATTTAAGTTCGTTGCTAATTGTTCTCTGTTTTGATTGTTGATGTATTCAACAGTCAAATGATGGAATGTTTCTTCAGAAGTCCACTCTTGTTGTAGCCAAACAATCTGGCGATCGGTAAACACATATTGTGTCACACCTTCTGTTTCTGGGAATTTACCTTCTGTATCCACTGCTGTTACAGAGGTTGGTGCACCATCGACGTCGTAGTATTTTTGCATTGCTTCTTTCGTAGTCATGTATTCTACAAATTTATTTGCTGCTTCTTTGTTTGAAGAATTTTCAGCAATAGACAATGCTAAATCGGCAGCACCGACGGTCATCGCTTCATCCTCATTCAGACCAGGATAAGCAAACATACCCACTTCAAATTCTGGTTGCTGATTTTGGATTGCAGGAAGCGCCCATAGGCCATTTGGTAAAATCAACGCATCGCCTCTTGCAAAGGCAGCTACGATATCATCGTAGGTTGCTCCTTGTGCATTTCTTTGAGCAGTGCCATTTAGCAGATCTAACTCGTCTGCAACCAAATCAAAATCTTCATTCCCAACTTGAATGTCTCCTTTTGGACTATGAACTAAAGCATTATTCGCTCCTTCAAAGCCACCATTGATCGTTGCCCAAGCTAATTGGTGATAACCGTTCAACGTCCAAGCATCTGCCTGAGTCAAAGCCAGTGCGAAAGGTGTTTCATCCTGAGCTTGAATATCAGCTACCAGTGATTCAAATTGATCCCATGTAGTTGGGATATCTAATCCTAATTCGTCAAATTTGTCTTTGTTATAGTAGAATCCCCAAGCATTACTTGTTAAGGGTACACTATAAATTTGATCATTGACTGCATACGGATCTGCCGCACCTTCTTGAAGATTATCGAGATATTCTTTATCTGTCAGATTTTCAAACACATCATTAGCTGCCCATTCTTGGAAATCCGTATTTTGTGGGAAAACATTGACCACATCAGGAACATCATCACTAGCTACCCGTGTTCTTAAAACCGTACCCGCATCAGGAACATTGGTAAAATTGATTTTAATATCTGGATTTTCTGCTTCAAAATCAGAGATAATTTCGGAAAGCGTGGATTGCATCTCGACTTTTTGATTAAAAAATTCAACGACTGTCTGATCACCGTTGCTTTCGTTCCCTCCTCCACAAGCTGCAAGTAAAGTTGTTGCACCGATTGCTAAACTAGCCACAATCATTTTCTTCGACATTTTCATTCGTTTTTTCCCCCTATGCATTCTAACAGAATGCGCTTTCTTTGATATAAATAATATAACTGTTAACCAAGTGTTTTGTCAACATATTTTACTAAATAAATAGTAAACACTTTACTTTTTATGTTTATCTATTTTTCCATTAGAAAATTGGATCAATTTTGATTGATTTCCTAACTCTATTTGAATGTCTCCTCCTTTTTTGTTGTCATAAAAAGTCATGCTAATAGTCTGTTGACGATTGACAAAAATTTCCATCGTGGATGTGTCTCTGAACATTTCAATTTGTAGCTTAGAGTCCCGCAAGTCTACCGGCATCTGACGCTTTGTTAAATGAGTCTCCTCTATCCCGTTGATTTCATAACCGATATTTTCTCTGCTGACGGTCAGCAGTTGTTGTTGAGAGTCATAACTGATTTCAAAGCTAACTTCTTTGTCTTTTGCATAAAAAATTTGTACCTTTTCTGAATCTCCTAGTGTAAAAATAGCCTTTAAATACTGTTGATCATAGCTACTTTCTTTAAAATGTACGTAGAATTCTTAGTATCCGGTAGTTGCGATTCATCATAATCAATGTACTCATAGATATCCTTGATTGGGGTTTGTACAAGTTGATCATCGACAACTCGAAGCTCTCTCGGTAAAGTCATGGAGCCCGCCCAATGATGATTTAGATCGTCGGTAGGGATATTCCTATGCCACATCTGCATCCAAGCAACCAATATTCGCTGATGATCAGGACCTTCACAGGTTTGTGGCGCATAAAAATCCAAACCGTGATCGATTTCATGGAAATTGTCTACCTGAAATTTTCCCATCGCCCAATCGACACTTCCAATAAATGCGACAATAGAGCACGTATTATGATAGTCATATCCTTGTTTTTCCATTTGAATAGGTGAAATCAGTAGAACATCTTTATCGTCTAAATGAAACAAATCTGGACATTCCCACATAACACCTTGACTGTCGTTACCTTCCAGTAAAACCGACTTGAATTCCCATGAGAATAGATCCTTTGATTGAAAGAGAAGTATTTGTCCTCTGTTTTCCTTTTGAGCTGCACAAACGACAAAATACTTGTCCTTACGTTTGAATACTTTAGGATCACGGAACTCCTTTGTACTAGCGATTCCCTCCAGCTGCTTTTCAAAAATGATGGGATTTTCTTTGTGCTTCACAAAATGGATGCCGTCTTCTGAACTGGCGATACATTGGACTTCTCTACGATCCTTACCGTTCTCAACGTGACCGGTATAGATGAGATACAGTTTTTCGTCCTTAACGATCGCACTTCCAGAATAGCAGCCATCCAAGTCATAACTCTCACTAAGAGCAAGTGCTACAGGCAAATGTTCCCAATGAACGAGATCCTTACTTTTGGCATGTCCCCAGTGCATCGGTCCCCATTTACTGCTGTATGGATGATATTGAAAAAAAAGATGATATTCTCCTCTAAAATAAACAAAGCCATTCGGATCATTCAACCAACCGATTGGAGGCATCAAGTGAAACTCATTCCGATAATCTTGAACAACCTTTTGAACATTGTCCTGGATAAAAAGGTTGACCTCTTTTATTCTTTCTTTATGCAAACAGCTGACCTCCCCTACTTCTTCTATGATTATTAATGCCTTAACAGATTCTATCGATCATAGATATCTGTTAAGGCATTAATTTTAAGAACATAAAGACTCAATGATTCGAAAGTTAGTCTTTCATTGGATCTAAAAAGGCATTTAAATTATTAGCTAAAGTCGCTGCATCTGGACTACCCACATAATCAACAGTCAAATGATGGAACTCGACTTCTGATGTCCACTCGCTATTCAACCAAATAAACTGACGATCTGTAAACACATGTTGGGTAACTCCCTCAGTACCAGGAAACTTCCCTTCTGTTTCTACGGCAGTCACTGACGTTGGTGAACCGTCTACATCATAATATTTCTGCATCGCTTCTTTTGTCGTCAAGTATTCAACAAACTTATTCGCTGCTTCTTTATTTGCAGAGCTCTCGCTGATAGAAACTGCAAGATCTGCTCCACCAACTACTAGCTCTTCACCTTCATTATCTCCTGGGAATGGGAACATTCCCAATTCAAATTCTGGTTCTTGATTATTGATTGCTGGTAACGCCCATGTTCCATTCGGCATCATCAAAGCATCTCCACGAGAGAACAATGCAACCACGTCATCGTATGAGGCACCATGCGCATTTCTTTGAGGATTGTCTGCTAGCAAGTCCAATTTAGCCACTACCTCTTCAAAGACAGGATCATTTTCTTGAATTGCTCCTTTAGGGCTGAATCGTAGTGCTTCATTGGCTTCTTCTCCACCGCCAGTTGCCGTTGCCCAAGCTAGTTGATGATATCCCATGAGCATCCATCCTTCAGACTGAGTCAAAGCTAAAGCAAAAGGCACTTCGTCATTTGATTTGATTTCTTCTACTAACTCTTCAAATTCGGCAAATGTTTTCGGTGCTTCTAGTCCTAATTCATCAAATTTTGATTGATTGTAATAGATTCCAGAAGCATTGCTTGTTAATGGGATATTGTAGACTTTATCCTCTATTGCGTAAGATTCAGCTGCTCCTTCTGCCAGATTGCTTAAGTATTCCTTATCCGTCAAATCTTCAAAAATACCATTGGCCGCCCATTCTTTAAAATCGGCATTCATTGGATACGTATTAACGACATCTGGAATATCATTACTCGATACTCTTGTTTTTAAAACAGTTCCTGCATCTGGAACATTGGTGAATTTTACCTTGATATCAGGATTTTCTGCTTCAAAATCTGAAATGATTTCAGACAGAGTTGTTTGCATTTCTACTTTTTGATTGAAAAACTCGATTTCTGTTTTTCCACTACTGTCTTCACTTCCACCACCGCAGGCAGCTAATAAAACCGCAATTGTTAATGTTGAACAGGATAAAATAATTTTTTTCGATAAGTTCATTTAGTTTCCTCCTTGGAACTCTTTTGAATGCGCTTTCTTTGTTAACACTAATATAACTGTTAACTAAATGTTTTGTCAACAACTTTAGTAAAAAATAAGAGAGGATGGTTTTCCATCCTCTCTTACAATTCTTTTTCACTTTCACGTACGATGATATTATTAGAAACAACCACCCGAATCGGAATATGCCTTAATTTTTTGACACGCATGTCAACAATTCTTACCGCGATTTTACCTAATTCTTCAGTATTTATATTTACCGTGCTTAATGATGGTGTCAAAAATCCAGCAACCTCGATATTATCAAAACTAACAATTGAAATATCTTCTGGAATCTTCAATCCATTTTTCTGTATTGAACGATAGACGCCAACAGCTATGGGATCATTTCCAACAACGATCGCTGTCGGAAGTTGATCACTTCCACTATATTTCTCTAAAAGTCTATCTGCCGCCTTCATCCCCTCTAAGGTACTCCAACCTTCTAAGTAAATTTTTATATGTTTTTTTAGGTTCTTACTGATCATCCAATTTTCATAAGCTACTTTTCTGTAGTCATCATCAGAGAAATATCTCTCCCCATTTTCATCGATTCGAACGCGTCTTCCACCAATAAATGCAATGTTTCGGTGACCTTTTTCATAAAGCCGGTTCAGATGCTCTTCCGTTGCTGCAGCTAAATCCGTAAACACTGCATCTACTTCTGAAGTGACATTCGAATCATCGATCACTACAAGATTACTGTTGACAGACAATACTTTTTCAACGACTGAAGATGATACTTGACCAATGATCAATACTGCTTGGCATCCTGTCAATTCTGACAAATCTAAAGAAGTATCGGACAAACGGATGATTTTTTTTAGAGTTATCTTGCTATTTTCAGCCTCTAGTTGAATTCCACGTCGAATCGCTCTAAAATAAGGATCTTCTATTTCGTCAATCTCAGAAACGGTAGTTATCAGAGCGATATTGCTTGTATTTTTTGTTGTATTTTTTTTCTTGACATAATTATAAAATTGAACAGATTCAGTGATCTTTCGTTTTGTTTCATCAGTAACAGACAAGGTGGGGTCTTCATTTAGTACCCTCGATACTGTAGCAATCGATACCCCCGCTCGTTTTGCAACATCTCTGATCCCTACCATACTCTCTCCTTCTTTCATAAAGCGTTTACTAAATATAATCACAAAACAGGTAAATATGCAAACCCACAATTTAACAAAATGATTAAAAAAAATAAAAAACAAGCTAGTAACGAGCTTCAATTATCTAAAAGCATCACTACTAGCCCGTTTATTCTTCTGTCAATATTTATCAAAATTATTTAAACTCGATTTTATTCATTTCGCCAGCTCTTTAACAGAAAGTGTGTATTCTTCTTGAGCATGTTTAACAGTGAAGCGTGCATGATCAAATGGCTGCTGTGGGAAAAATCGCATAGACATTGTCTTCTGTCCATCGCCAATAAATACTTCGATACTGGATGCATCTAGAATGATTTCAATCTTGTTCTCTCGAAAACTAGTTTCACAAGTATACTCACGATAGTCTTGGTATTCCGTTTCTTTTCCGATGATCTCATTCTGCATCTTCTTTCGAGCGATCATGAACTGATTCTGTTCCTTTTTGAAAAAAACCGTCTCCTCCGAGTCATTTTGCAACTGCAGACAAAAATCATCTTCTTCCAAATAGTCAAAGGACAGATACACTGGTTCCTTTTTCAGTTGAAATACTTTTTTCCCTTTCACAGAAATTTTCGTCTCTTTTGTGAAAGGTTCGATGATCGGCCGCTGAATCAAACGATTTTCTTGTAAGGAGATTTTTCTGACACTTGTCATACAACCCGCCCAATGGTGTGTTAGATCATGAGTTGGTTGATTTCGATCCCACATTTGCATCCAAGCGATCAGGACAGGCTGTTGCTTGAATACAGCCATCTGAGGCGCATAAAAATCAAGTCCTGCATCGATCTCATCATAAAATTCATATTCATAGGTTCCTTGTTCCCAATCCATTTTACCGACAAAATAAATGGCTGAAGAAAGATTGGTGAACTTTTGGTTCTGACTTGGCATTTCGATTGGAGACAATATCAAGAGATCTCTCCCATCAAGTTCAATCAAGTCAGGACACTCCCACATCACACCTAGTGTTTCATTTCCTGTAAGTACGACCGATTTAAACGTCCATTTCTGACAATCTTCAGATTCAAATAAAACGATTTGCCCAAAGTCATCTATACTTTTTGTCGCGATCAAAGCATAGTAACGTCCATTTTTTTGAATGATTTTAGGATCACGAAAATCTTTTTTCGAGATTGTTGGTGGACAATTTTTAACAGAGATCACGGGATTTTCTGCTGGTTTGTCAAAATGAATCAGATCACTAGAAGTAGCAATACATTGCTGCTGAAGGGTCTTATCATCGACAGTCTCACAGCCTGTATACATCAAAACAAGTTGTTCCTCTGAAAAAATGGCGGTTCCGGAGAAACAACCTTGCTTGTCAAAAGACTGATCTGGCGCTAAAGCAACAGGCAAATCAGTCCAAATCACACCATTATCACTCTTCATGTGCCCCCAATGCATAGGTCCCCAGATACTTTCGTATGGATAAAATTGATAAAATAAATGCAACTCCTCTTCCAGACCGATAAAACCATTAGGATCATTCATCCAGCCAATCGGTGGTTGTGCATGAATCTTTTGACGGTATTGATCGTTGACTTCTTGCTTCTTTTCTTTAATAAACTGGTTCGCTTTTTCTACTGTGTATTTCATAAAATTTTATCTGCGACACCTTATACATCAAAAGCAGAACAATTTATACCTTTAAAAGGATAAATTGTTCTGTTTTGTGGTGGTCAGGCAGACCCTTTCTTATTGTTCTAAAATAGTTGTGTTATTTGATGTGATGACAAAATCTTTCGTTGCTAAATGAGCAGTCAAGACAGCGGTTTGATCTCCTGCTTGATTCTTACGAACGATTTGGATTTCTTCTTCTGAAGGCGTCGTTACTTCGATCGTTCCTGACAAATCAAAGGCGGCCGACTCGTTGCGGAATCTCAACAAATCAAATAGTTTTTGGATCACTGGTCGTTGGACTTCTTCATCGATCTCAGCCAGTTGATAATAATGACGATTGATGTTCCGACCTTCTTTGGTCGCTTCCAACAATTCGATGTCATTTTTGCCTGCCAATAGCCCCACGTAATAGATCTGCGGGATCCCTGGGGCAAATACTTGGATCGCCCGAGCCAACAGATAGCTGCGGTCATTGTCGCCCAATGCACTATAGTAGGTGCTGTTGATCTGATAAATGTCTAAGTTATTGTAATTCGCGCTTGAATACACTTTTTTCACATTAGCTCCGACTTTGTATAGCTCTTCAGAAGTATAATCCAATTCTTTCTCTGTCAATAGATCACGGGCATCGACCACACCGATGCCATCATGAGTATCCAATGTTGTAAACTGCTTCATCGGACTCATTTTCAACCAATTCGCTAACCGTTCAGACTTCCCACTATAAAGAGAATACAAGGTTACCATAGGTAAGGCAAAATCATAAATATAATAATCATGATCCGCGATTTTCATTTGGATTGTGTAATGTTCATGGATTTCCGGCAACAATTCCACATCATATTTCGCAGCTTCCTGACGCACGTCATCCAATAGTTCCCAAATATCAGGCTCCACGAAGAAATCATTGGTATCCAGTTTCTTGATTGCATAGGCAAAGGCATCTAAACGAATTAATGAGCAGCCGTGGCTGGCCATGTCTTTGATCATTTCACGAATAAATTCTTTCACAACTTCTTTGGTGACATTCAAATCGATCTGCTCTTCACCAAAGGTATTCCAAACCTCTTCTGTCGTTCCATCCGCAAATACAACAGTTTGAAACGGCGCTTTGTCTTTGCGTTTGTAAATCAGATCAATGTCTTCTTTTGTCGGACGCCCTTCCGGAAAAAATTCATGTATCCGAATAAACATGTCTTTATACGGAGACTCCTCATGATTTTTCTTAAAATCCTGAAAGAATTTCGATTCGCGGGAAATATGATTGATCATAAAATCAAACATCAGGTAATATTCCTCTCCCAAAGCTTCCACATCTTCCCATGTTCCCAGCTCTGGATCGACAGTCGTGTAATCACTCGGTGCAAAGCCGCGATCTCCTGTAGATGGAAAGAAAGGCAAAAGATGAACCCCGCCGATCACGCCATGCAAATGCTTGTCTAATACTGTTTTTAATTCACTCATATTATTGCCTAAGCTATCTGCATAGGTAATAAGCATTGCTTCGTTTTTGATTTTCATTGATTAACCTCCATAATTTGCTAACACAACACATTCAAATGGTCGCAGATTGATTCTATTGTGTTCATCGATTGCTATTTTTTCATAATTCCCCAATAAAATTTCTTTAAACTGTGTATCTACATAATATTCTTGCTCAAAAGGTGACACATTCAATGCAACCAACACGATTTTTTCATCTAGTTTACGTTCATAGACTAGGATATGATCATTTTCATATTTTACCGGTAGAAATTCACCATAAACGATGACTTCTTTATATAAACTGTCTTTACGAAGCTTGATCAATTTTCGATAATAATTCAATACGGAAGACGAATCTTTCTCCTGATCTTCTGCATTCAGTACTCCATAATTTGGATTGACTTTCAACCAGGTTTTTTCAGCAGTAGAAAATCCTGCATGCTTTTCTTTATTCCACTGCATCGGAGTTCGAGAGTTATCTCTGCTACGTTTATTGACAGCCTGCAGTGCTGCTTCTGGCGTCAGACCATACTTGATTGCACGATTGTATTGAGAATGAGTCGCCACATCGTCAAAATCATCAATGCTCCCCCTTTCGATATTGGACATCCCAAGTTCTTGTCCCTGATAAATGAAAGGTGTCCCTCTCAGTAGCATGAACAAGGTTGCCAGCATTTTTTTCGTGTGATCATTGATATTTGCTTCCGGAATATATTTATTGATCGAACGAGGCTGATCATGATTTTCCAAATACAAAGCTCCCCAGCCTTTTTCTTGTGTAAGCAACTGGTTCGTAAAGATATTGGTTCGCATATCGTTCCAGCTCCAGTCGTTCTTTTTGAACCATTCTCCGGTTGCTGGAACATCAATATCCGTATAGCTGAAGTCAAAAACCATCGAATAATACCCATCTTCCCCAATATATTCTTCCAAACGATCATTGGGGACATCTGCCTCAGCAACGGTCATACTGTTATGAGGTTTAAAGGTTCTCTCACGCATTTCACGCAACCAAACTTCGATTCCAGGCTGATTTAAGATCCAGTGTCCGATAAAGGCTAGTCCGTCCTCACCATCCGGTTCAAATGTCCCATACTCCAAACGTTTTTTGATGTTTAAGATCGCATCGATGCGGAAACCACCCAGTCCCTTGTCCAGCCAATGATTGATCATTTCGTAGATTGCTTCTCGCACTTCTTCGTTTTCCCAATTCAAATCAGGCTGCTTTTTCGTAAACGCGTGGAGATAATACATGTTATCTTCATCAGGTACAGGGGTCCAGGCAGAGCCGCCAAAATAAGAACGCCAATTATTAGGTGGATTGCCATTGAGACCTTCTCTAAAAATATAATAGTCTCGATAGCGGCTACTCGGATCACGCAAGGCTTCCTTAAACCATTTATGCTCATCTGAAGTATGATTGACCACCAAATCCATCAAAAGTTTAATATCCAGTTTTTTCGCTTTTTCTAAAAGCTCATCTAAATCTTTGTTTGTCCCAAACATCGGATCTATCTCATAATAATCAGAGATATCGTAGCCACCGTCATCCATTGGAGAACGGTAGACTGGACAAATCCAAATAACGTCTGTCCCTAGATTTTTGATATGATCCAAGCGATCGATTATTCCGCGAATATCTCCGATTCCATCTCCGTTGCTATCTTGAAAACTTTTGGGATAGATTTGATAAACGACGGATTCTTTCCACCAATCTTTTTTCTCCATACTGTCCATTCTGATATCGATATCATATTTTATAAAAGAAGGCCACATAAAAGTTTATGTAGATCCTCTAATAATAATTTCCATTTGCAGCTTCTCAGTGTTGATTTGATATTCTTGCCCCTCCAGCAAACTGAACATCATGTTCATTGTTTGCTTTCCTATCTCTGTGATCGGTTGATCTATCGTAGTAATATCAGGCGTAGTCAACTCAGATATCAATTGATTATCGTATCCAATAACTGCAACTTCATTTGGTATGGCAACTCCTAAGGTTTGTACTTTAGATATGAATCCAGCTGCAACCTCATCTGAACCAGTAAAAATCGCATCTGGCTTATCTTTGAGCTTCTGGTACCTATAGGCAAGTCTTTGACCATCTTCAATCGTTAGCTGCTGAGTAAAATACCAATCTTTATTTACAGTCAGATTGTATTCTGCCAATGCTCTCTTTACACCTCTTGTTCTTTCCATATACTCTTCTTCAAATCCTGCTCCTGTACAATATCCAATTTTTCGATAGCCTTTTTCAAGAAGAAACTTGACTCCCATATAGGCACCTTCTTCATGATCTAAACTGACAGTCGGCAACTTGCCATTCTCAAATCTTTCATTGCAAAGGACAATTGGTCCATACTTACTGTAGGAAGCAATCGTTTTTTCATCATTTTCAACAGCACATAAAATAATACCGTCAATTCTTTTTTGTTGCATCAATTCAAGAAAAACAGTTTCTTTTTCTGCACTCTCATTACTTTGAAAAATCATGATCTGATAATTTCTGTTATAGGCTTGTTTCTGGATCGCGTCCACAAGATAAGAAAAGAATGGATTCGTAATTCTCGGAACAATGACACCGAGTATTTTTGAACGTTGCCCCCTCAATTGTATGGCAATGCTACTCGGCTGATAGTCAAGTTCTTTCATCGCTGCTATAACAGCGGCTCTTTTCTCTTCTTTTACATATTTTTTATTATTGATCACTCTAGAAACTGTTGAAACAGATACTCCAGCTAGCTTTGCTACATCTGAAATAGTAGGTACTTTTCTCACCTCCAAAAACAAGAAAAGAAAACGTTTTCTGATATCGTTATCATAAATAGAGAATAGCATAATAAAAAACAATGTCAACGCTTTCTTCAGACGTTTCTTTCACTTTGAAATTTATCAGAAATTTGATCGATCAGCCCCACGATTCGAAGCGTCTCTTGATGAGGAAATGACGAGAATTCTAGTCTTCGTTCTTCAAGTGTTTGAATCAGCCCTTCGACTTCATATTCATAGCCTGTTTTTTCAGAGTCTAATTCATAGCTTTCAAGCAGCTGACGCTGATTGTTATAAATAGAGACCTTTGCAAATTTAGCAATATCCTCCACTACATAATAAGCATTTTCACAGATGCAAACTGCTTGGTTCATACTAAGAGATTCAATTGTATGTCGGCAAGTGGCAAGAACACCATGTTCATAAGCTAAAGAAATTGTATGTTGTAAATCTACACCTTCTTCATTCAGATGACCAAATGCTGAGCATTTTTTAGGTTCCCCCAACATCATAAATGCTAACGTTAGACCATAAACACCTATATCTAGTAAGGCTCCTCCAGCCAACTCTTTTTTTACAAGTCAAGGCGAGTGCAGGCCGTTACCACCATAATCAGACATCAAAGAAATAACCCTACCAAAACGTTGCTCTTTTATTTCCTTTTGCATCTTTAAAGCCAATGGATTGAATCTTGTCCAGAACGCTTCGCCGATAAATAATTTTTTCTCTTTTGCCTTGATAAATAATTTTTCTACGAGCTCTTTACTAATTGCTATCGGTTTCTCACAAAAAACATGCTTGCCGTTTTCCAAGGCCTGCATTGCTTGATCAAAGTGAAAACTATGCGGTGTAGCGATGTATACAACCTCTACATTGTCTGATTTCAGCATTTCTTCGTAAGAGTCATAACAATCTGGAATATTGTACTCTTCACTCAACTCACCCATTGTTTTTGGATTTGTAGACGCGATGGCAATTATTTCTACTTTCTCTACATTTTGAAATGTTTGAGCCATTTTTTTGGCTATACTTCCTGATTCCACAAAACCAAACTTCATCTTTATTCCTCCTTAGATTCTAGTCAAAATTTTTCTACTCCATTTTATCAAATCGTTGCCTCGGATGATAGTCTCACTATTTTATTTCTCCATACTTGCTACAAGCTGTGGTACAATAATCGGAGTTGTTTTTTTATCAAATTTAGGAGAGAAAAAATGTATTCTTTATTACTCGTTATTATTTATATGGCTTTTATTAGTCTCGGATTACCTGATTCATTGGTTGGCTCTGCCTGGCCAGTGATGCAAACCAGTTTGAATGTCCCTTTGTCTTATGCTGGATTGATCACTATGATTATTGCTGGCGGTACCATTGTCTCAAGCTTGTTGTCGGATCGTTTGACTAAGCGATTTGGTGCAGGATTGATCACTGCAGTCAGTGTCTTGATTACAGCGGTCGCACTACTTGGATTTTCGTGGTCAAATTCTTTTTATCTGCTTTGTTTCTGGGCTGTGCCTTATGGTTTGGGTGCTGGTGCTATTGATGCGGCCTTGAATAATTATGTTGCCTTGAATTATGCTTCACGTCATATGAGCTGGCTTCATTGTTTCTGGGGAGTCGGCGCTGCTGCCAGTCCTTACATCATGAGTTACTATCTCACAACCCATGCCAGCTGGCAGCAAGGCTATCGTGCTGTTGGGATTATCCAACTCGTTCTGACAGTAGGATTATTCCTCAGTCTTCCACTTTGGAAAGTAAACAAAAATGTTGTGACTGAGGAAGCGGAGAAACATCCGCAAGCACTAACTCTAAACAACATTCTAAAAATTCGAGGACTTCCCTGGATGCTTTGGTCTTTCTTTGCTTACAGCACAGTTGAACAAACGACTGGACTCTGGGCAAGTAGCTATTTAGTTCAACAGCGGGCCATTGATCCAGAGATCGCTGCTCGTTTTGCTTCCTTTTTCTTTCTAGGTATTACAATGGGTCGCTTCTTCTCTGGTTTTGTTTCAGACCGATTAGGAGACAAGCAACTGATTCGTGTGGGAATCGGTGGGATCTTACTAGGAATTTTTTGTATCTTTCTCCCCCTTCCAGTTGATGTTCTTGCATTCAGTGGTTTGATCATTATTGGACTTGGTTGTGCACCTATTTATCCAGCGATCATCCATGCCACACCAACCAATTTTGGTAGACAAAACTCACAAGCAGTGATTGGTGTACAAATGGCCAGTGCTTATCTGGGAACAACTTTCATGCCACCATTTTTTGGTTTTCTGGCAAATAAGATCGATCTAGGACTATATCCATTCTATCTGCTGCTCTTTACTGTCTTCATGTTGTATTGTACAGAACGCTTGAATCGTCTGCTTGTCAGTGATTCTTTGTAATATCCCTTGCTCTGTCCCTTCTGTTATAATAAAAAACAAAAAGGAGACGTCTATGATCATTTTTTTGGAAGGATACACCCTATTGACCATTGGATTGGCAGTTGCACTCTTTGCTTTTATTCTATTATTTTCAAAAGTATTCTTTAAAGATGCGAGTCCTCAAACGCATAAGAGAAATGCAATTAGTAGTTTATTTGTCTTTGTGATTGGACTTTTGATTCTGTATGTTTGGTATATTTACAGAATTTGATTGCTTTCATGCAAAAAAACACTAGCAAACTGGAAATCGATACAGATTCTCAGTTTGGCTAGTGTTTTTATTTTCGTTGAAAGGAATGACTAAACTGTTTGTGAAAGAACATTCTTCCTTGATCAGAAACGACCCCAAATAAGACCAAATAATTGAAAAAACGACTCCACTTGATTGTAAAATAACAATCAAGCAGAATCGTCTAAGTAGTTCACTATTCTGTACTTATGAAAAAACTCAGGTGATAGAAGCTATATAAATACTATCTATAGCTTCTGCAATGGTTTGATCAAATTCTTTTTCCGATTGATCTACTCGTAAATCTTGACTTAATGCCCTTGAGAAACTAGCAATCAATCCTTTATTTTCCTTTAGTTTAGCATTTGCCTCGTCTCTAGAATAGCCTCCAGATAAAGCTACCACCCGAACCACTCTAGGATGTACCATCAATTCGCTATAGTTTCCAGCGATAGTCGGGATGGTCAATTTTAGCATAACGTTTTGATTTTCATCTAATTGACTTAATTGGAAAATAATTTCCTTTTTTAACAATGCTTCAATTTTTTCTTTGTTTTCCACATGGATATTTACTTCCGGTTCAATAATAGGAATAAGCCCAGCAGAGATGATTTGTTTTGCATAGTCAAATTGTTGGACGACCACATCATGTATTCCTTTTTCATCATAGCCTAAAATATTCGAGCGCATTTTTGTTCCAAAAATATGATGCCCATTGGCCCGATTCAGAAGTTCCGTTAAATGATCCATTGGTTTCATAAGCTGCACATTATTTTCAACTTCTGCAAGACCACTATCTACCTTTAAGAAGGGCAAAATGCCTTTTTCTAATAGAAAATCTGCTGTATACTTCCCTTCAATCTTTCTTTCCATTGTCGCTTCAAATAAAATTGCTCCAATAATTTTTTCTGAGGAAAAGGCTGGAGAAGTTATGATTCTGGCACGCATTTCTTGAACCAAATCAAACATCTCTTCTTCAGTCTCATACTGATCCTCATCAATACCATAAGCTTTCAGAGCTTTTGGCGTACTACCACCACTTTGATCTAACGCAGCAATAAAACCTTTTTGAGAATGCATTTTGTTGATTTGTTCTTGTGACATTTCTACCACTCCTCGTAAATGTTTGTTAAACTTAGCAACTAATTCTTCATATACACCTTACAAATCTACTATAAATCACTTTCTCATTTTTTTAAAGTATATGCCTTTTTCATTCTTTTCAATCATTTTAATGGGCTGTTTTACTAATTGCAAAAGACTCCAATAAGTTAACATTTTGACGATAACTATTCGCTGAATAAGAAGTTATCTCCTTATTCGCCTCATAAGAATCAATTATTTTTCGTTCAAAAGTATAACCTTGTAGTAATTCTTTCTTATAAATTGGGCTTTTCTCAATCGAAATCATTGATGTGATATTTCGATGGTAGAGTCGTCGCAATAACATTTCTCTTCTGCCGGAAAGAAATGAACGCACGTTAGTATTCATTTTTGTTTCATTCACTTTCAATCTTCGTTCAATATTCTTTGTATTTTCCTCAAAAATATAAGCTAATTCATCTACATTGATTTTTGGATAGTTGGTGAAATCTTTTTGCTGCTTGATTTTCCAAAAACGTTTTGGATGAAAAAGAATTCGTAAGAACCGACGGCCAATCATTAACCATACACTAGCCCAAGTCAGAAATTTTTGTTGATTGACCATTTCGTATCTTTCTAATAAACGGTTATATAAAATATAACTCGTTTGAGTGATTTCCTCTTTCTGATACATCTTATCTAATCCTTCTTGTTCGATGGTTACCATCAAAGCCTGTAACTCTTGGATTCTTTTTTGATCAGTCTCTGTCAGTCCTTCTGTCGTGAGTTCCCAGATCCGCATACGATATTGATCGATCACAGCTTCAATCGCTACTTCTTCCTTGTCTGTCAACTGCTCTTCTTCAAGCTTTTTTTGCATATAATTGATGACCGTATTTAAAATATCTAGTTCTTTTACATCTATTGGCTTTTCATATTCTCCATCTGAGAAGAAAGGTAAAGCAAACATCCCTACCAGTAAACTTGCAAAAATCACACAAGCAGTTAAAAATAAAAGCAATGCCCGCTGTTCAAAGGCAATCCCATCGACTGACAAGGGTAAAATAAAGATGGCAGCTAAACTAACCGTTCCCTTCACACCACCGAAAGTTAATAAACAAATTTCTCGGAATGTTGTCTTCTCTGATTTCTTTGCTTCCTTTATCCAAAAGAAAAGACGAATAATCAAGAAACGGGCAACAAATAAAACGACTACCAACAACAGAACGATCATTAAAAGCCAAAGATTTGAATACGTCCTATCTGTCCATACAGGAGAAAAAACTTCAGATAATTCGATCCCTAAGAATAGAAAAACTAGCGCATTCAGTGTAAAACCGATCGTATTCCAAATACTTTCAGAAAGATTAGATAACTCTGCATCGAATAATGTAATTCGCTGATGTCGCTTGGATTGCAATACTTCGGCCACTACAGCTGCGATGATTCCAGAAACCCCCACCATCTCAGCAAGCACGTAAGCAACAAATGGCAGTAATAGTTCAATTAAAAGATAGCTGATCACGTCTTTTGCAGCTACTTGCTCAATAAAACGAACGATTCGGTTTTTGATCCAAACTACAGCAAACCCAACTAATGCACCACCTATACTGGAGATCAATAATGTAATCGAGGCATTTAAAACTGAAAAAGCACCGGTTAACAAAGCCGTCACGGCAAATTGAAAGGCCGTGACTCCTGATGCATCATTCAATAATCCTTCACCGGCTAAAATATGGATAACTTTATTGGGCATTTTTAATTTCTTAGCTAACGAACCGACCGCAACGGCATCTGTGGGGCCTAAAGCCGCTCCAAAAGCCAGACATGCTGCTAAAGGAATGGTTGGAAAAAATAAGTGTAAGGTAAAACCCAGAGCAATGAGTGTCAAAATCACTCCTCCGAAAGCTAAAAATAAAATCGTAGAAAAATTCTTTGCGATAGAAGCTGTATCTGCTTCTTCTCCTTCTCGAAAAAGCAAGGGTGCAATAATCATAACCAAAAATATTTCTGGCTGAAAATTCACTTCATGACCATATTTCGTCATTCCAAGAAGAATACCAAAAAAAATCTGTGCGAAAAAGATAGGCACAGTCGGCATAATTTTACTTAAAATATTTGAAAATGTAATCGTGATCGCAATGATGATCAATAATTCTATAAATTCCATAGCAGTAACTTCTTTCCTATTTAATTTTTGCTTTTATTATACTGCAAAAGTTCCTATTTCTCGACGGATTACATCGAAGGATGCGTCACAAAAGTTAAGTATTCATTCTCTCACATCAGACTGCCTAATTGACACACAATAAAGGCGAGCATATACCTTCTTTGCAAGTTTCTATTTTTTCTTCAGACAGGTCGATAACTTTATACTATAAAGATTGACGAAACAATTTCAAAATTGTCTGTAAATTTGCTATGCTTCAAATCACAACAAATCTATAGTGAACTTTCTATAATTGTCGTCTCTCTCCATACTTTTTTTCTTCATCAAAAGGATAGTGAAAAAAAAGAGCTCCCTTTTGAAAATGGTCATCTAACTGAATTTCGTTCTTTGAATTCTTCTGATTGCTCCATGAGTTTTATTTGCAAGGACAAGCATACAAGACAAAAAAAAAGAATCAAGCAACAAAAATCATTGCCCGATCCTAAGTAAGTGTTTTATTCAATTGAATATTTCCACATTAACTATATTTCTACATAGCAAAATGAAATAAGAAACCGTGAGCTATTGATAGTGAATCCACAGCTTTCACCAGATATGAAAACTACTTTTGCGATCCGCAAGATGGACAAAATTTAACACTTGCCTCAAGACTAGAACCACAGCTAGAACAAAAAGAACGAACTCCTTCAACTCTAGCTTGTGCTACATTTTGACCTCTAATAGCTTCAATTGTTGCATTAGTATTTTGATTCGCATTAGCCATCACTCTATTATTGTCATGTGCATCTTGAGAGTAAGCCAAAGAATCTTGAATCTTAGAATTAATGTATTCTATTTTTCCTTTTTCAAAAAATGGAATCGATATAGAATAATTAGAACCATTACCATTTATAACAATAACATTAATAATACCATTCAAAAAGTTAACTATTCCTATCACTAATAATATTAATCCAAAGAAGAAAGATGCACTTAAACTAGAAAAACCAATTAACGCGATAATAGCTCCCCAAACAAAAGATGATAGCTTATAACTAGAATGTGTAGATGAACCTTGAACATTGTCTAATCTAAATACTTGACTATTCTGTCCAGCTGGAATAATCCCTGCAATCGTATTCTGTGTAGACGTTTTAATCATCTTATTATCTACAGAAATATAACCTTTAATCCAAAATAGTGCAACACTTACAGAAAAATCTACTCTCTCTTCATTAGCATTTGTCGTTTTCATAAAATAACTCCTTTTATATTTTTTCAAAGCTAATTGTACCAAAAATAGTACGATATTAGAAATAAAAATAATTCTATAACAAAATTCTATGTTATTTCAACATAAATAGCTCTTGTCATGAAGTCCTTTCCTGACACGGATAAACGATACAAACAGTTAAAAAAATATTGGAAACTACTTCAAAAAAGGCAAAGTGAGTTGGATTGGAACCATCGATATTGGTGTCCCTCTTTTAAAGATCATTTAACGCAAACAGAGATTGTCGATCGTCTTCTTTCTTACTACTCGGAGTTAAGTCGAGGATATGAGACGTATCAATCCTTCTTACGCGTTCTTCGTTATTTTGAGGAAGAAGAAAAGCAAAAAGAAGCGATTGAAGGGTTTGAAGAATTACTGACACAAAGCTACAAACACCTACCAGAAGGCTATCAAAAAACGATTCGTACCTACAAAAAATATCGAAAAGAAATCATCCTTGCTTTGTCTATGTCTTATTCAAATGGACCTGTAGAAGCAACCAATAATCATATTAAAGTCATCAAACGAATGGCTTATGGTTTTCGGAACTTCATCAACTTTAAGATTCGAATCTTTATCCATCGTGGGAAATATTATCGAACCCTGCCCATCAAAACCAAAGAAAAAGGTCAAGCAGCGAAAAACGCTGCTTGACCCAAAGTCTCTATTCTACTTGTTAAAGATTGTCTAAACTTTTACCAACACTAATTGTTAAAGAGCCTATTTTTTTGACTAGTAAAAAAGTGTTGAGAGAAAACCAGAACGTTTTTCCTCAACACTAAATATTATAGAACAAAAAAAGAATGTCAAATCAATGATTTAACAGTCTTTTCTATACCGGCGGCCAGAGCCACATGATAAAAAATACCATTAAATAGTTTTCAAATCTCTTTTATTTAGCGATTTTCATAAAATACCTTTAAATACATTTCAATTCCTCGCACCATTTTCGCACCCATTTTTTCATGATTAAATAACGATTTAAAAAAGTGAGTTCATCAAGCCACGAGTTTTAGACCTAGTTCTCGCATCGTATTCTTGAAAAACATGATAATATGTTTTTCTAATTTCTTCTGGCATATCACCAACAATTAATGCCACTTCTTCTACAGCATACCCTTGATAAATTAAGAAAGAAACAAATGTATGTCGGCAACAGTGCATAGAAAATTTTGGCTTATCTGTTATGCCACACTCAACAAGAATTTTCTTAATCTCAATATTGGCTTTTCGGTTATTACATATCCCCTCTTGCCAATCAAAGAAAACTTGTTTACGAGGATTTGGAATATTCCTAGCTTGGCATCTTTTTGATTGATACTGCCATAACTCTCTAACAAGCTCAGCCAAATTCTGTGACATTTCTACTTTTCGATAACTATTGGCATTTTTACAAGGAAGCCAATCAGTCAAATTTGAAGGAGGTGCAATGTAGTCATAGGTCTTGTTGATATCTATAAAACCCTGCTCAAAATTCAGATCATCGATGGTAAGCCCAACGATCTCAGAAAATCGGCATCCTGTTAATAAAGCAAAAATTATCGCGTAATAAATAGAGGATTCTTTATCTCTATGTTGAACTACATACTGCACAACTTTTTTGTACTGAGCATCATCAATATACTTTTGATAGACTGGTTTCTCTTTTGTCTTATCCCCTAGCCCCCTTAAAGAGCTTCCAGAAGTAAACTCAACGGAGATATGACCTAGAGCAAAAGCTTGTTTTACACATGCTCTCATGTGTGTATGAAATTTTTCAAGTGTAGCTGGTGCATAATCTCTTGAGAACCTATTTAATAAATGGATAGGTTACACTGGACTAGACAGAAAAAATAAGGTGTGTACAATAAGAGAAAATACCTGGAGGAAAAATTATGTCAAAACGTCAAAGAAGAACCTATTCAAAAGAATTTAAACAACAAATGGTAGACTTGTACAATGCTGGGAAACCGCGAGCAGAAATCGTTCGGGAATATGAATTAACCCCCTCAGCTTTTGATAAATGGGTCAAACAAGCCAATACAACAGGATCATTCAAAGAAAAAGACAACCTAACCCCTGAACAAAAAGAATTAGCTGC
>NZ_JBSMVT010000016.1:0-67352 GCF_053760925.1 Enterococcus olivae
GGCATAGCCAGCCCGTCAAATCAGACTACCATGCCGCAACTCATTATCAAATCAACATCGGAACTTACAGATAACACATGATTTTCACGTTTTTCAAAAAGTGGCTAACTTGTTCTTGAAATTTGGGGATTTAAAAATTTGATGATTTTCTTGAAAAATAAAAAATTGTCAAACTATTTTTTATTTGATATTCTAGCGTTATTCGATAGGGGGTGGTTTCATTGACAAGTGACTCGGAAGACGGTGAGCAGAAAATTTTAGTTTGTTTACCTTATTTCTTAATTGAATAGATTACGTAGGTGCATCTGCCTAGCTCTTTTAGTTAGTACAAGGATGGGCTTATTTGTGTTTTAAAAATTTAATCAATTAGGAGAAGATAAAAACAATTATGAATAAAAAAATATCTATCAAATGGACGTTGAAGAAGTTTTAGAGAAATATGAATTATCTGATTTAGAAAGTGGTTTAAACAATAAGCAAGTTGAAGAAAGTTTACTCATCAATGGTTTCAATAAACTAGAGTCGAAGAAGGTCCCAAAATGGCAACTACTGCTTAGACAATTTAACAATATGATCATTTATATCTTAATGTTTTCAGCATTACTGACGTTGATCATGGGACATACATCAGATACTGTCATCATTGCATTAGTAGTTATTGTCAATGCGTTGATCGGCTATTATCAAGAAGCAAGTGCTTCGGATGCTTTAGAAAGAATCAAAGAAATGTTGTCTTCTGAAGCTACTGTATATAGAGAAGGCATCAGAAAAGATATTCCTTCTGAGGAAGTGTTTGTTGGTGATGTTGTCTTTTTAGAAGCTGGAGATAATGTACCTGCAGATTTAAGAATAGTTGAAGCTGATAATTTCAAGATTCAAGAATCTGCTTTGACGGGTGAGCCAGATTCTGTCGAGAAAATTGAAGAAGCTTTAGAATCAGAAAATATACCACTTGCTGAAAGAGTTAATTTAGCTTTTGCTTCAACTTCTGTTACTTCAGGTAGCGGAGTAGAAATTGTAACGGCGGTTGGTCCAAAAACGGAAATAGGGAAAATTTCAACAGATGTTAATAACACAGAGTCTAGAAAAACGCCTCTAATGAAGGAAATAGATGGATTAGGTAAAGGGATTACTTATGTTATTATGGGTGTGGCGATAGCTCTGTTTGTTTTCAGTCTGATTTTAGAAACCTATTCTTTGTCCGTGCTATCTCTTGCCGTAGTGACCATGATTGTTGGTTCTATTCCTGAAGGATTACCTGCGACAACTTCGGTAGTTTTAGCAATGGGTGTCAGTGATATGGCGAAAAACAAGAATACGATAGTTAAGACGTTACCTGCTGTAGAAACATTAGGCTCAGTAGATGTTGTAGCCACTGATAAAACAGGAACTTTAACTAAAAACGAAATGACTGTGAAAGATATTGTTTTTTACCAAAAACATCTTCACGTATCCGGTGATGGCTATAAACCTGTAGGAGAGATTCTTCATAATAATGATCCGGTTCTTTTAGATGAACAACTTAAATTGTTCTTAGAGGCTGGATTTGAAGCAAATGATACAGTATTAGTAGAAGAAGAAAATCATTGGGAAATTAATGGAGAACCTACGGATGGTTCGTTCTTAACACTTTTTTACAAGCAATTTCCATATCCTGTAAAACCTGTGTATGAGGAAATCGATATGCTTCCTTTTGATTCTGATTACCGTTATATGGCGAAGTTAGTTGAAAATACTAACAACGAGCGGATTATTTTTATAAAAGGTTCGCCAGATAAACTTTTCCCAATGGCACAAGCCTGTGATTCTTCATTTGGTAAGAACTATTGGTTTCAACAAGTAGCTACACTTTCTGAGGAAGGAAAAAGAGTTGTGGCTGTTGGATTCAAAAGAGTTTCCTCGGATATGGAAGAAGTGACACATGAATTGCTTAGCGAAGGGATTGATTTATTGGGGATTGTAGGGATTATTGATCCTCCACGTGAAGAAGTTATTCAGGCGTTAAAGGAAATGAATCATGCAGGTGTTCATGTCAAAATGATCACTGGGGATCACCCATTGACAGCCAAAGTGATAGGTGAAAAACTTGGCTTAGCTCCTGAAATAAATGTGGTTACGGGAGCGGAACTTGATCGTATGTCTCATGAAGAGTTTAAATATGCGGCATTGTATAATCAAGTATTTGCAAGAACCACACCCAAAAATAAAATGGAGATTGTTGAAGCTTTACAAGAAAGTGGAAAAGTAACGGCGATGACAGGAGATGGTGTTAATGATGCGCCAGCTTTAAAGAGAGCTGATATTGGTGTAGCTATGGGGATGAAAGGAACGGATGTTGCGAAAGATTCTGCGGATATGATTCTAACGGATGACAATTTTGGCACAATGTCGGTCGCTATTAGAGAAGGTAGAAGAATCTATGACAATATCAAAAAGAGCATTCTGTTTCTTTTACCAACCTCCTTTGCTGAAGGATTGATTATTGCATTTACAATTTTGATGCAAAAAGAAATGCCCTTACAACCAACACAATTACTATGGATTAATATGGTGTCAGCAATTACTATTCAGTTTTCTTTTATCTTTGAGCCTGCTGAAGAGGGGATTATGAATAGAAAACCACGTAAAACGGAGAATCGCTTGTTAAATAGTCATGATATCTGGCAAATGGCTTACGTATCAGTCTTGATGGCTTTGATCAGTATTGTTTCTTATGAGTGGTTATTAACACAAGGCGTTAGTCAGGCAGTTGCTAGTACGATGATGATTAATATTGTGGTATTGAGTAAGATATTCTATTTATTTAATATTCGTACTAGTCAGTTAGTTCTATCGAAAAGTTTCTTTAGTAATCCTAAAGCCTTTTTGATAATTTTGATTATGATTGTTCTGCAATTGATTTTGATCTATGTACCATTTATGCAATCCGTATTTTACACGGAAGATATGTCGCTGTTAGCATGGGGAATTTCAATTACATCGGGTGTAATTATTTTGGTGATAACTGAAATAGATAAACTTATTCGATTAAAGAGAAGGAAATAAACTGCTAAAATGACCTCCTATAGAATGAAATGAGAAAGCACTGCTGTGATGGCGGTGCTTTTTTGCTGTCCAAAGAAAGTCTTCTATTAAACAGTGCTAATTTCGTTAGAATTTTAGTAAGAAAAAGTTCAAAAGCTACTTCCACTAGTCAACGGTGGGAAAATATGCTAAAGTATATTAGACGATTAATAAGCTAGGAGGTTCCAAGTGTGTATAGTTTTATTTTAGGAGCAGTCATTGTACTTTCAATCATTTTAATTATCGCTATCATGATGCAGCCAAGTAAGCAGAACAGTGCAGCAAGTGCATTTACTGGCGGAGCAGATCAACTTTTTGGGAAACAAAAAGCTCGCGGCTTTGAAGCTGTGATGCAGCGTGCCACTGCTGTGATGGGCGCTATTTGGATGATACTACTTTTTGTGTTAGTTCTACTATCATCTACAAGATAATGAAAAAGAGTTTGAGACAGTGATTTTTCTCAAACTCTTTTTTTCTTTTGATATGTTAAAATTAATAAAGAGGTGTTGTGAATTGAAAAAAAACATAAGTCTACCAAAACCAGTCTTTGCAGAGCATGGAAATAGAGCGGTCTTGTTGCTGCATGCTTATTCAGGAAGTCCGAATGATGTAAGAATGCTTTGCAGACGCTTGGAACAGGAAAACTATACGGTATATTCACCAATGTTTGCTGGACATGGAACCTTTGATCCACAAGATATTTTAAAAGAAAAAGTCAATACATGGTTTGAAAATACAAAAGAGGCGATTCTCTTTTTAAAAAATAAAGGCTATCAAGAAATCGCTGTGCTGGGTCTTTCTATGGGAGGAATCATGGCGATGGGGGCGCTGACATTGGCAGACCCGGCGATCGTAGGAGGCGGCAGTTTTTGTTCGCCTATCTTTAAAGCGGAGAATCATGTACCGGAAAATTTTATTCGGTATGCGGAACAGGTGCTAGGTTATTCCAATTTTACAGAGTCGGAACAAAAAGCGATGATGCCTGAGATCGAACAAGAGGCGTATCGACAATTAGCAGCGATCGAAGCCTTTGCAGAAAAGGTTAGTCAGCAGTTAGAAAAAATTGAGCGTCCGGTCTTTCTCGCGCAGGCAGGAAAAGATAAAATGATCGATCCTTTCACTGTTTTTGAAACAGCCAAGGGATTGGTCCACACAAAGACAACGATTCAATGGTACCCTGAAAGTGGACATGTCGTGACTGTAGATAAAGAAAGAAAAGAATTTGAGAAAGACGTGGTTTCCTTCATAGAGAGCCTGTCTTGGAAAGAATAACAATAAAAAACGAAATTTAAGTCATAAAATGAATGAGGAATAAATAAAATGAAAGAAACAATAAAAACAAAGGTTTTACTGTTTATGGAACAGAGCCGCAAAAAAAGTTTTTCGATGGAAGAACTTGCGGAGAACCTGAAACTACAAAAAAGTGAAGATTTTAAAGCATTGGTTCAAACGATTGCGATGATGGAAAGAGAGAAGTTGGTGGTTTTCAATAAAAAAGGCAAGATCAAACTACCAGAACAAAACATCGTGATTGAAGGAACTTTTCGTGCAAATAGCCGTGGATTTGGGTTTGTGACGATCGATCCGGAAGAAGACGATGTGTTCATTCCAAAAGAAGCTACCGGTTATGCGATGGATGGCGACGTTGTAGCGATTGATATTGTAAAACCTGCGGATCCCTTTAGTGATCGAGGTGCAGAAGGGAAAGTAGTAGACGTTCGTCAGCGACAAAATAATCAAATCGTGGGAGAATTCAGTGCTTTTTCGGAGGACGAGATCAAAGAATCGGATCTTTATGGTGTGGTTAAGCCAAAAGATAAGAAGCTGGAAGAACTACAGGTTTTTGTTGCAGCAGAAGGCATTCGACCAGTCGATGGGAGTATCGTGATCGTAGAAATTACCCATTATCCTGAAAAAGGCTATGCGGCGAGCTTAGAAGGAATGGTCAAGCGAGTGATCGGACATAAGAACGATCCTGGAATGGATATTCTATCGATCGTTGTTGCCAATGGTATTCCAACGAAATTTCCAGATGAAGTATTGGCTGAAGCGGATGCTGTACCAAGTGAGATTGATCCAGCGGCTTTTCCTGAAAGAAGAGATTTAAGAAACCAAATGATCGTAACGATCGATGGGGAAGATGCAAAAGATTTGGACGATGCGGTGACTGTACAGAAATTAGACAACGGCAACTACTTTTTAGGTGTCCATATTGCCGATGTTTCTCATTATGTCACTGAAGACAGTCAGTTGGACAGAGAAGCCTTTGAACGCGGGACCAGTGTCTATTTGACAGACAGAGTGATCCCAATGCTGCCACAGAGACTGTCAAACGGTATCTGTTCTTTGAATCCTCAGGTGCCGAGACTAGCAATGAGTTGTGAAATGGAAATAGACTCTCAAGGACAGGTCGTGTCCCATGAGATTTTTCAAAGTATTATTCAAACGACGGAAAGAATGACCTATACAGCGGTCAATGAGATTTTAGAAGAACAGAATCCAGAGACGATGCAGCGCTATGAGCAACTGGTTCCTATGTTTGAAGAAATGGGTGAGCTACACCGTATTTTGGAAAAGATGCGTGTTCAACGTGGAGCGGTTTCTTTTGAAGACCGTGAAGCCAAGGTACTGGTTGATACAGAGGGACATCCATTGGAGATTCTCCTGCGTTCACGGGGAATTGGTGAGCGATTGATCGAGTCCTTTATGCTAGCTGCTAATGAAACAGTCGCTGAGCATTTCAATCGATTGAAATTTCCTTTCATCTATCGGATCCATGAAGATCCTAAAGAAGAAAAACTGCAACGTTTCTTTAGTTTTGCTGCGGCTTTAGGTATTTTGGTCAAACAGACAAAGGGAACGATCACACCCAAAGATCTACAAACAATCGTAGAAGATGTGGCAGACAAACCAGAGTCAATGGTGATCAATACGATGCTGTTGCGCAGTATGCAACAGGCAAAATATTCTGAAGACAACTATGGTCACTATGGATTGGCAGCAGAATACTATACACACTTCACCTCACCGATCCGTCGGTATCCTGATTTGATCGTCCATCGTCTGATCCGTTCGTATGCGGAGGATGCTACCGAAGAAAAACAAGCAATTTGGGCGGAAAAACTGCCAGATATCGCAGTGCATAGTTCTCAAATGGAAAGACGTGCTGTTGAAGCAGAGCGTGAAGTCGATGCAATGAAAAAAGCTGAGTTCATGGCAGACCATATTGACGAAGAATTTGAAGGAATCATTAGTTCCGTCGTTAAGTTTGGTATTTTTGTAGAGTTGCCAAATACGATCGAAGGCTTGATCCACATCAACGCCTTAAAACAAGATTACTTCCATTATTTGGAGAGTCATCTGGCACTGGTTGGCGAACGAACGGGTATGACTTTTAAAATTGGGCAAAAAGTCAAGATCCGTGTGGTAAAAGCGGATCCTGAAACCCGAGAGATCGATTTTGAGTTGATTGAAGCGGAAGAAGTCGAAAATGTACAAATCGACAAAAACCGCCAGCAAAGACGACGTCAAAAACCTTCAAATCAAGAGAAAAAACCGCAAAAACAACAAACGAGTAATAAAAAGAAACCGAAGAAAAAGAAAAAAGAACCTTTTTATAAAAAAGCAGTGAAAAAAAAGGGGAAGAAGAACCGATAGTACTAGAGTAAAGTTCTAAAGGAATGGAGGAAGAGAATGCCAAAAGGTGAAGGAAAACTTATCGCGCAAAATAGAAAAGCCCGACATGATTATACGGTCGTTGATACAATGGAAGCCGGGATCGTTTTGCAAGGGACTGAAATCAAATCGATCCGTAACAGCCGCATCAATTTAAAAGACGGTTTTGTTCGGATTCGTAATGGTGAGGCGTTTCTTTATAACGTTCATATCAGTCCCTATGAGCAAGGCAATATTTTTAATCACGATCCTCTGCGGACACGTAAATTGCTATTGCACAAGAAACAGATTGCTAAATTAATGGGCGAGACTAAGAACACCGGAATGACAATCGTTCCATTGAAGGTCTACATCAAAAATGGTTATGCCAAAGTCTTGATTGGCTTGGCGAAAGGGAAGAAAGAATACGACAAACGTGAAACATTGAAGAGAAAAGATCAAGATCGTCAGCTGCAACGTGTGATGAAAAACTATTAGAAACAATTGGATTCAGATTTGATCAGAATGCCTTTTTGTATTCTCAAAAACACTGATGTCAAGCGTTTTTTCTGAATAAACCGCTTATTATTATAAAAACTTAGGTGTTTTCAATTTTTGATTCGTTTTTTCAATGGTTTGTTTTGTACATTTCCATGAAAATCTTTTGAAATTTTTCTTTTTCGGTGGTATGATACCGATTGTTATAACAGCTAGACGAATAGCTTGTCAGCTCATTGTCTAGCGTGAAGTTTAGAGGAAAAGAGGTGAGTAATTTTGGAAGAACGCTCACTACTGTTTAAAATCGGTCCTTTATGGTTTGATGGAACAGTACTATTGATGACGCTCCTTACATGTGTCATTGTCTTTACGATCGTTTTTGTTTGTACAAGAAATTTACAAATAAAACCGAAAGGCAAGCAAAACTTTATTGAGTATATTATTGATTTTGTGCGAGGAATTGTTTCTGATCAATTGCCAAATAAAGAAGTAAATAATTATCATTTGTTAGCATTTACGTTATTTTTCTTTATTCTGATTGCCAATGAGATTGGGCTAGTGACTAAAATCGTGACGGAGCAGGAAATCTCGCTCTGGAAAAGTCCAACAGCAGATCCAATTGTGACTTTGAGTTTGGCCTTTATGGTTATCCTAATCACGCATTATTTCGGTGTGAAAAAACTGGGATTCAAAGCTTACTTTAAAAATTCGTACCTAACACCCGTTAGTATCATCTTACCTATTAAGCTTTTGGAAGAATTCACCAATGTAATCAGCTTAGGTTTGCGTTTATATGGAAATATTTTTGCAGGTGAAGTTCTTTTGGGATTAATCGTTTCGATGGTAAATAACTTAGGTTGGTTGACACTACCGTTAGCTATACCGCTAGAAATGGTTTGGATTGGTTTCTCATTGTTCATCGGTGGGATTCAAGCCTATGTCTTCGTTACTTTGACGATGGTATTTTTAAGCCACAAAATTGAAATGGAAGAGTAAGAATGTTCATTAATTAGGAGGAAAATTATTATGGAATTTATCGCAGCAGGAATGGCAATTATTGGAGCAGCATTGGGTGCTGCCTATGGGAACTCAAAAGTAGTTGCACAAGCATTGGAATCAATGGCTCGTCAACCTGAGATGGCCAAAGAATTACGTTCAAATATGATTTTAGGGATGGCTTTTATTGAAGCTGTACCGATTTTAGGTATTGTTATTGCTTTACTTCTAGTTTTACAAGGCTAACAAAATAAAGCAGAAGATTCTTCTGCTTTTTTTGTGAGGGTAGAAGATTCATAAAAAGAATTGAAATTTTTTAAATAAAGGAGTTGCGGCGTATGTTAAATCATTTGGTTCTGTCTGTGGCAGAAGTACACAATACAATGATCAGTAACATGATCGTTGTTACGGGTTCATTCGTCCTCTTACTTGTACTGTTAAAGATTTTTGCATGGGATTCGATTGCAGCAATTTTGAAAAAACGTGAAGATAAGATTGCCAATGATTTAGATTCAGCAGAACAATCACGCGTAGATGCAGCTAAGCTAGCAGAAGAACGCGAAACACAGTTGTCTCACTCACGTGTTGAGGCATCTGAAATCATTAAAAGTGCAAGAGATACTGGAGAAACTAGCCGCCAAGCAATTGTCAGTGACGCAAAAAAAGAAGCTTCTCGTTTGAAAGAGAAGGCTCAAAGCGATATTTCTATCGAACGTCAGGCAGCATTTGCTTCAATTAAAGACGATGTAGCGGACATCTCGCTTCAAATCGCTGAAAAAATCTTGAGTCAGGAGCTTTCTCCAGAAGCTCACCAAACATTGATTGATCAATGTATTGACGGTTTAGGAAAAAAAGATGAAGCTTGATAAAATCACGGTTGCTAAACGTTACGGTAAAGCGTTATTTGAATTGGCGGTCGAATCTCAGCAAACCGAGAACGTTCATCGCGAGTTGATGAAAGTACGAGAAATCTTTGAAAGTCTTGATAGATTGGGAGATCTATTAAGTGATGCCCGCTTGGATCTACATGAGAAGCGTGCAATCATGGATACCTTGCTACAAGGATTTGAAGGTATCGTCCATGATTCACTGGAAATCATTTATCAGTATGATCGCATGTATGATATTCTTTTGATCATTGATGAGTTTGAAAGAAGATACAATGACAGTCAGGGAATCGCAACTGGATTCGTGACCTCAGCTGTTCCACTGAAAGAAAAACAAAGAGAACAGCTGTCACAAAAGATGGCTGTGCAACTAGGCTATCAAAAAGTACATTTAACGGAAATAGTCGACCCCGAAATACTTGGTGGTGTCATCGTTGAAACGAATCACTTTGTTGTCGATGGGAGTATTCGAAGCCGTTTAGAACGTTTGCGCAAAGAGCTGCGTAATTAAAACAAGAAGTAAGAGGTGAATCGAATGGCCATTAAAGCAGAAGAAATCAGTGCTTTGATCAAAGAACAGATACAAAACTATCAGAGTAAACTTTCTATAGAAGAAGTGGGAACTGTTACGTATATTGGTGACGGGATCGCCCGTGCGCATGGACTTGAAAATGCGATGAGTGGAGAGTTGCTTGAATTTTCAAATGGTTCTTTCGGTATGGCGCAAAATTTGGAGTCAAATGATGTAGGGATCATTATTTTAGGAGATTTTGAAACCATTCGCGAAGGAGATAAAGTAAAACGTACAGGTCGTATTATGGAAGTACCTGTGGGTGAAGCAATGATTGGTCGTGTAGTGAATCCTCTAGGTCAGCCAATTGATGGAAATGGACCGATCAAAACAGAGAACTTTCGTCCAGTAGAAGCAGAAGCGCCAGGAGTGATGGATAGAAAATCAGTTTCTGAGCCAATGCAAACAGGCTTGAAAGCTATTGATGCCCTTGTTCCGATCGGTCGTGGTCAGCGTGAATTAGTGATCGGTGACAGAAAAACAGGGAAAACCTCGATTGCGATCGATGCGATCATCAATCAAAAAGGACAAAACATGATCTGTATTTATGTTGCGATCGGACAAAAAGATTCAACTGTTCGTGCACAAGTGGAAACACTGCGTCAGCATGGCGCCTTAGATTACACGATCGTCGTGGCTGCCGGTGCTTCTCAACCAGCACCGTTGTTATATCTGGCACCGTATGCAGGAACAGCTATGGGTGAAGAGTTCATGTACAATGGACAACACGTTTTAATCGTTTTTGACGATTTGTCAAAACAAGCGGTTGCTTATCGTGAACTTTCCTTACTGTTACGCCGTCCACCAGGTCGTGAAGCTTATCCAGGGGATGTTTTTTATCTGCATTCCCGTTTGCTGGAACGTGCAGCGAAACTGAACGATGAATTAGGCGGTGGGTCAATGACCGCACTACCGTTTGTAGAAACACAGGCTGGAGATATTTCAGCTTACATTCCTACCAACGTGATTTCGATCACAGATGGTCAAATCTTTTTAGAAAATGATTTGTTCTATTCTGGTGTTCGTCCAGCAGTAGCAGCCGGCTTGTCTGTTTCCCGTGTAGGTGGATCAGCACAAATCAAAGCGATGAAAAAAGTTGCGGGTACTTTGCGTCTAGACTTAGCAAGTTATCGAGAATTAGAAGCATTTACCCAATTTGGTTCTGATTTGGATGCAGCAACACAGGCCAAGTTGAATCGTGGTCGAAGAACAGTAGAAATCTTGAAACAAAAACTACACGCACCACTGCCTGTTGAAAAACAAGTCGTGATCTTGTACGCACTGACACATGGTTTTATTGACAGCGTGCCAGTCAATAGTATTTTAGATTTTGAAGACAGATTGTTTGCTCATATGGAAGCGAAGTATGAGCATTTGTTTGAAACGATTCGTACAACCAAAGATTTACCAGCAACAGAAGAGCTAGATGCAGCGATCAAGGAGTTCCAAGAGGCTTTCGTAGCTGAAAAGAATCAGCAAAACAAAGCATTTATCAAAGAGCATTTGGCATCGATGAGTCAATCATAAAAGAGGTGAAAAACAATGGGAGCTTCTCTTAACGAGATCAAGCAACGGATCAATTCCACAAAGAAGACCAGTCAAATCACCAAAGCCATGCAAATGGTATCGGCTTCTAAACTGACAAAATCTGAAACACATGCCGAACAATTTCAAATTTATGCAGAAAAAGTCCGTGAGATCGTGACTCATATTACCAGAACACAGTTAACAAAAATTGCGAAATCCTCCAATCCGGATGAATTAGACTTCAACAGTATGCTAATTAGTCGTCCGGTCAAAAAAACCGGCTATATTGTGATTACTTCTGATGGTGGTTTAGTTGGTGGATACAACAGTTCAATTTTAAAACAAATGATGAATATGCTAGAGCGTGACCATGAGTCCGCTTCAGAATACGTTATGATCGCAATCGGTGGAACTGGCGCAGATTTCTTTAAAGCTAGAGGAATCAACATTGCGTATGAATTGCATCATCTTTCTGACCAACCTAGTTTTGAAGAGGTAAGAAAGATCGTCAATCTGACGACTTCGATGTATCAAAATGAAGTTTTTGACGAACTGTATGTTTGTTACAATCACCATATCAATTCGTTGACTAGTCAGTTTCGTTTTGAAAAAATGTTGCCGATCACTAGATTAGATCCGGAAGAGGCGACAGAATACGAACAGGAATATATTTTTGAGCCTTCAAAAGAAGCGATCCTAAATCAGTTACTGCCTCAGTATGCAGAAAGTTTGATTTATGGTGCGATCGTGGATGCGAAAACTGCTGAGCATGCAGCAGGTATGACCGCAATGAAGACAGCAACAGATAATGCGATCAACATTATCGATGATCTAACGATTTCTTATAATCGTGCACGTCAAGGGGCAATTACCCAAGAAATTACTGAAATCGTAGGTGGAGCGGCAGCGCTCGAGTGATTTCGTGAATGAACGGAGGAAAAAAAATGAGTTCAGGCAAGATTGTTCAAGTCATCGGTCCCGTAGTTGACGTGGAATTCTCTTTGGACCAATCCTTACCAGACATCAACAATGCGTTGGTTGTCTATAAAAAAAATGAAGAAAAAACAAAAGTAGTCCTTGAAGCTGCTCTGGAGCTGGGAGATGGTGTGATCCGTACGATCGCTATGCAGTCAACAGATGGTTTGCAACGAGGGATGGAAGTTGTGGATACTGAGGAATCGATTTCAGTACCTGTAGGTCAGGAAACACTGGGACGTGTATTTAATGTCTTAGGAGATACAATCGATTTAGAAGCCCCTTTCCCAGCAGAGGTTGCGCGTAGTGGTATCCATAAAAAAGCGCCAGCTTTTGATGAATTGAGCACGAGTACCGAAATTTTGGAAACAGGGATCAAAGTAATCGATTTGCTAGCACCTTATTTAAAAGGTGGGAAAGTCGGTTTGTTTGGTGGAGCCGGTGTCGGTAAAACGGTACTGATCCAGGAATTGATCCATAATATCGCTCAGGAACATGGTGGGATCTCTGTCTTTACGGGTGTGGGGGAACGCACGCGTGAAGGGAACGACCTTTACCATGAAATGAAAGATTCAGGAGTTATTGAGAAAACAGCAATGGTCTTTGGCCAAATGAATGAACCGCCGGGTGCGCGTATGCGTGTTGCTTTGACCGGTTTGACGATCGCAGAGTATTTCCGTGATGTTGAAGGACAGGATGTATTATTGTTTATCGATAATATTTTCCGTTTTACACAAGCTGGTTCTGAAGTTTCAGCTTTACTAGGACGTATGCCATCAGCTGTAGGGTATCAACCTACACTGGCAACTGAGATGGGACAACTGCAGGAACGAATCACTTCAACGAAGAAAGGTTCGATCACATCGATCCAAGCGATCTATGTCCCTGCGGATGATTATACCGATCCAGCTCCGGCAACTGCGTTTGCCCATTTGGATGCTACAACCAATCTGGAACGCCGCTTGACAGAGCAAGGAATCTATCCTGCAGTCGATCCATTGGCTTCGTCATCCAGTGCTTTAGCACCAGAAATCGTCGGAGAAGAGCATTACAATGTCGCAAGTGAAGTTCAGCGTACTTTGCAGCGTTATCGTGAATTACAAGATATCATTGCGATCTTGGGGATGGATGAACTTTCTGAAGATGAGAAAGTCTTAGTTTCTCGGGCACGACGTATCCAGTTCTTCCTTTCTCAAAACTTCCATGTAGCTGAACAGTTTACAGGTCAGCCAGGTTCGTATGTTCCAGTTTCTGAAACGATCAAAGGCTTTAGAGAGATTTTGGATGGAAAATACGATTCTCTGCCGGAAGAAGCCTTCCGAAGTGTCGGAAAAATCGAAGATGTTGTAGAAAAAGCGAAAAACTTAGGTTACTAGAAAGAGGTGCCATATGGATCAATGTTTAACGGTCAATATTGTCACACCTAGTGGGATCGTCTATGATCATCATGCGAAACTTGTCGTTGTGCGAACGATCAACGGAGAATTAGGAATTTTACCTCAACATGCTCCGATCATCGTTCCGCTAACGATTGACGAGGTTCGGATCAAACGGATCGATTCAGAGACTCATATCGATTGGATCGCTGTCAATGGCGGAATCATGGAGGTTCGTGATGATCAAGTAACGATCATTGCCGATAGTGCGGAGCGCGCGCGCGAAATCGATCTGTCTCGTGCGGAGAGAGCCAAGCTGCGTGCAGAGCGTTTGATTGCTGAAGCGAAAGAGCTGGAAGATATAGACGAACTGCGTCGTGCAACTGTTGCCTTGCATCGTGCGATCAATCGGATCAATGTTTCAAAACATTTATAGAAAAAATCTTCTCATTACGGTGGGAAGATTTTTTTTGATCAATGATAGCTACGTGCAGCGTACAACAACGTCTACTTTTATCGGTCGTCAGACCACCCTAAGCACACTTAAAGTTCATTTCTTTTATGTAGTCAGTAGTTTTGGATCAACGTCATTAAATTTTATTCTCTTCATGTGGATCTGCCTACGAACTGAAAGGTTCTGGCAGCTGCCAATTTTTATTGTTAAGGTGTCGAGTCCCAGTCATTCATATTGTCACTTGAACTGCAGCCTAGTTATTTCCTTGGACTAATCTTGAACAGTAAAGCTAGTGTAGCAGAGAGTGGTCTTGTGTTGTTGCCGTGTTTCGAACTCAAAAACAATCCTGTGATAGTCACTTTCTAGGTGAATAGGATATTGTAGACTGCGGCAAATTGAAAGAGAAGCAGGAGCGAGAAGAGAGCGTCACACCGCTTCTATAGTTGCCTTGAAACAAAAACTTTTTGTCCTTCGACACTTTATGCACAGAGCACTGTCAATTGCAAGAGATAATGAAAGATAGATGAGAAAGATTATAAAAAAACGGTTTAAAATCTTTTAAAAAGTGTGATTATTTTTTTATTTGTCAGATTTATGGTATTATATAGAGTGAATTTTTGTAAAAAGAAGGGGCGACTCAAATGCATGTTTATGGAATTGACGCTTTGATTCGAATAATTAGTCATTTGGCTATGATTTACTTAGCTTTTTGGGGACTAGGTGCCTTGCGTATCGAGGCTTTTTTCAAACACCTTCATACAACACAAATTCGTTTGATTCTTGTATTGATGGCTGTAGCGATCGGCTACACAGCAAGTTCATTCTTTCTGGAGATCATTGTATTGTGCAAGAATTTATTTTTAACAGTTTTTTAACAACTATCGAAAATTACTTAAAATAAGATGAATGTGCTATAATTAAAAGAGATTTTGACGAACAAATCAAATAGCGCTCTATTTGGAGGGAACAAAATGGAAGAGATTATCGTTCAAGGTGGTAATCAATTAGAAGGAACAGTAAAGATTGAAGGAGCAAAAAACGCGGTATTGCCTATTTTAGCTGCTAGTTTGTTAGCGGAAGATGGTGTAACGACTCTACGCAATGTTCCAATTCTTTCGGATGTGTTTACGATGAATCAAGTGATTCGTCATTTAAATGTAGATATTGATTTTGATGAAAAAAACAATCAAATAACGATTGATGCTTCAAGACAATTGGAGATCGAAGCTCCTTATGAATATGTGAGTAAAATGCGAGCTTCAATCGTTGTGATGGGTCCATTACTTGCTCGCAATGGACATGCGAAAGTTGCTATGCCAGGCGGTTGTGCAATTGGTAAAAGACCGATCGACTTGCATTTGAAGGGATTTCAGGCACTGGGAGCAAAAATTATTCAAAAAGATGGCTATATTGAAGCTATCGCCGATGAATTAAAAGGTAACAGCATTTATTTAGACTTCCCAAGTGTCGGTGCCACTCAAAATATTATGATGGCAGCTGTCAAAGCCAAAGGCACGACAACGATAGATAATGTAGCTAGAGAGCCAGAAATTGTTGACTTAGCGAATATCTTGAATAAAATGGGCGCTCGTATTTATGGAGCGGGTACAGAAACGATGCGTATCGAAGGTGTGGATCGCTTGGTTGCAGTCAACCACCCGATCGTTCAAGACCGCATCGAAGCAGGAACCTTCATGGTTGCTGCCGCTATGACACAGGGGAACGTCTTAATTCAAGATGCTATCTCTGAACATAATCGTCCTTTACTTTCCAAGCTAGTAGAGATGGGTGTAAAAGTCATTGAAGAAGAAGAGGGCGTACGGATCATTGGCCCTAAAGAATTAAAACCTACAGATGTCAAAACAATGCCTCATCCAGGGTTTCCAACAGATATGCAGGCGCAGATGACAGCGATCCAGTCTCTTGCCAAAGGAACAAGCATTGTGACGGAAACAGTGTTTGAGAATCGTTTCCAACATTTGGAAGAGATGCGTCGAATGAATGCCCATGTGAAAATCGATGGCAATTTGGCGATCATTGAAGGCGGTCATGAACTTCAAGGAGCACTAGTCTATGCGACAGATTTAAGAGCGGCCGCAGCATTGATCTTGGCTGGTTTAAGAGCGAAGGGTAGAACTCGCGTGCGTAACTTGAAATATTTAGATCGCGGTTACTATAAATTCCATGAAAAACTTCAAGCATTAGGTGCAAATGTAGAACGTGTATCTGATTCAGATCGGACAAAAGATGCAGCAGTAGTTGTTTCTCACTCGTAAGGAGGAGTAAAAGGTGCAGACAAATCGATATATGTTAACCTCTGTGATCAAGGTCCTGTTGGTTATTCTATTAGCCATGATATTATTCTTGGCAGGCCTGATGGTTGGTTATGGTATTATTGGAGACGGTTCGCCATTCCAAGTTTTCAATCGAGACTTGTGGCATCATATTCTGGAATTTGTTAAATAAGTAAGACCGATTAACAAGCGTTTTTGTCAGATTCGTTTCTGACAAGGACGCTTGTTTTTTGTCTTAATTGTCATTTTTATGTAATAAAGAAGGAGGATTTCTCTAAAAACTAAGGGAAGAGACCTTTTTTGTAGAGCGTAGATGAAATATTCTTTTTAGTAGTTACATATTAAAAAACAACAATAAAATTTTATAAAAAGCGAAACGATCCGCATGAGTAAAAGGATTGTTCGATGAGACAGTATGAGAAAGGAGAGGGGGGAAATGAGAATATATCAAATGTAACAATAAATAAAACGTTTTCTCTTCTTGTGTCAATGAGCATTAATATTTTCGTAACCTGGATAGATTTCTCCTGTGATAAGATACAATTCGTATGATTTAGGAGGAATTTTTTTCATGAATAAACGATTTTTGCCTGTTGCCATGTTAGCGATCGTAGCGGTGTTTAGCTCGATTTTTCCAGTATATGCAGCAGAAGAACAAGAAGAAACAACAATGAGTTATGAAGTATTTGAAGATGATACTGTTAAAGATATGTCTGGCTTGCTAATCAGTCTTGCTGTAGAAAGTGATGCTGTCAAAGAAGTGCAAGCTGAGATCGAAGCAAAAGAGAAGGCAGAGCGTGAAGCGAAAGAAAAAGCAGAACGTGAAGCTAAGGAAGCAAAAGAACGAGCGGAAAGAGAAGCTGCTCGTCGTACGATGGTCATGGAATCAACGGCTTACAGTTCTGATCCAGCAGACAAACTGGGCGGAGGAACAATGACAGCAACAGGTCAAAACTTATTGCAAAATCCGATGGCAGTCGCAGTGGATCCTAATGTGATCCCGTTAGGTACACGCCTGCATGTCGAAGGGTACGGAGAAGCTATCGCCAGTGACACTGGTGGAGCGATCAAAGGAAACATTGTGGATGTTCATTTTCCAACGTATGCTCAGTGTGTACAGTGGGGAAGACGCCAGGTGACGGTAACCATTCTAGATTAATAGGAAAGAACGAGACGCTGAAAAGTCTCGTTCTTTTTTGTTGTACATCTATATAAAAACAGGTATAGTTTGGATTAGAAAAGAGGAAATTTTATGCAGAAAATTTTGATTGCACTGGTTAGAGGCTATCAGCGCTTTATTTCCCCACTGTTTCCCCCTAGCTGTCGTTACTATCCAACTTGCTCAAGTTATATGATTGAGGCGATTCAAATACATGGTGCATTAAAAGGAAGTCTGATGGGGATCTCAAGAATTTTACGTTGCCATCCATTCGTTAAAGGTGGTCTCGATTATGTGCCTAGAAAATTCACTTTGAAAAGAAACAAAAAAGATAAGATTCGACCTGTTTATACCTACAAAAAAGGAAAAAGATGAATGCATTCGGATCATGCCGGATTTTTCATCTTTTTCTTTGTGTAAAATATGTCTGCGAACAGTGATTCTCAAAGGGTTTAGCGAATTATTTTTGAACAAAATAAAATGTATAAAATATTCTGAAAATTCGTTGACAATTACAGAAAAATTATGTATATTGATTTACATACTCAGGGGAGTAAAAGAGGGAGGAATTATTTTATGAAAAAGAAATTTGCATTTTTATTTGCTAGCTTGTTTCTACTAGGAGCATGTAGCGCAGGTCCAAGCGGTGGCGGTTCAGGCAGTGGTTCTGAAGGCGGAAATACTGCAGACGGAGACACAATCAAAATTGGATTAAATCTTGAATTATCTGGTCCAGTTGCTGGTTACGGAACACAAGAACAAGACGGTGTTCAACTAGCTGTTGACCAAATCAATGAAGATGGCGGTATTTTAGGCAAACAAGTTGAATTAGTCGTAAAAGACAACAAATCAGACAATAATGAAGCTGCGACTGCTGCAGCTAACTTAACAACAAATGATAACGTGGTTGCAATCATTGGTCCAGCAACTTCTGGAGCAACGAAAGCAGCGATCCCAAATGTAACAAAAGCACAAGTTCCAATGATCACACCTTCAGGTACAGATGATACGATCACTGTTAATGGCGATGCCGTTCAGGAATATGTTTTCCGTTCTTGCTTCCAAGACAGCTTCCAAGGCGTTATCTTGGCGCAATATGCAGCAGATCAATTGACTGCTGAAAATGCAGTGATTCTTGGAGATAATTCAAGTGACTATGCGATCGGCCTGTCAGAAGCCTTTAAAGGTGCGTACACTGGAAATATCGTATTGGAAGAAAACTTCACAAAAGGTGATACTGACTTCCAAGCAGTTTTGACAAAAGTTAAAAATGCTGACTTCGATGTATTGTACATCCCAGGTTATTATGAAGAAGCTGGTTTGATCATCAAACAAGCTCGTGAAATGGGAATTGAACAACCAATCATCGGTGCCGATGGTTTCGGTGATGAAAAAATGATTCAGCTTGCTGGTGCGGAAAATGTATCAGATGTTTACTACACAGGTCACTTCTCTGCGTTAGCACCTGCTAATGACACTGTAGAACCATTTATTGAAGCATTCAAAGCAGAATATGGTAAAGAGCCATCTACATTCAACGCGTTAGCATTCGATGCAATGTACATGATCAAAGCAGCAATCGAATCGCAAGATTCTGCTGACTCTCAAGCGATTACTCAAGGTTTAGCTGAATTGACAGACTTTGTTGGGGTAACAGGAAATATTACAATCGATGAAAACCACAACCCAGAAAAATCTCTTGTAGTTATTGGATTTACAGATGGTCAAGAAAGCTCAGCTGACGCTATCGATCCAAATTAAGGATTCAATCAATCATAAGAACTAGAAGCTGGGACAAAATCGAACAATTGGTTTTGTCACAGCTTTTTTTGATGAAATGATTACTTTAAGAGTAATACAGCGAACAAGTAATACAAAAGTTTTTAAAAAGATTTTTTGAAAATTAAAATGAAGTAATTGGATGTGATAAAAATGGAAATTATGATCCAGCAATTGATTAATGGATTATTCCTTGGAAGTATCTATGCGCTCATGGCATTAGGATACACCATGGTATATGGAATTATAAAACTTATTAATTTTGCCCATGGAGAAATTTATATGATAGGTAGTTTCATTGGTTATTTTCTACTGAACACCTTTAGTACATGGGGGTTTTTAACTAACGGCATTGGTTTTTTTGTAGCTATGATCATTTCGATGGCATTGAGTGCACTTTTGGGTGTGGTCGTTGAATTTTTAGCTTATCGTCCTTTGAGAAAGTCAACCCGGATCGCAGCTTTGATTACAGCGATCGGTGTCTCTTTCTTTTTCCAAAACGTGATGATCTATTTCTTTTCACCAGACACTCGTCCGTTTCCACAAGCTATCGCTAGACAAAGCTTTTCAATTGGTTTTGTCTCGATCAGTAATATTCAAATCTTGATTCTGACGGTTTCTGTGACCTTGATGATTCTGTTACAGTTGATCGTTCAAAAGACGCGCATGGGAAAAGCGATGCGTGCTGTGAGTGTTGATGCAGATGCTGCTCAATTGATGGGAATCAATGTCAATCGGACAATCTCCTTTACCTTTGCCTTAGGTTCTGCTTTGGCGGCTGCCGGAGGGATGTTGATCGGTTTATACTATAATTCGATCAATCCAATGATGGGGGTAGCACCAGGCTTGAAATCATTCGTCGCTGCTGTTCTTGGCGGGATCGGAATCATTCCAGGCGCTGCATTAGGTGGCTTTGTGATCGGTCTGATCGAAACAATGTCTACGGCATTAGGTTTTTCTGATTACAAGGATGCACTGGTTTACGCCGTGCTGATCGTTATCTTGTTGGTTCGTCCAGCCGGAATCCTTGGAAAATATGTCAAAGAGAAAGTGTAGGTGTCAGCAATGAAAAAGAATTTAAAATACAATCTAACTTGGTTAGCGATTGCGGCTGTCATCTATATTGGTTTATTCGTTCTTTACAATGGTGGTTTCATCAATTTGTTTACTGACAGCATTATTGCAAATATAGGGATCAACATTATTTTGGCAGTTGGTTTGAACTTGATTATTGGTTTTTCTGGACAGTTCTCACTTGGTCATGCCGGTTTTATGGCGATTGGAGCTTACACGGCAGCGATTCTTACGAGAGACAATCCGACTTTTGGTGGTTTTTTAACAGGTCTGTTAGTAGGGATGCTTGTGTCAGGAGCAGTAGCTTTAGCAGTGGGTATTCCAACCTTGCGATTAAAAGGGGATTATCTGGCGATTGCTACTTTAGGGATTTCTGAGATCATTCGTATTTTAATAATTAATCTGAGAGGGTTGACGAACGGTCCAGCTGGAATTTTTGGTTTGCCTCAATTCAGTAACTGGCAGGTGATCTTCATCATGATGGTTCTTTCGGTGCTGATCGTTTCGAATTTTATCCATAGTGGTGGCGGGCGAGCAACCTTGTCTGTTCGTGAAGACGAAATCGCTGCAGAATCTATGGGTGTCGACACAACGAAATATAAGGTAACAGCTTTTGTAATGGGTGCTGTACTGGCGAGTGTTGCCGGAACCTTGTATGCCAGCTACCAACAATCTGTTTTTCCTCAGGACTATGGATTTATGAAATCAATCGATATTCTGATCATTGTCGTTTTCGGCGGTATTGGAAGTACGACAGGAGCCATCGTTTCAGCGATCGTTCTAGGTTTCTTGAATATGTACCTGCAAGATTTTGGTAACCTGCGTATGATTATTTATGCTTTGGCGATTATTGGTATTATGATCTTCAAGCCAAGTGGTTTATTAGGCACTTGGGAATTTTCAGTGAAACGTATTTTTGACAAATTTTCTAAAAAGGAGGATGATTCGGATGCCTCTGTTAACAATTAATGATTTGACTAAAAACTTCGGCGGTCTCGCAGCAGTTTCTCACGTAAATATCGTTTTGGAGGAAAATGAATTGGTCGGTTTGATCGGACCAAATGGTGCCGGAAAGACGACCTTATTCAATTTACTGACGGGTGTGTACGAACCCAGTGAAGGTGATGTACTTTTAGACCTTGATGGGAATGAACAACGATTGAATGGTATGAAGCCCTATAAGATTGCCGATTTGGGATTGTCACGTACCTTCCAAAACATTCGTTTGTTCAAAGACTTGACGGTGATGGACAACGTACTGATTGCAATGAATTCAAAAAATCCAGAAGGTTTTCTGAGCAGCGTACTTCGTTTGCCTAAGTTCTACCGTACAGAAGAAAAACTGCGTCAAAGAGTTAGAGAGCTATTGTCAATTTTTAACTTGGAAGACAAAGTAGATACTTTAGCGAAAAATTTGCCATATGGACAGCAACGTCGTTTAGAGATTGTTCGCGCATTGGCGACTGATCCAAAAATCTTGTTCTTAGATGAACCGGCAGCAGGGATGAATCCTCAGGAAACAGCAGATTTGACCAAACTGATCCGTCAGATTCAAAAAGATTTTGGCTTGACGATCGTTTTGATCGAACATGATATGAGCCTGGTCATGGATGTATGCGAACGCATCTATGTGTTAGAATATGGTCAGGTGATCGCAGATGGTGATCCAGAGAAAATCAAGAATGATCCACGAGTGATCGAGGCTTATTTAGGAGGGGAAATCTAATGTTGACGGTTGAGAATTTATCAGTACGTTACGGCATGATCCAGGCGGTCCATGACGTTTCCTTTCAAGTGAATCAAGGAGAGATCGTCTCACTGATCGGCGCAAATGGTGCTGGCAAGACAACTATCCTACGAACAATCTCAGGTTTGATTCGTCCAGCTGCAGGAGAGATCCAGTTTGAAGAACGTTCGATCAAAAAAGAAGCACCTCAAAAAATCGTTGCTTCAGGATTATCGCAGGTGCCAGAGGGACGCCATGTTTTCCCAGGACTAACTGTTCTGGAAAATTTGGAGATGGGTGCTTTTTTACGAAAAGACAATCAGGTAAAAGAAGACTATGAACAAGTTTTTGAAAAATTTCCTGTTTTAAAAGAAAGAATCAGTCAAGATGCTGCCACATTGTCTGGTGGTGAGCAACAAATGTTGGCGATGGGACGAGCGTTGATGTCTAAACCTAAATTGTTGTTATTGGATGAGCCGTCTATGGGGCTGGCTCCGATTTTTATTCGCGAGATTTTTTCAATTATCGAGGAAATTCAAAAGCAGGGGACAACGGTACTATTGATCGAACAAAATGCACACATGGCTTTATCGATCGCGGATCGTGGCTACGTACTGGAAACAGGTAAAGTAGTTCTTGAAGGAACAGGGAAAGAATTACTGTCCAGTGAAGCTGTCAAGAAAGCCTATTTAGGAGGGTAAAGAATGAGTGTTAGCGATTTTATGACCACAGAGTTAGTAACAGTAACGCCAGAAACACCGATTTTTGATGCAGTAGACTTGATGAAAAAGCACGACATCCATCGTTTGCCGGTGCTGGCAAACAATCAACTGGTGGGTCTGATTACTGAGGGGATCATTCAGGAAGCAATGCCATCAAAAGTAACGAGTTTAAGTGTTTATGAAGTCAACTATTTATTGAACAAAACCGTTGTAAAAGACGTGATGATCACAGACCTTGCAACGATTGCTCCAGATGCTTTACTGGAGGATGCGATCTCAATGATGCGTAAAAAAAATATTGGGGTCTTGCCAGTGATTGAAAATGAAGAGTTAAAAGGGATCATTACCAATAATGACATTTTTGATGCTTTTCTAAAAATTACTGGATACAACAGCGGAGGCACACGGGTAACGATCCAGCTATCTGAAGACTCTAAAGGGATTTTAGCTAGTATCGCAAAAGTTTTGGCAGACAAAGATCTCAGTATTGCAACGATCGTTGTCAATCGAGTGGAAGCTGTAACGATCATTGAGATTCAAGTAGAGTCTCAAGAAGTAGAAACAATCAAGCAAACACTGACAGATGCAGGCTATCTAGTAACCAGTGCAGTGCTGACAAATCAATAAAATGGAAATAGTTCTCTTTTTTAGGGAACTGTTTTTTTAGCGTGCTTCTAAAAAAATGCACAAAGAATAACAGCTTCTACTAGGAAATAAACAAAATTATGATAAAATGAAGAACGAGGTGAAAATTGTGAAAAAAAACAAAGATATCGAAGTGCGTTTAGAAGAAACAAAAAGACAGATTAGTGGTTCCACTTATGAAGTGACGGAGCTTTCTATTGGCAAGAAAAAAATTGGAGAAGTTTTGGCTTATGGACCGAAAGAATTCCATAGCTTTATGGGTAGTGAAGAAATTGGCGCTAGCAAGACGTTAGACTTGGCGATCGAAGCAATCATTCGTCATTGGAATTTACATGAATAATTTCTGTAAGATCTAAAAAAGTTAAAAATAACTATTGCAAAAAATTAAATAATCTTGTATTATGAATTGGTCAGGTTTTTTACGAGACCTTTTGGAGGAGTAGCGAAGTGGCTAAACGCGACGGACTGTAAATCCGTTCCTTCGGGTTCAGTGGTTCGAATCCACTCTCCTCCACCATTGGGGTATAGCCAAGCGGTAAGGCAAGGGACTTTGACTCCCTCATGCGTTGGTTCGAATCCAGCTACCCCAGTTTTTTAAACACGTCTAGTTAGAGGCGTGTTTTTTTATTTGAAGAAAAATGAGTTTTACGTTACCCTAAGAGAAAAGGAGTGTTTTCTATGAAGTTAAAATTTAATTTGAAAGAAAAAATCACAGACGCAGCCGAACATATTTATGACATTGCAAAGAAAGATGTTGTAGTGAATGTCCAAAAAACTGGTCTAAAGATTTCTGAAGCTCGTCCAACAAAGCATACCATTAAATGGCGTGTAAAAAATCATTGATCTATCAATATTCAACAAAGGAAATAACTTCTACACTTACATTATAGTGTCAGAAGTTATTTTTCTTTGGTCTAATCGAAAATTTTATTTGAATTTGGCGGTATATACCGCATATAATAGAGAAAAGACAAGGAAGGATGAAGAAGATGGCAGATACACTACCTGTTTATATTCAGATTCACGATGCAATCAAAGAAAAAATCGAAGCGCACCATTGGCAAATTGGCGATCGTCTGCCTTCAGAAAGAGAACTGTCTGTTCAGTTTGGAGTAAGTCGGATGACCCTTAGACAGGCGATTCAAACATTGGCAGACGAAGGAATCCTAGAAAGAAAAATTGGTTCAGGAACCTATGTCGCTCGCAGAAAAGTTCAAGAAAAAATGACGGGTACAACCAGTTTTACAGAAATCATGCTTTCTCAGGGGCGTGAACCGTCAAGTCGGGCAGTCTCCTACTTTTTTACCTCTCCAAGCTCTAGTGAAATGGAAAGATTGCAGTTGACGAAAGAAGACTTGATTTTACGGATGGAGCGTATTCGTTTGGCAGATGGTATTCCTATTTGTTTTGAAGTAGCCAGTATCCCGGAAAAGCTGATCAAAGAATTTAGCAAGGCTGAAATCACCTCGTCGTTGTATCGAACCTTTGAAAAAAAAGGTGACCGTAAAATAGGGGGCGCGAATCAAACGATCTCAGCAATGGTGGCTTCTGAAAAAATTGCCGACTACTTGGAGATCAAAAAAGGAGAGGCGATTTTGAGAATGCGACAAGTCTCATTTTTTGAGGATGAGACCCCCTTTGAATATGTACGCAGTCAGTATGTGGGGAATCGTTTTGAATTTTTCTTGGAAAAATAAAGAGAAGGCGACATAAGTAAAAAAAACAAAAATATCCGAACAAAGTAGGACAGATGGTCACTAAAACTAGTGAATTTGCGACGTGAACCAATCTTTTATTTGTACGGATATTTTATTGTTAATCTGCTTAGGTCGCAGCTTCTTTGCTTTCGATTAGTTGTTCAACGTAAGAGTACTCACCATCCTCAAAGACTACCTGACCATTCAATAAATCCGTCACAGCCTCTTTGAAGGTGGCTTCTTCTTGGACCATGACACACAAAGTGATTTTTTCCAAAAATTGTGTATCTTTTACAAAGAAATTGTTTTGTTCAAGATAGTGTTGCAATTTACCTAAAAGTGGGTATTCGATCGTGACGAAAATCTCTTTCTGCCGTTTTCCTTCGACGATCCCTATCTCATTCAAAGCATGGGAAACTGCGCTGGAATAGGCACGGATCAATCCGCCAGCTCCTAGTTTCGTGCCACCAAAATAACGGGTAACAACGGCAACAACATTTCTCAAGTCATTTTTTTTCAGGACTTCTAGCATCGGCACTCCCGCGGTTCCGCTAGGTTCACCATCATCGCTGGAGCGCTGGATCTCATTTTTGTCTCCAAGAACAAAGGCATTACAGTTATGATTGGCTTTCCAATGTTCTTTTTTGATTACTTGAATAAAGGCTTTGGCTTCCTCTTCAGAAGTTATCCGTTTAAAAAAACAGATGAAACGCGATTTCTTTATTTCGATTTCTGCTTGTCCATCTTCTTTAATCGTCAAATAGGTATCGATCATTTAAGACAACCTCCTTTTCCTTCAGTATAGGTAAAAAAAGAGAAAATTTCAAATGGCTTCTCCTCTTGCAATTTGTTTATGAAAGCGCAATAATAGATAAAAGGGGGTACGGGCGATGGCAGAACGTAGAAAAAAATATGATGTTATCACAGCATATCTTAGAAATAATGGCGGCTCCCAAATAACATTGACCTTTACACAATTTGATGAGCTCTTGTTCCCGGCGAATGGTTTGCCTAGAACGGCGCGCACATCGATTGATTGGTGGGCCAATGATTACCGTCATCCTGAAAAAGGGGCGTATGCCTGGATCAATGCCAACTATGAAGTCGTGTATGTCAATCTGGAAAAAGAGTATGTTGTTTTCCGTCCACTACTGAAATCCAATTGGTTGAGCAGAGATTAAAGAACCTTTGTAGGAAGCGTTGACAACGGTTATGATTGAATTATAATGAAGAGTACAGTTTTAGATAAAGATAAAGTAGGTTAGGGGAGATTGTGAATGTCAAAAAAAACCATCATGCTTGTATGTTCGGCTGGAATGAGCACCAGTCTTTTAGTAACAAAAATGCAAACAGCTGCTGAACATCAGGGTTTAGATACGGATATTTTTGCTGTTTCTGCATCAGAAGCAGATGCAAGGTTAGCAGATAAGGATGTAAATGTTCTGCTATTAGGACCGCAAGTACGTTTTATGAAGGCTGATTTTGAAAAACGTTTAGCACCAAAGGGAATTCCCTTGGATGTCATCAACATGGCTGATTATGGGTTGATGAACGGCGAAAAAGTTTTAGCACATGCACTGAAGCTGATTGGTGAATAAGAAAGTGACCAGAGGAGTCGAAAAAGACTTCTCTTTTTTCATTAAAAGCAGAGAATTATTCCTGAAATAGAACTCTCGTTAACGACAATTCGTTAACAAGGGCTCTTTTTTTGTCTCAAAAACAGGAATAGCATACTTGGTAAGGATTATTTAGAAGATAAATGAATCATCCCTTTGATCGTTTGATGGATGAATTCAAGTGTCAATTTAGCGTATTGTAATTTTTTTGTGAATCTCCATTCTGGTGAAAAAATTTCTACAATAGTTACGAATGTATCCAATAGATCAAGGAGCAAGTCAATATTGTCTTCGTGTTTGCTGTAGAAATTTCTCAAAATTTTTAATAAATCAGTCATACATATCACCTCACTTTTTACTTAGCGAGTTACTTTATGTAAGTTGGATATGATTTATAACTGAATTGGTTATTTTGTTAAAAATTTTTTTGTATGAAAAAAATCCCTCTTTTTTACGAATTTATAAATGAAAGGGGAATTAATATGGAATTCAGAGGACGTCAACAAATCTTTTCTCGAACGGAGGCTACGAAGTTTGACCGAAGGCTGACGATTCGTCCAGCAGTCACCGATCGCTGTCAACGCTGTGGCACGATTGTTGGACAAGAGGAATGTCTGTTGCCGAATGGTAGTTACTATTGTTCAGCATGTCTTCGATTTGGTCGAATCACTACCGAGGATCTACTGGTCTCCGAGAACGAAGAAGAAAAACAACCAAGGAATATTACTTTTAGTTGGGAGGGACGATTGACAGCACCTCAGCAGGATGTTTCTAATCAAGTAATGGAATGTGTTGAAAACCAAAGACATGCGATGATCTGGGCTGTCACTGGCTCTGGAAAAACAGAAATGATCTTTCCAATCATCAAACAGGTTTTGGAAGAGGGGGGGCGTGTGGCTGTTTGTTCCCCGAGAATTGATGTATGTCGGGAACTGCACCCTAGGATCAAGGCAGTGTTTCCCAAAGAAGAGGTTCTTTTGTTATATGGGGATTCAGAAGAAAGCTATCGCTATTGTTCGTTAACGGTTTGTACGACCCATCAAATGATGTATTTTTATCAGGCGTTTGATTTGCTGATCGTCGATGAGATCGATGCTTTTCCCTATGAAGGAGATCCTCAGCTGCACTTTGCTGTCAAACAGGCAATCAAGCCAAGGGGAAATTATATTTATCTGACAGCTACGCCACCCATCAAACTTTTAAGGGAGCTTCGAGAGACCTTTACTATTGTTAAACTTCCGATTCGCTTCCATCAACGACCACTGATCGTTCCCGAGCTGCTTTTTTATGAAAATTGGTGGACTTGTTATCAGAATCGTTGGAAGTTGAGAAAATTTCTACGTTACTTGCGACAGCTTGTCAAAGACAATGCCGTTTTAGTTTTTTGTCCTAGTATCGAGTATATGCAAAAACTTTATCAGCGAATCAAAGGATTTTTTCCTGAAGATCAAACTGCGTGTGTTTCTTCGCAAGATGAAGAGCGTGAGAGCAAAGTCGAAAAGATGCGAGAACAGCAATACCAGATTTTATTCACAACAACGATCCTTGAAAGAGGTGTGACTTTTGAGAAGGTATCGGTCATCGTGATGGGGGCAAATCATCCTGTCTATTCCAAATCTGCTTTGGTTCAGATTGCTGGACGGGTAGACCGAAAAGGTGCATACAATCATGGACGGGTGCTTTTTTTCTTTAATCAACAAACAAAGGACATTCGCAAGGCTTGTCAAGAAATCAAGGAAATGAACCAATTAGCACAAAGGTGGCGAACCAATGAATTGTAATTTTTGTCAGAAAGAAATTATTCGAAATTTAACGGTTAAAGAGATTCTCTTTCCATTTTTGATCAAAGAACAGCGTTGTCAGCAATGTGACGAAAAATTTACTCGAATCCCCAAAATATGTTGTCCGACTTGCTGTAAGACCGGAAGCCAACAAATTTGTGAAGAGTGCCAGCGCTGGCAGCGACTGTATCCTGATTACGCTTTTTCTCATCAGGCTTTTTTTCAGTATGATGAAGGCTTTCAAGAGTGGATCCATCAATATAAATTTTTAGGAGATTATCAATTAAGAACGACCTTTACCCCTGAATTAAGAGCGTTCTTCAAAAATAAGCAATTCTTAGTCTGCCCAATTCCGTTATCCGAAGAAAGATATGCCAGCCGCGGCTTCAATCAAGTGACTGCTTTTTTGGAAGCAGCGGATATTTCTGTCACTTCTTTACTGATAAAAAAGAGCGATACAACGCCTCAGTCTGAAAAAAACCGAAAAGAACGCCTGGCTTCCCAGCAACCTTTTCAAGTGACCTCGGAAGTTGAAAAAATCAAAGGAAAAGATATTCTTTTAGTCGATGATGTTTACACTACGGGTAGAACTTTGTTTCATGCAGCAGAATTATTGTTATGCTATAAGCCGTGTTCTATCAGTAGTTTGTCTCTAGCAAGATAAAAGAATTTCAAGATTTGATACCGATTTCTTTTGCATTTATGCTAAAGTTCGATATAATGAATATAAGAAGAAGAGCAGAGTGGTCCTGGTTCTTCTTTAATTGGTAGATGAAAGGGGCAATTGTTATGTTTAGATACAATGTACGCGGAGAAAATATTGAAGTGACTGCAGCAATCCGAGATTACGTGGAGAAAAAAGTAGGTAAATTAGAACGTTATTTCAGTGATGCGCCTGATGCAACAGCGCACGTGAACTTGAAAGTTTATACAGAAAAAACGGCTAAAGTAGAAGTGACTATTCCACTTCCATATCTTGTATTACGCGCAGAAGAAACTTCACCAGATTTGTATGCAAGTATTGATTTGGTTGTCGATAAATTGGAAAGACAGATCCGCAAGTTTAAAACAAAAATCAATCGAAAATCCCGAGAAACAGCTTTACCTGATGTGAATGCAGCAGCAATTTTTGCAAATGGTGAAGATGTAGAAGACAATGGTTCAGAACTAGAAATCGTTCGTACAAAACGTCTTTCATTAAAACCAATGGACAGTGAAGAAGCTGTATTGCAAATGAACATGCTGGGTCATAATTTCTTTATCTTCGAAGATGCAGAAACCAATGGAACAAGCATCGTCTATAGTCGAAAAGACGGCAAATACGGTTTGATTGAAACAGATTAACCAACTTTTCGAAAAATCCAGGTGTAAAAGCACCTGGATTTTTTGTGCTGTAAATAGACAAAAAAAGCGCATTTACTTGAAAGTTACAAAAGCCTTGTTCAGAATTGACGGAAAAAGTAGCAATCAATGGAAACAAGTGATAAAATGTATTGGAGACTTTCCTAGAGGAAGTGGAACAACGTTTAAAAGGAGAATCATAAAAGGATGGCCAACTTTTTTAAGACACTGATTGAAAATGATAAAAAAGAACTAAAACGCTTGGATCAAATGGCAGACAAGATCGAGGTCTTGGCTGATCAAATGAGCGCACTATCAGACGAAGAACTGCGTGCGAAGACGGATGAATTCCGCCAGCGTTATCAAAATGGAGAAACGCTAGATGAGCTGTTGACAGAAGCGTTTGCTGTTGTTCGTGAAGCGGCGAAACGTGTACTTGGTCTGTTTCCATATCACGTACAGCTTATGGGCGGAATCGTCCTTCACGACGGTAATATTCCTGAGATGCGTACCGGTGAAGGGAAAACGTTGACAGCGACGATGCCGGTCTATCTAAATGCAATCACCGGAAAAGGAGTTCACGTAGTCACAGTCAATGAATATCTGGCAACTCGTGACTCGACAGAAATGGGTGAACTGTATAATTTCTTAGGTTTGACAGTTGGTTTGAACGTCAACTCGAAATCTTCAGAAGAAAAACGTGCAGCCTATGCCTGTGACATTACCTATAGTACAAATAATGAATTAGGTTTTGATTATTTACGTGACAATATGGTTGTGTACCGTCATCAAATGGTTCAACGCCCATTAAACTATGGGATCGTCGATGAGGTAGACTCGATTTTGATCGATGAAGCTAGAACACCTTTAATTATTTCAGGACAAGCAGAAAAATCGACTGCCTTGTATATCCGAGCAGATAACTTCATCAAGCGTTTAAAAAATGAAGAAGATTATAAAATCGATGTGCAGTCTAAAACCATCAGTTTGACTGAGAGCGGAATTGAAAAAGCAGAAGAGACATTTGGTTTAGACAACTTGTACGACATTTCAAATACTGCCCTGACCCACCATTTAGATCAGTCATTACGTGCGAACTATATCATGATTCGTGATATCGACTACGTAGTCCAAGAAAATAAAGTCATGATTGTCGACCAGTTTACAGGTCGTATCATGGATGGTCGTCGTTATTCAGATGGCCTTCATCAAGCGATCGAAGCCAAAGAAGGCGTAGAAATCGAAGACGAAACAAAAACAATGGCAACGATCACTTTCCAGAATTTCTTCCGTATGTATAAAAAACTGGCCGGAATGACTGGTACAGCTAAGACTGAGGAAGAAGAATTTCGTGAGATCTATAATATGCAGGTCTTCCAAATTCCAACGAACCAACCTGTAGTCCGTGATGACCGTGCAGATTTGTTGTATCCAACACTTCAAAGTAAATTTGTAGCTGTTGTACAGGATATCAAAGAACGTCATCGCAAAGGACAACCAGTATTGGTTGGTACAGTAGCGGTTGAAACCTCTGAATTACTGTCAAACATGTTGACAAAAGAACGCGTGCCTCATGAAGTGCTAAATGCTAAAAATCACTTTAAAGAAGCTGAAATCATCTTGAATGCTGGTCAAAAAGGGGCAGTTACGATTGCAACGAATATGGCTGGTCGTGGGACTGATATCAAGCTGGGCTTAGGTGTCTCTGAGCTTGGTGGTTTGGCCGTGATTGGTACAGAGCGTCATGAATCACGTCGTATCGATAATCAGCTACGTGGACGTTCCGGACGTCAAGGAGACCCAGGTGTTTCTCAATTCTATCTTTCTTTGGAAGATGACTTGATGAAACGATTTGGTTCAGATCGAATCAAAGTCTTCTTAGATCGTTTGAATGTGGATGAAGAAGATTCTGTTATCCAAAGTCGAATGTTCTCAAGACAAGTCGAATCTGCTCAAAAACGTGTGGAAGGAAACAACTACGATACACGTAAAAACGTCTTGCAATATGATGATGTGATGCGTGAACAGCGTGAAGTGATCTATGGCCAACGTCAACAAGTGATCATGGAAGAAAGTTCTTTGACGGATGCCTTGCTAGGTATGGTCAAACGTACGATCGACCGTGCAGTCGACGGCCATACACAATTAGAAGAAAATCAATTGAATCTTGAAGGAATCGTTGATTTTGCTGGAAGTGTGTTGGTTCATGAAGATTCGATCTCTGTGAAAGATCTTGAAGGTAAGACACCACAAGAAGTCAAAGATTATCTATTGGGACGAGCACAGGAAAAATTCGATGAAAAAGTTGAACAATTGAACAGTTCAGAACAATTACTTGAATTCCAAAAAGTTGTGATTTTGCGAGTAGTTGATACCAAGTGGACCGATCATATCGATGCGATGGATCAACTGCGTCAGTCGATTGGCTTACGTGCGTATGGACAAAACAATCCATTGGTTGAATATCAAACAGAAGGCTACACGATGTTCGAAAACATGGTTGGAGCGATTGAATACGATGTGACACGTCTCTTCATGAAGGCTGAAATTCGTCAAAATGTTCAACGTGAACAAGTGGCACAAGGAGAAGCTGAACAACCAGAATCAGCCGAAACGAATTCTGCTGAAAAACGTCCTGTCCAAGTCAAAAAAGTAGGACGGAATGAACCTTGCCCTTGTGGAAGTGGTAAGAAATTTAAAAATTGTCATGGAAAAAATATGTAACCATTGAATAATTGAGCAAAAAATGTTATATCAAAGAAAGACGATTTATTGGGTATTGGAGGGCTGGTCATGCAAATTGTCCAGTCCTCTTTCTTTGAAGTAACGGAAAAAGGATCGAAGAAAGTAACAGCTTAGCTCCGACCAAATAAAGAAAGAAGGAAACAACATGGAAATTGCCGAAATTCGGAATCAATTAGAAGAAATGCAAGAAAAAATCATCAGCTTTAGGGGGTCTCTTTGACCTCGATCAATTAGAGGAAGATATTGCTGAAGCAGAGCATCAAATGGCGGATCCCGGTTTTTGGGACAACGCCGAAGAAGCCCAGAAACTAATCAATGCCAACAATGCCAAAAAAGAGACCTACGATCAGTTCAATCACTTGGCAAGTGGTGTCGAAGAATTAGAAGTGATGTTAGAGATGCTTCAGGAAGAACCTGATCCTGAGATGGAAGCAGAAATGGCTGAAGATATCCAAAAGCTGACCGAAGAATTGACCGCCTATGAGTTGGCGATGCTTTTGGATGGTCCTTATGATCAAAACAATGCAATCGTTGAATTGCATCCGGGTGCGGGTGGAACAGAATCACAAGACTGGGGCAGTATGCTTTTACGAATGTATACGCGTTGGGCAGAACAACACCGTTATCAGGTAGAAATCATGGATTATCAATCTGGCGATGAAGCGGGGATCAAAAGTGTGACCTTGTTGATCAAGGGACACAATGTTTATGGTTATTTAAAGTCTGAAAAAGGGGTACATCGTTTGGTTCGTATTTCACCATTTGACTCGGCGAAACGTCGTCATACGTCCTTTTGTTCTGTAGACGTCATGCCAGAGTTGGATGGAACGATCGAAGTAGAGATCAATTCAGATGATCTGAAGATCGATACGTACCGTGCCAGTGGAGCCGGAGGACAGCATATTAACAAGACCGAATCCGCTGTTCGGATCACTCACTTGCCAACTGGAACAGTCGTGGCCAGTCAGGCGCAACGTTCACAATTGAAGAACCGAGAACAGGCGATGGGGATGTTGAAGGCAAAATTGTATCAGCTAGAAGTTGAGAAGCAGGAACAGGAAGCGGCAGCTTTGCGTGGTGAACAATTGGAAATCGGCTGGGGCTCGCAAATTCGTTCTTATGTATTCCATCCATATTCAATGGTCAAAGATCATCGGACAAATTTTGAGACTGGGAATGTACAGGCTGTGATGGATGGCGACTTGGACGGATTTATTGATGCGTTCTTAAAATCCAAGCTTCAATAAATAATTCTTAAAAGTTATTTAATTGAAATGAAAATGTAACTTACTGAAAGGGAGTTGCAACATAGGCATGCTATAATGTGTCGGTATGAATAAAAGTGATTGGAGAGATAGCCATGATTGAGATGCAAGATGTAATGAAAAAGTACTCGAATGGTACCACAGCTATCCGTAATCTTTCGGTTTCTATTAATCAAGGAGAATTTGTGTATGTCGTTGGACCTTCCGGCGCAGGAAAATCTACCTTTATCAAATTAATGTATCGAGAAGAAAAAGCGACAAAAGGTGTATTGAATATTGCCGGCTATGATTTAACAAAAATCAAAAACCGCGAAGTACCCCTGATGCGCAGAGAAATTGGTGTAGTTTTCCAGGATTATAAGTTATTGTCAAAGAAAACTGTGTATGAAAATGTTGCGTATGCGATGCAGGTTATTGGTCGTAAACCAAGAGAAATCAAAAAACGTGTCATGGAAGTTTTGGATTTAGTTGGTTTGAAACACAAAGTCCGTGTTTTTCCTAGTGAATTGTCTGGTGGGGAACAACAGCGTGTATCCATCGCTCGTGCGATCGTCAATACACCTAAAGTCCTGATTGCCGATGAACCAACAGGAAATCTGGATCCGGAAAACTCATGGGAGATCATGAAGCTTTTGGATCGGATCAATGCGCAGGGTACAACGATCGTGATGGCTACACACAACAGCACGATCGTTAATACGATTCGTCATCGGGTTATTGCGATCGAAAACGGACGAATCATTCGAGATCAAGTAGAAGGGGAGTATGGCTACGATGATTAGAACTTTTTTTCGACATATCATGGAAAGTTTAAAGAGCTTGCGTCGTAATGGCTGGATGACGATTTCTTCTATTAGTGCAGTCGCGATCACTCTAACTTTACTAGGTGTTTTCCTTGTCGTTATCCTGAATACTGTCAAATTGGCACAGGATATGGAAGACAACGTAGATGTTTCTGTATTCGTTGCTTATGGTACGGATGAGGAAGGAAAGCAAGAACTGGAAGATGAATTGAATGCTATTGATCATGTACAATCAGTCACTTTTTCCAGTCAAGACGATGAATTGAAACGAATTCAGGAATCTTATGGTGAAGTATGGGGCTTGTTCGACCAAGACAACCCACTTCTGGATGTCTTTGTTGTTAGTGCGACAGAGCCACAATATGTCAAAGGAATTACTGAAGAAGCTGAAAAGCTAACGAAATATGTGCACAAAGCAAGCTATGGAGAAGACTTGTCTGACCGTATCTTCGGGATTGCACAAGGTGTGCGCACGTGGGGATTAATTGGTTCAGGATTATTGCTTTTAGTTGCGATGTTCTTGATCTCAAACACGATTCGGATCACGATCCTTTCTCGTGAACGTGAGATTCAGATCATGCGACTTGTAGGAGCAAAAAATGGCTACATTCGTTGGCCGTTCTTCTTGGAAGGTGGCTGGATCGGATTATTAGGAGCTATTATTCCCGTGGTACTGATGCTGTTTGGCTACAGAGAATTCTATCAGATCACTAATCCAGTGCTGTTACGCTCAAACTACAGCTTGCTGACACCGGAAATGTTTTCGATTCAAATTTCTATCTTAATAGTAGGAATTGGAATGTTGATTGGTTCTTTAGGATCGATCATCTCAATGAGACGTTTCTTAAAAATCTAAGAATAAATGAAAAGCTTTGGAAGATTTGTCGAATCGGCAGATTTCCAAAGTTTTTTTTGATGAAAGCATCGGTATATTCTGTAGATGCTGAAGCTTGAAAGAATGCCAGTCCTACTTGCTAGGAACTCCAAGCTAGTAGGATAGTATGCGTAGTGAGAATAAGATTCAAATTTTTGTACTTTGAAAATTTGATTACTGTAACGCGAACTAGCTCTAGGAAGTTCTAAACTAGTGGGATGGTATGCGGCATTTCAATCAAACTAAAATTTCGTTTTTCAGAAATTTTAATACTTTAAAAGAAGTGAGACTATAGGATCACTTCGGTTCCTCGGCCGACTTGAAGCAAGATTTTCTCGCAGTAAAGTGTAAACAAAATCAACTGTAAATAGTCATTTCTCACTTAGAAAAAAGAATTACCTCATTTTTGTAAAGAAGTGTTTTCCAAGATTTTCATAAAATGGTAAAATAAAGGTGATGAAGTCTTAAAAGATTATTTTATAAATGAGGAGTTATCAGAGATGAAGAAAAGAAAAATGCTATTTCCAGTAATGATCGCAGTGTTCCTTTTAACTGGTTGTGCAAACTGGATCGATCGCGGAGAGTCGATCACTGCCGTAGGTTCTTCTGCTTTGCAGCCATTAGTGGAAACCGCAGCAGAACTCTATCAAACCGAACATCCTGGGAAATTTATTAATGTGCAAGGTGGAGGAAGCGGGACTGGACTGAGCCAAGTACAATCGGGTGCTGTTGAGATTGGCAACTCGGATTTGTTTGCCGAAGAGAAGAGTGGGATCGATGCAGCAGCTTTGGTCGATCATCGGGTAGCTACAGTAGGTATCACACCGATCGTCAACAAAGGAGTAGGTGTGGAAAATATCTCTCTGGAAGATCTGAAAAAGATTTTTCTTGGTGAGATCACTAACTGGAGTGAAATTGGTGGTGCCGATCAAGAAATCGTCTTGTTGAACCGAGCTTCTGGCAGTGGTACGCGAGGAACTTTTGAGCAATGGGTATTAGATGGTGAGATCTCCATGCGTGCTCAAGAACAAGATTCCAGTGGTATGGTACGTCAAATCGTTGGAGATACTCCTGGAGCAATCAGCTATGTAGCATTCTCCTACGTTACCGACGAGGTTGCTAGCTTATCTATTGACGGCGTTGAACCGACAGATGAAAATGTGGCGACCAACGATTGGATCATTTGGTCTTACGAGCATATGTATACAAAAGGAGAACCCGAGTCATTAACAAAAGAATTCTTAGACTACATGTTATCTGATGAAGTACAGAATGAGATCGTTGGCAAATTGGGTTACATTCCGGTTTCTCAAATGCAAGTCGAGCGGGATTGGGAAGGAAATGTCACTTATCTGAATGAATAAATCAGTAAAATAGATACATGCTACCTTGCTGTATCTATTTTTTTGTTTAATAAAAAGCAATCTGACGATAATTGTATAGCGATTTACACAAATTTTACAAACTTTGCTAAACCTTTACAGAACGTTAAAATAAAATTGACGTTCAAACTGTACACTGAGTAAGAATGAAAATTTAGTTTGTTTGAGGAGGAACCCTCGTGGAAAATTTGAAAGAAGTGTTAACAAAAAAATCAAAACGTGCCAAGATGGAGCAGCGCGGACGTATGATCAGCTTTTTCTGTATTGCCTTGATTGTGCTGGTCGTTGTCTCGATCTTCTATTTTGTGGCAAGTAAAGGACTGGCTACTTTCTTTGTAGATAAAGTAAATATTTTTGACTTTTTATTTGGAACCAGCTGGAACCCGAGTCAGATCGGATCAGATGGGCAGCCAATGGTGGGTGCCTTGCCAATGATCATAGGTTCATTTGTCGTCACCTTCCTATCAGCAATCATTGCTACGCCTTTTGCGATTGGTGCCGCTGTTTTTATGGTAGAGATCTCGCCTAAACAAGGGCAGAAGATTTTACAGCCTGTTATCGAGTTACTTGTAGGAATTCCTTCAGTTGTTTATGGGTTTATTGGTTTGACAGTACTCGTACCATTCGTTCGTTCAATTTTTGGAGGAACAGGTTTTGGTATTCTAGCTGGGACCTTTGTCCTATTTGTTATGATTCTGCCAACAGTTACAACAATGACTGTTGATGCGTTAAAGGCAGTCCCCCGTCATTATCGTGAAGCTTCTCTAGCTTTAGGAGCAACCCGTTGGCAAACGATTTACAAAGTAGTCCTTCGTGCCGCTGTTCCTGGTATTTTGACCTCTGTGGTTTTTGGTATGGCTCGTGCCTTTGGTGAAGCCTTAGCGATCCAAATGGTTATCGGGAATGCAGCATTGATTCCTTCAAGTTTAGTGACACCGGCTTCCACCCTGACCTCTATCTTAACGATGGGTATCGGGAATACGATCATGGGTACCCTTGAAAATAACGTTTTATGGTCATTAGCATTAATTCTCTTGCTGATGTCATTAGTATTTAACATTTTGATCCGCATTATCGGTAAGAAAGGAGAACTGAAATAATGAATGCAAAACGTGCAGATAAAATCGCTACTGGAGTCTTGTATGCAGTCGCGGGAGTCATTGTATTGATTCTTGCTTCGTTGCTATCTTTTATCTTAGTTCGTGGAGTGCCACATATTTCGTGGGAATTTTTGACACAGCCTTCCAAAGCCTACCAAGTAGGTGGGGGAATCGGGATCCAGTTGTTCAACTCATTCTACTTGCTGTTGGTTACAATGATCATTAGTTTTCCGATCTCGCTAGGAGCAGGAATCTACCTTTCTGAATACGCGAAAAAGAACTGGGTGACCGATGTTATTCGGACATCGATCGAGATCTTGAGCTCTTTACCATCGGTGGTTGTGGGTCTATTCGGTTTCTTGATTTTTGTTATTCAGTTTGAATATGGCTTCTCGATCATTTCGGGTGCTTTGGCGCTAACGCTCTTTAACTTGCCGCTTCTGACAAGAAATGTAGAAGAATCCTTGCGTGCGGTGCATTATACACAGCGTGAAGCGGGTCTAGCATTAGGGTTATCACGTTGGGAAACAGTCAACAAAGTAGTGGTTCCTGAAGCTACACCAGGTATTTTGACGGGGGTTATTCTAAGCTCCGGTCGTATTTTCGGAGAAGCAGCTGCACTGATCTTTACTGCTGGACAAAGTGCACCAGCTTTGGATTTCACTAATTGGAATCCTTTCAGTGCATCCAGTCCAATCGGTCTTTTTCGTCAAGCGGAGACATTAGCAGTTCATATTTGGAAGATCAATACAGAAGGAAACATGCCGGATGGTGTTGCCGTTTCTGCCGGTGCTTCTGCCGTCTTGATCATTGCCGTACTTGTGTTCAATTTTGGCGCACGTGCTTTAGGTAAGAGGCTCCACAAGAAAATGACTTCAGCGTAAGGAGAATCATAATGAAAGAATACAGTTTAGATAACCGCAATATTATCACGATGCAGGACAAAGAGGTTATTTTACATACCGATGATCTGCATGTCTTTTACGGCACCAATGAAGCGATCAAAGGAGTAGACCTTAAATTTGAAAAAAACAAGATCACTGCCTTGATTGGTCCTTCAGGATGTGGGAAGTCAACTTACCTACGTTCTTTAAATCGAATGAATGATGGCATTGCCAATACAAAAATCACTGGGAAGATCATGTACAAAGGAGTGGATGTCAATTCTCCTGATGTGGATGTTTTCGAAATGAGAAAACGGATCGGTATGGTTTTCCAACGACCAAATCCTTTTAGTAAGTCTATTTACGAAAACATTACCTTTGCTTTGAAGCGTCACGGTGAAAAGGATAAAAAGAAATTGGATGAGATCGTTGAAACAAGCTTGAAGCAAGCGGCGTTGTGGGATCAAGTGAAGGATTCTCTTCACAAGAGTGCTTTGGCGCTCTCAGGTGGGCAACAGCAGCGTTTGTGTATTGCGCGAGCGATCGCCATGAAACCAGATATTCTACTGCTAGATGAACCAGCAAGTGCGTTAGATCCAATTTCGACCGGAAAAGTAGAAGAGACACTGATCAATTTGAAAGAAGATTACTCAATTGTTATTGTAACCCATAATATGCAACAGGCAGCCCGTATCAGTGACTATACAGGTTTCTTTTATTTAGGACACGCGATCGAGTATGATGAAACAACAAAAATCTTCACACGTCCGAAAATCCAAGCAACAGAAGATTATGTATCAGGACACTTTGGCTAGTGGGAAACGGAGGCAAAACAATGGGACAAGAAATTATTTCTGCCAAGGATCTACATTTATATTATGGTAAAAAAGAAGCATTAAATGGTATCGATATGTCGATCAATCAAGGAGAGATCACTGCCTTGATCGGTCCTTCAGGATGTGGGAAATCGACCTTTTTGCGTTGCTTGAATCGTATGAACGATTTGATTCCTGGAGTAACGATCACAGGAAATATAACCTATAAAGGTAAAGATATTTACAGTCCAAAAACAGATATTGTGCAATTACGTAAAGAAGTCGGTATGGTTTTCCAACAACCGAATCCTTTCCCTTTTTCAATCTATGAAAATATTATTTATGGATTAAAATTGAAAGGTGAAACAAACAAGCAAGTTTTTGACCAAGTGGTGGAAGAAAGCTTGAAAGCTGCTTCTGCTTGGGATGATGTCAAAGACAAACTACATGAAAGTGCTCTTTCATTGTCAGGTGGACAGCAGCAACGTGTTTGTATCGCTCGTGTATTGGCCGTCAATCCTGAGATCATCTTGCTGGATGAACCAACAAGTGCGCTAGATCCGATCTCTTCGGGAAAAATCGAAAATACCTTGTTGGAATTAAAAGAAAAATACACGATGATTATTGTGACACACAATATGTCACAGGCTTCCCGTATTTCCGACAAGACAGCCTTCTTCCTGACAGGAGATATGATCGAGTACGATGACACGAAGAAAATTTTCTTAAATCCTAGTAAAAAAGAGACAGAAGACTATATTTCTGGTAGATTTGGATAAACAACAACTTTTTAATTTTAAGAAAGCAGGAGGCGTTAATATGTTGCGTTCACAATTTGAAGAAGATTTATTGAATTTGCACAATCAGTTCTATGAAATGGGCATGATGGTGAGTAAAGTAATCCACAAATCTGTCACTGCATATATCAAACACGATAAAGAACTTGCTCAGCTAGTGATCGACCGTGACGAGTGGGTCAATGACTTAGAGATCCAGCTGGAGAAAAAAAGTTTTGAGATGATCGCCTTGCAGCAACCGGTAACAACCGATTTACGTCGGATCATTACTGTGATGAAAGCCAGTTCTGATTTAGAGCGTATGGGTGACCATGCCGTTTCGATCGCTAAATCAACGATCCGTGTCAAAGGGCAAGTTCGAATCGCTGAGATTGAAAAAGAAATTTCGGATATGTCAGACTATGTGAAAAAAATGGTGGATAATGTTTTAGTCGCCTATGTAAAAACAGATCAAAAAGATGCAAAACTGATTGCAAAAATGGATGTACGTGTCAATGAGTACTACGAAAACATTTACTACAATACGATCAAAGCAATGAAAGAAAATCCTGAGACAGTGATTAGCGGGACTGATTATCTAAGCGTCGCTCAATACTTGGAACGTATTGGAGATTATGTAACAAATATCTGCGAATGGATCGTCTATCTGGCAACTGGTAAAATCAGCGAGTTGAGCTCTAATCGTGACGAAACTTTGTAGAAAAAATGAGGAGAACAGGACAAAAAGTCTTGTTCTCTTTTTATTGCGCTTAAGATTGATACAAAGTTGGTACTTAAGACCTATGATTTTTTTCTTAAAACAAGGCATAATATGTGTGTAAGGAAAACTTGCATAGAAATAAATTTGCTTAAGGAGGCAATTTCCATGAATGAAAGAGAACGTATTTTGGATTTAGTTAAAAAAGGTGTGCTTTCGACGGAAGAAGCCTTGGATTTGCTAGAAGGAATCGCCAAGGCGAAAGATGAGTCACAAATTCAAAAAGCAGCAGACGAAGTATCGGCAGAGAAAAAAGAAGACCGTAGCCAATGGATCGATGATATAGAAAATTTTGATTTAGAGAAAGATCTCTCTGACGGAGAAGAAGCTTTACGTCAAAAAGAAAAAAAAGACAGAGAAAATCTTGAAACTATCTTAGATGAATTAGCAACGGAAGCCAATCAAGCCTCTGTAGAATTAGACGAAGCAAACGCTGAGATCCAAGGAATCCAAGTTGAACTGAAGGAAGCTCAGGAAAGCTTGATGGAATTGAATACGAAAGAAGAATTGGATGGTCTGGATGAAGAGGATCTGGAAGAACGCAGGGAATTGGAAGCTGAGGTCAAAGAGTTAGAAAACGCTTTGGATCAGTTAACCGAAGAACGCGTGAATCTGGAAGCACAATTGAAAAACATTCGCCGTGACCAATGGGACAAGAAAAAAGAACAGCTCAGTCAAAAAATCGATCTTCCAGACGATTGGAAGGAACAAGCGACAGACACATTGAATCAAGTTGGAGACAAGATGGCTGAGGCCGGAACTCACTTTGGAAAATTCCTGAAGAAAACCTTCCAAACAGTTTCTGAGACAGTCAATGAAAACGTTGAATGGAAAGACGTAAATCTACGTGTTCCTGGTGTAGCTACTCAAAAATTTGAAAAGACCTATGAATTCCCTGAAACAGAAGCAAGTATTTTGGATGTAAAAGTTGCGAATGGGAATGTCCAGTTCAATCTTTGGGAAGAATCGATGGTTAAAGTAGAAGCAAAAATCAAATTGTATGGAAAAATGGAGGCTGTCTCACCGGAAGCAGCATTTGAAGAACGTAGTCAAATCGATGTGGACAACGACCACATCTCTTTCCAAATTCCTAACAAACGTGTACGTGCTGACTTGGTCTTCTACTTGCCAAAACGGACCTATGACCATGTATCTGTTAAACTGTTGAACGGTAATATTTTGATCAATGAGTTGGAAGTCAAAGATATCTATACGAAATCTACAAATGGAAGTATTGACATTGAAAAAATCGACGCGTCTATGCTAGAAATCGAAGGTGTGAACGGTAGTATTCGCGTACAGTCAGGAACAATCCTTGACTCAATCATTGAAACCGTGAATGGTAGTGTAACGATGGCTGCTACTCCACAAAATATCGGCATCTCATTAGTGAACGGGGACGTCCGTCTGACATTGAAAGAAGACACGCTACGTCGTTTGAATGCTTCTTCAGTCAATGGGAATGTCAAGGTGGCACTACCTGAAACATTGGGCTTGGAAGGAACAGCCAAAACAAGCCTAGGCTCGATCAACAGTCGTTTGTCAGAATACGAGATTGTACGTCAAAAGAAAGAAAGAATGAATCAGTTGCTACAATTCCGTCGGATCACCGACAATGTAGCACAAATTGATCTTTCTACAACAACAGGAAATATTTATTTGAAAGATACCGAAGCAAAAGGTTAAAATAAGAGTGAGTACAGAGAAGTGGAGCAAAAAATGCTCCCTCTCTGGCATCACGAAACAAATCACATAAAGGATGGTGAAAATCATGAAAAAGAAATTAACAAAATCTAGAAGCAATGTTGTATTCACAGGTACTTTAGCTGGAGTCGCAGAATATTTTGCCATTGATCCAACGATCGTTCGTATCATTTTTGTCTTTACGACACTAGTGGGGATCGGCTCACCAGTTTTCCTATATATTGTCATGGCGATCTTGATCCCAACAGATCGTTCACCGAAGAATAACGATTATGGACACAATAATAAATACAATCGTAACAACGATTATCGACAAAAAAACAGCCGTCCTCGTAAAGAAGCCGAAAAGGTGAATGAAGACGACTGGAGTGATTTCTAGTGACATATTTTCAACGATTGCTGGTAAATATGCTGACTTTTATCTCACTGTCGGTCTTGCTTCCTCAAATGGTTCATGTGAGAAGCATCCTGATGGCATTACTGGCGAGTTTTGTACTTTCTGTACTGAACGCGTTGATCAAACCGATCTTGACCATCATTTCGTTTCCACTGACATTAGTGACACTTGGTTTCTTTAGCTTTGTTATTAATGCCCTAATGCTGCAATTCACCTCAAGCTTTGTCGGTGCCCAAAACTTTGGCTTTTCGCCCTTTGGTGCAGCACTACTAGTGGCAATTTTGATGTCGATCGTCAATATGATCGTTACTGAACATTATATGGATAAATACCGTGAATAGCTATCCCTGAATGAGTTTTACTTAAGGGATAGTTTTTTTGTTCAGAAAAAAGCAGTCATAAAATGAGTCTCATTTTATGACTGCTAATTTTTTTTCTTATTGAATACTGTTTTCAGGAACTTGTGTCAAATAGTCATCGACTGCTTGGATCGTCTCGTCCAAAGCACCTTCGGCAAAAGGAGACTGCAGCTGTCCGATAGACAGGATTTCAAGAAAAGTCTTTGTTCCACCCACTTGACAGATCGACAGGTAGTCCTGCCATGCCTGAGGATCTTGATCGACGATCACTCTTTTCCAAAATTGGAAGGCGCAGACTTGAGCCAATGTATAATCAATATAATAGAAAGGAGATTCAAAGATGTGACCTTGTCTGAACCAGAAGATTCCGCGATCCAACCCAGGAAATTGGCTGTAATCTCTTTCTGGACAATATTGTTTTTCCAGCGCGCGCCAGCAGGCTTTTCTTTCTGCAGGTAACCATTCTGGATGCTCGTAGACTTCTTGCTGGAAGTGATCAACTAAGACACCATAAGGTAAAAATTGTAGAGCACTAGCTAAGTGATTGAATTTATATTTCGCTGTCTGTTCTTTAAAGAAACTCTCCATCCAAGGCCAGGCGATGAATTCCATCGACATCGAATGAATCTCACAAGATTCATAGTTTGGAAAGACGATCTCAGGCTCCTTGATCCACCGTGATTCAAAACATTGGAACGCATGGCCTGCTTCATGTGTCAATACATCTACGTCATGAGAAGTCCCATTGAAATTTGCAAAAATAAATGGCGATTGATAGCCTTGAATAAACGTGCAGTAACCGCCAGATTGTTTGCCTTTTTTACTCAAAAGATCCAACAGTTCATTGTCTGCCATGAAATCAAAGAACGTGCCGGTTTCAGGTGACAATTCGTGATACATCTTGCGCGCAGCTTCGACTAGCTCTTCAGGTGTGCCTTTTGGTGTAGCATTCCCATTTGGATAAACAAGAGCTAGATCGTGATAGGAAAGGCTTTCCAGCTCATTTCGCTCTGCCTGACGTTGATACAAATTCTGAGCGACAGGAACGACTTTTTCTAAGATTTCTTTTCGATAGGTCTCAATCATGGGGCGATCATAGTCCCAGCGATTCATCTGTACATCAGCAAATTCAACATAATTTTTGAATCCTAGCTTGACGGCGATCTCATGTCTAAGTTTCACCAGTTGGTCATAGATCTGATCGAATTTTTCTTCGTTTAGTTCAAAGAAGCCACTGACTTTCTCCACTGCTTCTTTACGGATCTCACGGTCAACATGCTGTGTAAATGGTGACATTTGGGATAAAGTGTAGGTATTTTCTTGGAATTCGATTTGAGCTGAGGCTACCAGTTTGGCATAATCTGAAGTTAGTTGATTTTCTTTTTGGAAAAGAGGGATCAACGCTTCATCAAAGAGCTTCACACGACTTTCTGCAAATAGAAAAAGTGTTTCAGGATATTCCTTCTTCAACTCATCCAGCAAAGGAGAATCCAGCAAGGCTTGATAAAATTGGAAATCTAAAGAAGAGTAATGGGGCATGTACTCGTTCCAAAAAGTGTCTTCTGCTTCATAGAAAGCGTTATTCGTATCGATGGAATAACGAATACTCGCAAGATTCATTGCAGTATCGATGGTTCCTCGAAGTTCATTGAGTGTGTTTAACGCCTTTCTTGCAGCTGAGATATCTTTAGCTAGTTTTAACTGTTCCACTGTATCTAAGAACGTTTGTTGATAGTTTTCATAGTCAGGTCTTTGGTAAGTATATTCAGAAAATTTCATGTTTGACTACGCCTCCTTCTTGTGTCCAATGATAGCATAAAAAAACAGTTTTTAGGTTTGTGATTTTCAAAGATTTTTGAATATTTTCGAGAAAATTTTTAGTTTTGTAGTAAGTTTCCAGATAGAATGATAAAATAAAACGGAACCAAGGTATAGAAAAGAGGGAAAGAAAGATGGAAACCGTAAAAGTACAAGAATTAGCTTCGGCTTTAAATTTAGAAATTGTTAGTGGTGATGAGGAAGCGTTGAATAGAGAGATCACGACGGCAGATGTTTCTCGGCCAGGACTAGAATTGACAGGATATTTTAATTACTACTCACATGCGAGGCTACAACTGTTTGGTAGCAAGGAGATCTCTTTTTCTCGTAGAATGATGCCAGAAGAACGTTTGATTGTTTTACGCCGTTTGTGTGCAGAGGATACACCAGCCTTCGTTTTGTCCCGCGAATTGGAAGTCTCTGACGAAATGATGCAGGCCTGTGAAGAGAAGAAGATACCGATTCTTCGATCTCGAGTATCAACTTCACGTCTATTGGGACAGATCTCCAGCTATTTGGATGGACGACTGGCTTTGAGAACCAATGTTCACGGTGTTTTAGTCGATGTCTATGGTCTAGGGGTATTGATCCAAGGAGACAGTGGTATCGGAAAGAGTGAAACAGCTCTAGAATTGATCAAGCGAGGACATCGTCTGATTGCAGATGATCGTGTAGATATCTACAAAAAAGATGAGCTGACATTGATCGGTGAGCCACCAAAAATTTTGGAGCATCTGATTGAGATTCGTGGGATCGGGATCATTGATGTCATGAACTTATTTGGTGCCAGTGCTGTGCGCGGTTCTATGCAGATCCAAGTCGCTGTTTACCTGGAAGCGTGGGCCAAAGATAAAAAATATGACCGTCTAGGTTCTTCAGATGATGTCGTTGAATTGGGTGAGGTGGAAATTCCTCAAATCAAGATTCCAGTAAAAACTGGTCGAAACGTCGCGATTATCATTGAAGTAGCTGCCATGAATTTTCGTGCGAAGACCATGGGCTACGATGCTACACAAGCATTTGAAGATCGATTAAGTCAGTTGATTGAAGAAAACTCAGGTAATTAGGAAGTGAGGCATTAAATTAAAATGATAGGTGCAGTAAATCGTGTTGCATTAGAGGTCTTTGGTCTCGAAATATATTGGTACGCAATCATCATCATATCTGGAGTGATCATTGCGATGTGGTTGAGTACAAGAGAAGCTGTTCGAGTAGGTATGAGAAAAGATGATGTGTCTGATTTCATGTTGGGTGCTCTGCCTTTATCCTTCATCGGAGCCAGACTTTACTACGTTTTGTTCAATCTACAACCGTATTTAGATGATCCGATGCAAATATTCAACATTCGCTCAGGTGGACTAGCTATCTATGGTGGTTTGATTGCAGGTGGGATCTGGTTGTATTTCTATTGCCAAAGAAATTTTATCTCGACGTGGACATTTTTAGATGTTGCCGCACCAAGTGTTCTTTTGGCACAGGGGATCGGACGTTGGGGAAACTTTATGAACCATGAGGCCTTTGGCGAAGTGACTACTAGAAGTTTTTTAGAAAATTTGTATCTGCCGTCGTTTATCATCGATAACATGTATATAGAGGGAGCCTATCGTCAGCCAACCTTCTTATACGAATCAATTTGGAGTGTGATTGGCTTTATTCTATTGATCGTACTTCGTAAAAAAACCGGCTTATTAAAACAAGGAGAAGTCTTCCTTGGATATATCATCTGGTACAGTTTTGGCCGGATGTTCATTGAAGGTATGCGGACAGATAGCTTGTATTTGTTTGCTTCGATTCGAGTGTCGCAGCTGTTGTCCTTAATTCTGTTTGTCGGAGGAATTATCCTCTTAGTTTGGCGTAGAAAAAAACAAAAAGATTTAAAAGATTATCGTCGTTCCTATGGTGACAATCAATCCCTGATCTAGTCAGACTTTTTAATGGAAGTATGGTAAAATTTGAGTATAAATAGAGAATTTTTGTGAAGAAAATTAGAGGAGGTTTCCATTGTGAAACAAAAAATAGCCGTATTAGGACCAGGTTCTTGGGGGACTGCTTTGGCGCAGGTATTATCTGAGAATGGTCATGAGGTCAATCTATGGGGGAACAATCCGGCACAGATCGATGAGATCAATACCTATCACACGAATCGTCACTATCTACCGAATATCAAGATTCCTGTAGGCATCAAAGGAGTCAAAGACTTGAAAGAGGCGATCACTGGTGTAGACGCCATTTTATTCGTAGTACCGACAAAAGCGATTCGTATCGTAGCCAAGCAAGTGGCAGAAGCTGTCGAAGGCAACCCCTACATCATCCATGCTTCTAAAGGTTTGGAACAGGGCACACACAAGCGGATCTCAGAAGTTCTTGCTGAAGAGATTCCCGAAGAAAAACGTCAAGAGATCATCGTATTGTCTGGACCAAGCCATGCTGAAGAAGTAGCGGTTCATGATATTACAACGATCACAGCAGCAAGTGAAGTTGAAGAAGCGGCAAAATATGTACAAGAATTGTTTATGAATGATTATTTCCGTATCTATACCAATAATGACGTGATTGGTGTTGAGACAGGGGCTGCGTTGAAAAATATTATTGCGATCGGTGCAGGAGCGATTGCTGGATTAGGGTTTGGAGATGATGCTAAGGCAGCGATCATGACCCGCGGCCTAGCAGAAATCAGTCGCTTGGGCGTAGCGATGGGAGCCAACCCACTGACCTTTATTGGTTTGAGTGGTGTCGGAGACCTGATCGTTACTTGTACCAGTGTCCATTCTCGAAATTGGCGTGCAGGTAATATGCTTGGAAAAGGGCAAAGCTTGGACGATGTTTTGGACAATATGGGCATGATCGTCGAAGGTGTAGCAACGACAAAAGCAGCCATGGAATTGGCAGAGAGTTTGCAGGTCGATATGCCGATCACAGCAACGATTTACAGTGTCTTGTATGAGAATAAAGAGATTCAACAGGCAGCCAAAGAAATCATGCTGCGTGATGGAAAAGTAGAAAACGAATTTTCATAAAAAATATTCGAGTGGAGGAGAACTGCATGACAAAAGTAAAAAAAGCAGTGATTCCAGCAGCAGGTCTAGGAACCCGCTTTTTGCCAGCGACAAAAGCAATGGCGAAAGAAATGCTGCCAATTGTTGACAAGCCAACTATCCAGTTTATTGTAGAAGAAGCATTAAATTCAGGAATCGAGGATATTTTGATCGTTACGGGAAAAGCCAAACGTCCGATCGAAGACCATTTTGATGCTAATTTGGAATTGGAAACCAATTTGATTGCTAAAGGGAAAAACGAGCTACTAAAAGTTGTGGAAGAAACAACAGATGTCAATCTGCATTTTATTCGCCAAAGCCACCCGAAAGGATTAGGGCATGCTGTTTTACAGGCGAAAGCCTTTGTTGGTGATGAACCCTTTATCGTCATGCTAGGGGATGATTTGATGAAAGATACGATTCCCTTGAGCAAACAACTGATTCAAGATTATGAAAAAACACATGCGTCTACAATCGCTGTAATGGAGGTTCCTCACGAAGAGACATCAAAGTATGGAATCATCCATCCAGAGGGTCAAGTAGAAGAAGGCCTGTATAATGTCAAAAATTTTGTCGAAAAACCATCACCGGATCAGGCACCAAGTGATTTGGCGATTATAGGTCGTTATTTACTAACACCCGAGATTTTTGAGCTTTTGGAAAATCAGGCACCGGGAGCTGGGGATGAGATTCAGCTGACAGACGCCATTGATGCTTTGAACAGGACACAACGTGTGTTCGCCCGCGAGTTCAAAGGCAAACGCTACGATGTCGGTGATAAATTCGGCTTTTTGAAGACGAGCATCGAATATGGACTTGAGCATCGGGAAGTAAAAGAGGCACTCGAAGATTATTTGATCGAGCTAGGACAGGAATTACTGGATAAAAAAACTGTTGATGAAGTTCCTGAAACAAAAGAAGAACAATAAGTTTGAAAACCGGTAGATCCTGATTCTACCGGTTTTTTTGTGCAGAATTCTTCGCAAAAAGAACGTAGACAATGTATCGAAGAAAATATTCTGACGAGGAGAGTGATGCTATGTTAAAAAATATGTTGCAAGTAAAGATCGCAAAAAAGAAGCTGACAGAACTAACTGGTTTTTTTCCTTGTAGCGAGGTAGCCCAAATCAGAGAAGTGACGACCATGGATGCCAAAGAATTTATTGAGAAGGGTGTCGTCTGGCTCTCTGACATCTATCATCCTACTATCCATATCATCATTTCCGCTACAGAGAGAGACTTTGGTCCTGTCATTAGCAGTCATATTGCCGCATGGGCAGAGGGTGCCCCTTGTTATATTTATTACGTTGACAGTAGCAAAGTGTAAAGTGATTCTTTGACTTATAGAACGTTATATTATTCTCAAAAAAACGAAAGTGTTTTTTTATAAATGTTCTTAATTGGATTTCATTTATAAGAATGGTATAATTAAAACAACATTAGAAAAAAGTACGTGTCATTGTAATAAAATCTAAGAATGAAGGGAGATCAATTTATGACAGCTGGTGGAATCGCCGCATTAATTGCAGCTGTTGCTTTTGCAGTACTGGTTATTTTTCTTGTAAAAGTATTGATGAAAGTGGACAAAACAGTTGCTTCTGTACAAACAACGATCACGGAAGCAAACAATACGATCCGTGTCGTGACAAAAGATGTTGATGTTTTAACACGCGAAGTGGAAGGTCTTTTAGTCAAAAGCAATGAGTTGTTACAAGATGTGAATCAGAAAGTTGCAACGATCGATCCATTGTTCACAGCAGTTGCTGATTTGAGTGAAAGTGTATCAGAATTGAATTATTCTGGTAAAAACCTTGTTTCTCGCCTAGGAACTTTAGGTCGTACAACCGCACAGGCAACGATTGCTGGTAAAGTAGGTCAAACAGCAATGAAATTTTTTAACCAACGCAAACAAACAGAAGACTAATTGGAGGGGTTTATATGAGTAAAAAAGGTGGCGGATTTTTATTAGGAGCAGTGATTGGTGGCGCAGCAGCAGCTGTTACAGCATTATTGTTAGCACCAGAATCAGGCAAAGAACTTCGTGACAAATTAGGAAAACAAGTAGATGATCTGATGGACGCTGCTTCTGACTATACAGATATTGCCAAAGAAAAAGGCGAAGATCTAACAGATTTAGCCAAAGAAAAGGCTGAAGAATTTGGCAAGCAAGCTGAGAATTTGGCACAATCCTTAAAAAATAAAGCTGGCGATGTTTATGAAGATGTCGAAGATGCTGTGGATACAGTTAAAGAAGATGGCGCTGATTTTGCAGATCGTTTCCGAAAAAACAGTGAAGAAACTGCTGAAGCTGTAGAGGAAACTGTCGAAGACATCGTGATTGACGTGCAGGATACGGTCGCTGATGCGAAAGAGACAGCCAAAGAAGGAGCTGCAGAAGCTGCGGATGTCGTAGAAGAAGCAAAAGACGAAGCGGAAGAAGTAGAGATTCCAACAGAAGAATTTGATGAAACAGTGGAAGAGCTGAAAGAAAAATTTGAAGAAAACAATCCAGAAGTATAATACGTAAAAGAAGAGAAGCTCAATACTTCTCTTCTTTCTTTTTCGAGAAAGGACAGACGATGATCATCCACAGCAGCAAGACTTGTAAAAATTCTCCCAAAAATCAGTTTGTAGAAGATTATACAACGGCACTCTTTCAACGAGATCGAGAATTTCTTCGTTTGAGCAGTGACGAGGATTATACCTTGGAGATTCTGGGCAAAAACAAGCAACTAGATAAACTCTTCGAAAAAGGAGCAGAACTTTGGTTTTTCTTCAGCATTAGCCATGGGAAATTTGGTTCCTGCACAGGGGAGCTTTTAAGCACAGAAGAAAGATATTCTTTTGCTGCACAATACGAGTTTACAAATACCACCAGAAAAAGAGTTCAAAAAGTCCAACTATTTTTGATCAAAAAAGAAAGCTGAACATTTGCGTTCAGCTTTCTTTTTATTTGATCACGAGCAATTCTTTTGGTGTGAAGGTGAAGGATTGACAGCCTTCTTTGGTGACATAAACACAATCTTCGATTCGTACACCGACTTTTCCAGGTAAATAGATTCCTGGCTCGATCGAAAAACACATGCCTTCTTCTAAAACCAAGTCATTTCCAGCAACAATGGATGGAAATTCATGGACGGAAGTTCCAATTCCATGTCCTAAACGATGATTGAAGGCTTCACCATAACCGTAGGATTCGATGACCTCGCGGGCGATGGTATCCAGTTCACTAGCAGTGATACCAGGTTTTACAGCTTGTTGGGCTGCTAGTTGCGCTTCGAGAACGATCCCATAGATTTCTTCTTGGAATTTTGTAGGCTTTTGATAGGCAATCGTCCGAGTGGCATCGCTACAGTATCCTTTCCAAACAACACCTAAGTCAAATAAAACCAATTCATTGGATTTTACAGGGGTGTTGTCAGGTGCACCATGAGGACTGGCTGCATGCGCTCCTGCTAAAACCGTCGTGTCAAAAGACATGTGAGAGACGCCTTTTCTTTTTAGTTGATATTCGATCTCGGCAACGATTTCTTCTTCTGTAGCACCTTCTTTGACTGCTGCAAAGCCGGTCTCAAATGCTACATCTGCCCAATTTCCAGCTTCGATCAAGGTTTGGATTTCTTGCTCTGTTTTTCTTAGCTGCATTTGTTGGATCATTGGAGTCGCATCCTTTGAAAAATCGGTTGCAGGAAAATATGCAGCGAAACGTTCATAGCGATCCAGAGTGAAGAAAGCTTTTTCAATGGCAAAAACAGCCGGCTTTCCATAACGAGAAAGAATCTCGTCAGACAGGACCTTCCAAGGGTCTTCTGTATCTAAATAACCCTTCACATCATAGGTCCAGCTACTTTGTTTAGCAGTGTCAGCTTCTAAAGCAGGTGTGAAAAGGAAGGGATCCCGAGTTGTAGAGAAAATCAGTGCAAGCACGCGTTCATGGGGATCACTTTGAAAACCAGAGAAATACGCGATCGAATTTGGATTTGTGATGTAAGCGACATCGATGCCTTCTTTCAACATCCAGGCAGTCAATTCTTGTATTTTTTCTTGATTCATAGATAGCCTTCTTTCTAAAAGAGAATATATCTTATTGTACCACGATTCTCTTGATAATGATGAAATTGAAAATATTTTCATGAAAACGAAACTAAAACGGTTGCAAATGGAAAAGAAATTTGCTATTCTATTTAAGAAATGTAAACAAGGTTTTCAGAAAATGAAAACGGATAGGAGAAAAACCAATATGGAGAAACAAACGATTACGATTTATGATGTTGCTCGTGAAGCAAATGTATCGATGGCCACTGTCTCTCGTGTAGTAAATGGAAATCCCAATGTTAAACCAGCAACTCGTAAAAAAGTGTTGGAAGTAATTGATCGTCTAGATTACCGTCCAAACGCTGTTGCTCGTGGACTAGCAAGTAAGAAGACAACAACTGTAGGTGTCATCATTCCAGATGTCAGCAATATGTTCTTTGCTTCTTTGGCTAGAGGGATCGATGATGTCGCAACGATGTACAAATACAATATTATCTTAGCCAATTCTGATGGGGATAGCGTGAAGGAAGTCAATGTTTTGAACAACTTGTTAGCAAAACAAGTAGACGGTGTGATTTTTATGGGACATCGCATCACTGATGAAGTTCGCGGAGAATTTTCACGTTCAAAAACACCTGTTGTTCTTGCTGGTTCGATCGATCCAGATGAACAAGTGGGTAGTGTAAATATTGATTATACTGCGGCTGCTAAGGATGCGGTTTCTGTATTAGCTGAAAATGGCAGTAACAAGATTGCGTTTGTTAGTGGGGCATTGATCGACCCTATTAATGGTCAAAATCGCTTGAACGGCTACAAACAAGCCTTGAAAGAAAATGAACTGGAATACAATGAAGGTCTGATTTTTGAAGCACCTTATTCCTTCAAAGACGGTTTAGCCTTAGTTGACCGATTGATGAACAGCGGAGCAACGGCTGCGTATGTGACAGACGATGAACTAGCAATTGGTATTTTAGATGGTTTGTACGATCGTGGAGTAAAAGTGCCAGAAGAGTTTGAGATCATCACAAGCAACAATTCTTTACTGACAGACGTTGCACGACCTCGTTTGACTAGTGTTAGTCAGCCACTCTATGATATGGGTGCAGTTGCAATGCGTCTATTGACCAAAATGATGAACAAAGAAGAAGTCGAGCAAAAAACAATCGTTTTACCATATGGGATTATGAAAAAAGGTTCCACTAAATAAACAGAAAACCCTCTCCGAAATTCAATTTCGGAGAGGGTTTTAACATTATTCGTCTTCTTCAGGGGCATCTTGGTCTTCGTTTTCATCTGTCTCATCATTGTCGTTTTCTTCTTCGTTATCCTCGTCTTCTTTTTTCTCCTCTTTTTTCGGAGCTTTCTTTTTCGGAATAACTTTTTTCCAGTATTCACTATAATTGGCGTCGGTACCTCCAATACCAAATTTAAAGCTGACATTTGCTGGACCATTTTTGGCCCAATAGGATTCAACCGTGTCTTTTGGTGCATCAAAGGTCGTATTGTTAACGGTCATTTTTCCGCCAGGTTTTGTTCCTGTGAAGGAGGAGACTTTCTCTTTCTTAACTCCAGAATCTAAGGTAAAACGTTTGTCGACACCTAAGACTTCTGAATCTGCTTGATAGATTGCGTTGGCTAGTTGTGAAAGATATCTTGCTGTTCGTCCTCCGGAGCCACTGCCAGTTGGTTGACTGTCTTCACGACCTGACCAGCTACTCAAGGTCACAGTTGGTGTCGAAACGACCAGCCATGAGTCGACATAATCATCAGTTGTACCAGTTTTTCCGATCCAATCGGCATTCGCTAGTGTTCTGTTTAAATTACCGACATTTGATTTGAAGGACGTGGTGGCACCTGCATTGATCACACTTCGAAGCATGTCTGTCATGATCGAAGCGGTCTCTCTAGAGAATACTTGTACAGAATTGGCTTCATGCTGATAGAAGACATCGCCTTTTGAGTTGGTGATCGATTCGATCAGATAGCCTTCTTGGTAAATACCATTGTTGGCCAAAGTCTGGAAACCATTCGTTTGAACCAAGGTCGTTATTTCTGAGACACCCAATGGAGCGGATTCGTATTGCCAGCTCGAAAGATCCGGATAGTTCATTTTTTCCAAATACGTGTCATAAACTGCACTATCAGAGCCCATCTGATCCAATGTGTGTTGATAGATATGATAAGCTGAGATATTGGACGAACGATTCAATGATTCTCGAGCAGTCAAGAAGGTTTTTGTACCTGAATTCCCAGCATTCATGATCGGACTTCCGGAATCTGAACCATTTTGCCAGCTGGTTGGATAATCTGATACTCGTGACTCACTGCCCATCAGGCCTTGATCAATAGCAGAAGCATAGACCAGAACCGGTTTAATCGCGGAGCCTGCTTGCCGTTTAGAGCTAAAGGCGTGATTGTATTGATTAGAGGCATAATCACGACCGCCGACGAATCCTAAGATTTTGCCAGTTGTATTTTCCATCAGGACATTACCGACTTCTACTCTGCTGCCATTATCAAGCAAATAACCATGATTGGCAACGGCATCTTGCATCGCCTGATAGATATTCTTATCGATCGTAGACTGTACAGTATAGCCTCCATTGGCTAACCGAGTCTGTGCACGTTGGATGTAGTCCTCATACACTTCTTCACTAGCAAACTCTTCTTCAGAGACGCTATTATTCTCTGCCAATTTTTTAGCCATGATGTGCGCAGCTTCTTCCATCACTGCATAATACAGATAGCCCAGATCTTCTTGATCGATGCTCTCAGGTTGCTTAAAGTCCGCTGTCAGATCATAAGCGAGTGCTTCTTCGTAGTCTTCCTTTGAGATATCATGGTTGCGATACATGCTGAAGAGTACAAAATCTTTTCGCTTTAATCCTGGTTCCAAATCGTCTTCTTCCTTCAAGTCACCAGTATTGGTATAAGGATTGTAAACAATTGGGCTTTGAGGTAATCCAGCGATGAAGGCTGCTTGTGGCAAGTTCAATTCGCTGGCAGCGATACCGAAGATTCCTTGAGCTGCCTCTTGTACACCAGCGATATTTTGACCCGTATTGTTTCGACCAAAAGGTGAGACATTGAGATAGAGCACAACGATCTCATCTTTGGTAAAATTCTTTTCCACTTCCATAGCTAGCAAAATCTCTGTGGCTTTTCTTTTGAACGTTGTTTCGTTGGTCAAGATCTGTTGCTTCACTAATTGCTGAGTTAATGTAGAGCCGCCACTGCTACCAATCCCAGTAACTTCCGAGATCAAGGCACGAAGAACGGCCTTAGGGACGACACCATTGTGTTCATAGAAGTATTCATCTTCTGTAGCCACCACTGCTTTTTTCAATAAGTCAGAGATTTGGTCAGAAGGAACACTCGTCCGCATTAAATCAGAACGAATGGTTGCGATCGATTGGTCATCTGCGTAAACTAGCTTCGATGTTTCGGTAATATCTCCAAGTTCTTGCTGCAATTCCTGCTTGGAAGGTGTAGACATATCTTCCACTAAATGAGCAAAGTAGCCCAAACCGATTCCAAAACCTAAGGATCCAGCTAACAGGAATAAGGAGATACTGAATAAAACAATCGATTGGAGCACACGAATCGTAATGTTAAAGTAAAACCAACCAGAAGAAAGCAATTCCTTGTTGGGCATTGTTTTTTTCTTTTTTTGGGACAAGTTTGTCACCTCGATTTTTGTTTGAATACCGTTTGATTATACCAAAAAAATCACTGGTTGGATAGATTGCAACTTTTAAAGCAATAAAATCTAAACGAATTGCCATTTACAGTCGATTTTTTATAGAATGTCTACCCAGTAAAACAGGGTCTACTTGTTGACCGGGAGACCCACTTGTCCCCGAGACCTGACACGGTATTACGGCTGACCTGAAGCAAGATTTTCTCGCAGCAAAGCTTTGCTATTCAAAGTCAATTGTAAGCGACCACGTTAAAATAAATGAAAGAATGATTTATTTTTACATAAACCTTTTCTTTAAATCCATTTTCAGTTAATATAAACATTGAGTATCTATACAAGGAGGAACAATCACATGAGTTCAGACTTTTTTCAAGAACTAAAAGAACGTGGCTTAGTCCATCAGACGACAGATGAATCTGCTTTGGAAAAACAATTAAATGAAGAGTCTGTGAAATTATATGTAGGTTTTGATCCGACCGCAGACAGTTTGCACATCGGACATTTACTACCAGTATTGGTGTTGCGTCGCTTTCAACAAAATGGTCATGTACCGATCGCTTTAGTCGGTGGAGGAACAGGGATGATTGGTGACCCATCATTTAAAGATCAGGAGCGCCAACTGAATACACTGGACACTGTTCAAAACTGGTCACAAAGCATTAAAGATCAGTTGTCTCGTTTTATCGATTTTGAAGACGAAAAAAATCCAGCGATCATTGCCAACAACTACGATTGGTTGGGATCAATCTCGCTGATCGATTTCTTGCGTGATGTAGGGAAAAATTTTACCATCAATTACATGATGAGCAAAGAAAGCGTTAAACGCCGCATCGAATCGGGCATCTCTTACACAGAGTTTGCTTACCAGTTGTTGCAGGCCTATGACTTTCTAAAATTATATGAAACACATGGTTGCCTACTGCAATTAGGTGGAAGCGATCAGTGGGGCAATATCACTTCTGGGATCGAATTGTTACGTCGTGAAAAAGAAGTACAGGGCTTTGGTCTAACAATGCCATTGATCACAAAAGCTGACGGAACTAAATTTGGAAAAACAGAAGGCAATGCTGTTTGGTTGGATCCAGAGAAAACAACGCCTTATGAATTTTACCAATTTTGGATCAATACAGATGACCGTGATGTCATCAAATTCTTGAAATATTTTACTTTCTTGTCACTAGAGGAAATTGCTGAAATTGAAGAAGCCTTCAATCAAGCGCCTGAAACCCGAGTGGCACAAAAAGCGCTAGCAAAAGAGATTACGTCTCTAGTCCATGGCGAAGAAGCCTATGAACAGGCTGTTCGTATTTCACAAGCTTTATTTAGTGGAGAAATCAAAGGCTTGACTGGTGAAGAAATTAAACAAGGATTTAAAGGGGTTCCCGCGTACAAAGTAGCGCCAGAGGACCAATTGAATCTGGTTGAATTACTGATCGCGGCCGGTATTGAACCATCTAAGCGACAAGCGCGTGAAGATGTTCAAAATGGAGCTATTTATATCAATGGTGAACGTGTCCAAGACCTGACTTATGAGATCAGTGTGGCAGACAAGATCGATGATCAATTTACAGTCATTCGTCGCGGCAAGAAAAAATATTTTCTATTAACATTTTAATTTAGTAAAAAAGAGATTGTTTTTGAACAGTCTCTTTTTTGTAAGGGGGAGAATGTATGGGAGCTATTATTATTCAAGCAGTTGGTTTATTTTTGATCATCTTACTAGGCTTTTTGTTGAAACAAGTCGGATTATTGACGAAGCTTGACGGTACCAGACTGTCGATCGTGATCGTGAACGTCACATTGCCGGCGGTAGTGATTGTGAATTTGGCACACATAGCCATTCAAGGAGAACTGGTTGTTTTTATTTTGATTGGCTTGTTTTGGTCGATTTTTCAAATCATGATTGCTTGGCTGGTATCTAAAAAGCAGGAAAAGATCCAGACCCAGTTTTTCATGTACTGTGCTTCAGGATTCAATATCGGAAATTTTACTTTACCTTTTGTGCAAGGATTCCTTCCTTTAGGTGTACCGTTGATTTCAATGTTTGATCTCGGTAATAGTATCATGCTTGCCGGAGGAACAGGATTGATGGTAGACGGTTTCGTGAACCATACAGTAGCGTTTGAACCGAGACAAATTTTGCGAAGACTTTTAAAATCGATTCCTTTTACCTGTTATTTAGTGATGTTGCTACTACGGATCTTTTCGATCGATCTGCCAACCTCTTTTTTGACCATGCTGCAGCCGGTCGCCTCTGCCAATGTTTTTCTGTCCATGTTCATGATTGGTTTGTATCTGGATCTGAAATTGCCGAAACATGCGGCAAAAGACGTTGTCAAACTGTTGTTTCTACGTTATGGAGTAGGATTGGTTTTGATCGTATTTTTCTATTTTCTACCGATCCCAGATGTACAAAAAACAGTGCTTTGTCTATTGGCTGTAACGCCGGTCCCTTTATTTGGAGTCATTAACTCTGTACTGGCAGGTGTAGAGGAAGAAACGGTAGGATTTGCTTCTTCTATCAGCTTTTTATTGAGCTTGCCACTGATGACGATACTACTATTGCTTTTGGGGGTAACTTTTTAGGCGGTATTCTTGCATAATCTCAGGAATTTCGTAATACTAAAGAGGATAATTTGAAGGAGGACAACGAATGTTGATAGGATCACACGTTTCCATGAGTGGAAAGAAAATGCTGCTGGGTTCAGCAGAAGAGGCTGCTGGTTATAAAGCCTCCACTTTTATGATTTATACAGGAGCACCACAAAACACACGCAGAAAACCTTTAGAAGAAATGAACATCGAAGCCGGTCAAGCGTACATGGCGGAGCACGGTTTATCTAACATGGTAGTACATGCGCCCTATATCATTAATTTGGGAAACACGATCAAACCAGAAAATTTTGGTTTTGCCATCGAATTTTTGCGTGAGGAGATTCGCCGTGCGCAAGCATTAGGGGCGACACAGATCACGATGCATCCAGGTGCTCATGTTGGAGCAGGGGTTGATGCAGGCTTGGCACAGATCATCAAAGGTTTGGATGAGGTGTTGGACAAAAAACAAATTCCTCAGATCGCTTTGGAAACAATGGCCGGTAAAGGGACTGAATTAGGTCGTAGTTTTGAAGAGCTTGCAACAATCATTGAGGGAGTAACATTGAATGAGAAATTATCTGTGACCTTGGATACTTGTCATATCAATGACGCCGGCTACAATGTTAAAGAAGATTTTGACGGCGTGTTGGAAGAGTTCGATAAAATCATCGGCTTGGATCGCTTGAAAGTCGTTCACGTCAATGATTCCAAAAATGCTCAAGGCTCTCACAAAGATCGACATGCAAATATCGGTTTCGGCACGATTGGCTTTGATGCGCTAAATAAGGTTGTTCATCATGAAAAATTAACAGAACTACCAAAAATCTTAGAAACTCCTTATGTGATGGTGGGCGAAGACAAGAAAAATAAAAAACCTCCGTATGCTTTTGAGATTGCTATGCTGAGAGCAGAGAAATTTGATCCGGAACTGCTGGAAAAAATCATTGCACAATAACCAAAAAAACGAGTAGATCAAAATTCTACTCGTTTTTTTGATAGGGATAACTTAAATGAAACGACGGTAAAAAATCAATATCCATATCAGCAGCTATCAGAAGACAATCGATAGTCTTTTAGCCAACAGAGAGACTGGCATTGTCGGATGGTCATAAGACAATACGGATGAGACTTAGATCCTAATTTTATTGGTTACCGAGATACCAAGGTAGTCCTCGCAGTAGGTAAAATTAGACTTCATGGGTGTAGTAAAGGACTACCTTTAAAAGGCAGCTAGAAAATTTAACAAATTGAAAAGAATTTTTATGAGAAATCAGAAAACTTTCTTTTCTTTTTTTTGTTTTTCTAGTAAAATGATTCATTGAGAGTATACGAGGGAAAGGAGAAATGAACCATGAGTACAGGAATCGTTATTTTGATTGCAGTGATTGCTTTTCTTTTAGGCGGAATCGGCGGCTTTTTCTTAGCCCGTAAATATATGCAAGATTATCTACAAAAAAATCCTCCAATCAATGAGGAAATGTTGCGTACAATGATGATGTCAATGGGACAAAAACCATCTGAGAAAAAGATTCGTCAAATGCTGCAACAAATGAAAAACCAAAATTAATATTTGGTCTATGGGCTGATTTTCAGCCTTTTTTTATTGGTCATAAAAATTTATATTTACAGGAGGTTCCTATGTCTATTTTCAAAAAATTAGGCTGGTTTTTTAAACAAGAGAAGAAAAATTATATTATCGGTGTAACGGCATTGATTGCTGTTGCGATTGTCCAGTTGGTTCCTCCCAAAGTGATTGGTATCATTATTGATGAGATTGCCGAAGAAAACATTGATTTTCAAACCATTCTTTTTTGGGTCAGTAGCCTGCTAGGTGCGGCAGTAGCACAGTATTTGTTTCGTTTTATTTGGCGCACGCATATCTGGGGCGGTGCTGCACGATTAGAAAAGAGCTTGAGAAGGCAACTTTTTGATCATTTTACGAAAATGGATCATATTTTTTACCAGAAATATCGAACCGGCGATCTGATGGCACATGCGACCAACGACCTGAATGCCATCCAAAATGTTGCCGGAGCAGGTATCTTAACCTTTGCGGACTCGTTTATTACAGGTGGAATGACGGTCTTAGCGATGATTATCTTCATTGACTGGCGGTTAACGCTGGTTGCTTTGATCCCACTGCCTTTGCTGGCATTGACTTCTCGTATTTTAGGGTCCAAACTTCATGATGCTTTTCGGGATTCTCAGGCAGCTTTTTCAACGATTAATGACAAAGCTCAGGAAAGTATTACGGGCATGAAAGTTATCAAGACATTTGGTCAAGAAAAGGAAGATTTGGCAGATTTCTCTGAAAAAATCGACCAGTCGATCCTTAAAAACCGCCGCGTCAACTTTTTAGATGCACTGTTTGACCCGTTTATTACGATTATTATTGGCTTGTCCTATGTACTGACGATCATCGTTGGTGGGAATTTTATTATGAGTAACGTGATTACGATTGGGCAACTGGTTTCTTTTATCAGTTATATTGGCATGCTAGTTTGGCCGATGTTTGCGATCGGCCGTTTGTTCAATGTATTGGAGAGAGGAAATGCCAGCTATGACCGCGTCAATGAATTGTTGCGTGAAAAAACGCATATTATTGAACGTTCTAATGCGATCACTACACCTGCGAAAGGCGAATTATCTGTAGCAATCGAAGAATTTAGTTATCCAGACGGTGAAGGAAAAGCTTTGGAAAATATTGATTTTTCGATCCAAGAAGGCGATGTGCTAGGGATCGTTGGGAAAACAGGAGCGGGTAAAACGACGCTGTTAAAATTATTGATGCGAGAATACGATGATTATCAGGGAATGATCCAATTTGATCATCATTCGATCAAGGACTACTCTTTGGATGCGTTGCTGCAATCTATCGGCTATGTGCCACAAGATCATTTTCTTTTTTCCATGACGATCCGAGACAATATTCGTTTTGCTGATCCAACATTCCCACAAGAAAAGATTGAAGAAGCCGCTGAACTAGCAGAGATCCATCAAGATATCGAAGGTTTTCCGGAAGGGTACGACACCATGGTTGGTGAACGAGGTGTTTCCTTGTCTGGTGGACAGAAGCAAAGGATTTCGATCGCACGTGCGTTGATCGTTGAACCGGAGCTTTTGATTTTGGATGATGCTTTGTCTGCAGTCGATGCTAAGACAGAAGAAGCGATCTTGCACAATTTGAAATCTTGTCGACAAGAGAAAACGACAATCATTTCTGCACACCGTTTGAGCAGTGTGATGCATGCCAAAGAAATTTTGGTAATCGATGAAGGACGGATCACTGAACGTGGGACACATGAAGAATTGCTGGCCTTGAATGGCTGGTACAAACGCATGTGGGATAAGCAGCAACTTGAAGCAAAAATCGAAGGGAGCGATGCTTAATGGAACAACATCAATCTGAATGGACAAAGTCGATCCCATTGAAAGAACAAGCAACAATCATCAAACGGCTACTCCAGTATGCGAAGCCTTTTAAAAAAACTTTTTTCATCGCTATTTTCTTCTCTTTTATTCTGTCAGTAGTCAATATTCTGTTACCAAGAATTCTGCAAACGCTGATCGATAACTATTTGATGAAACAAACTGCAACGATGCAGATTATTCTTTTTTTCGCGATTTTGTATCTTTTTGGAACTATCATGAAGGCAATAATCTGGTTTCTACAATGGTTCCTTTACTCGATGGGTGCCTTGAAAACGTATCAGTACATTCGAGTGAAATTGTTTGAAAAACTACATACATTAGGCATGCGCTATTTTGATCAGACACCTGCTGGATCAATTGTTTCCAGAGTGACGAATGATACAGAGACTCTTTTTGAGTTTTGGTATGTCTTTTTATCTGTTTTAACTGGTTTGTTTGCCGTTCTGTCTTCTTTTGTGGCGATGTTTCAGATCAATGCGAAGATCGCTTTGCTCAATTTGATCTTTTTGCCAATTTTGGGAACCGTCATTTGGTACTATCAAAAATTCAGTTCACGAATTTATCGTCAAATGCGTGAGAGACTGAGTCAGTTGAATACGAAGCTGAATGAATCGATCTCGGGAATGCAGATCATCCAGCAGTTTAGACAAGAAAAACGTTTGAATCGTGAATTTGAAGAAACGAATGATGAGTATTTACAAACGCGCTATGCCATGATTCGTACCAATTCACTCTTATTGGCACCGATCATCAATTTGCTTTATGCAGTAGCTGTAGCGATTTCTTTGTCGGTCTTTGGTTTTGATGCGTTGCAATCGCCGATCGAGGTAGGTCTGATTTATGCCTTTACTACTTATGTTCAGGGATTTTTCAATCCAATGACTCAGATGATGGATTCATTGAGTATCTTTACCGATGGAACGGTAGCTGGCAGCCGGATCTTAAAGATCATGGACGATGAAGAGTATACGCCACAACAAAATCCTTCAGCCAATCGAACAATCTTAAATGGAAAGATTGAATTTAGAAATGTCAGCTTTTCATATGATGGAGAACACAAGGTCTTGAAAAACATTTCCTTTATTGCTAATCCAGGGGAGACGGTTGCTTTAGTCGGTCACACCGGTAGTGGGAAAAGCTCGATCATCAATGTCTTGATGCGCTTTTATGAGTTCGGTGAAGGGCAGATCTTGATCGATGATAAAGACATTCGAGAGTTTTCAATAGAAGAGCTGCGTCAAAAAATGGGCTTGGTCTTACAAGATGCCTTTATGTTTTATGGTAATATTGCCGACAATATTCGTTTGTTGAATAAAGAGATTACAGAGGAAGAAGTGATCGCGGCAGCAAAATTTGTTCAAGCGGATAAATTTATTGAACAATTACCGGGAGCTTATCATGCGAAGGTGATCGAACGTGGTGCCAGCTATTCAAGTGGTCAGCGCCAATTGATCTCTTTTGCCCGTACGATGGTTACGAATCCCAAAATACTGGTATTGGATGAAGCAACCGCTAATATCGATACGGAAACGGAAGGATATATTCAGGAAGGATTGGCGAATATGCGTCAGGGAAGAACGACCATTGCCATTGCTCACCGGCTGTCAACGATCCGTGATGCGGATCTGATCTTGGTTTTAGACAAAGGTAGCATCGTTGAGCGAGGAAACCATGACAGTTTGATCGAGCAAAATGGTTTGTATTCCGATATGTATCAATTACAAAAAACAGAAGTCTGATCTGAAAGGGATTTGTATACGATAGAAAAACGTCAACGATTTTTTTCGTTGACGTTTTTTCTTACAGCAATTTTTCAATTTCAGGATTTATTTTTTCAGGTGGTGTACTTGGCGCAAAACGTTTGACGACCTGGCCTTGTCTATCGACTAAAAATTTGGTGAAATTCCATTTGATCCTTTTTCCAAGAGCTCCAGGAGCTTCTTTCGTCAAATATCGAAACAGTGGCGCGGCCGTCGGACCATTTACGGAGATCAGTTCATGCATAGGGAAGGTCACTCCATAATTCAAACGACAGGCTTCTTCTGCTGCCCCAGCGGTTGTCAGCTCCTGTTTGAATTGATCGGATGGAAAACCCAGAAGAACCAGACCTTGTCCTTGATAGGCTTGATAAAGCGATTCTAAGCCTTCAAATTGAGGAGCTAGACCACAATTGCTAGCTGTATTGACGATCAATAGAACCTTTCCTTGGTACTTATCCAAAGAATAGACCGTTCCGTCTACTTTAGTGACTTCTAAATTATAGATCGACATCGAATTTCCTCCTATAGTAAGTAGTAAGAACAGCATAAGCTAACCTTACTGAAAAGACAACTCTTACAAAAAAGTCTTCTAAAGATCGATCTCTTTAGAAGGCTCTTGGAAAATTAAACAGCCAGGTGTTCGATGTCTTCGGCTGATTCTTTTTGCAGGACAGTTTTTGTCTGCCAAACACCTGAACGCCAGCGCCTGATCATCAGAACACTACGGAGCGCTTCATCGATTGCATAGGCGAGCCAGACACCCAAAAGTCCCAGTTTAGCAATGATTGCCAACGTGTAAGAAAAAGGCAGACTGATTGCCCACAAAACAAGGAGACTACAGATCAACGGGAATTTCACATCTCCTGTGGCATTCAATGCGCCGACGAGGATCATATTGATCGCTCGAACAGATTCGAGTGCGATCTCTACTAAAAAGACATTTTTGGAGATAGCGATCACTTCCTGATTGGTCGTAAAAATGCCCATGATCGGTTCGATGAAAAGATAGGTCAGAAGACAGATAAACAGTGTGACAGAGACACCGATGACCACTGTTCGCATCCCTCGTTTTGACGCACGATCAAATTGTCCTGCCCCGACATTTCGACCAACCATGATCTGATTGCCTTGACTCAAAGCGGCTGCTACAAGATAAACAAATTGTGAAATAGCCGTGATATAGGATTTGGCGATCAAGACACTGGAACCTAATGAAGCGACAATCATCGTTACAACCACTTGAGCGCCTTGATAAGAAAGCGACTCACCCGAAGAAGGCATGCCATAAGTCAAAATCGATTTTAAAATAGAGAAAGAGAAGGCTTTGATTTTTATAGAAAAGATCGAAAAACCAATATGTTTTTTCAAAAGGGACAAGGCGATGAGCAAGCCGATTGAATTGCCAAAAACACTGGCAAAAGCCAGGCCAGTCACACCAAAGTTAGGAAGACCAAAGGGACTGTACAGGGCGATGTAATTGCCGATCACAGCTAAGATACTTGCAGTCATAGGAACCAAGAGCGCCGGTGTAGTGAAGCTATGTGTCCGTAAAATTGCGATAACCACAGCAGTGACCGCAGAAAGAAACAAACTGCCACCGAATATCTGCAAGTAATTTTTTCCGATAGTGATTAATTCAGCGTCTAAATTCATGAATTGTAAAAGAGAGCTTGAAAAAGCAATAAATGTCAAACTGACCAATAAACCAATCGCTAGCGAACCAAATAAAGCCGTGTGGATGACTCGATTGATTTCCTTTCGTTTTCCAGCACCAAGCAGCTGAGCAATAATGATTTGTGTACCGACTGTGATAAAACCGTAAACAAAGACAGATAGATTCAGTAATTGATTCGCTGCCCCGACAGCAGCTACAGCAGGTTCAGAATAATGAGAAATCATCCATACATTGATATTTCCGATGACCACACGTAAAAATAATTCTACGAAAATTGGCCAGCTAAGGAAAAACAGTTCATTATCTGAAGCATTCAATAATTTTTTTCTTGTCAAAACCTTGCGCCTCTCTTATAGTTAATATTTGTAATGTCTTGGAAATTGTACAAGATACTCGAAAAAAGTCAATCACTATTTTTCTTCTCACAAGCATAACGTTAGACAGAAGAATCAGAAGAAAGTAAAGTAGGAGTAATCAAAAGTCGGAGGGAATAGAAATGTATGATGTAATCGTTATTGGTGCTGGTCCTGCAGGGATGACTGCAGCATTGTATGCGTCTCGTTCAAATTTATCTGTAGCGATGATTGAACGTGGTGCCCCAGGAGGCCAAATGAACAATACAGCTGAGGTAGATAATTATCCAGGATTTGAAATGATTTTGGGGCCAGATCTAGCAGACAAAATGCTAGAGGGAGCCACTAAATTTGGTGCTGAAAATCTTTACGGCATCGTCCAAGAGGTCAGAGACTGTGGTGAATACCAAGAAGTTGTTACAGGAGATCAGGTTTATCAGACGAAAACAGTGATTCTTGCGACAGGCTGTGAACACCGTAAATTAGGTGTCAAAGGTGAAGAAGAATTTGCCGGACGTGGCGTGTCTTACTGTGCCGTTTGTGATGGTGCCTTTTTCCGTAACCGTAAATTGCTTGTCATCGGCGGCGGAGATTCTGCGGTAGAGGAAGCAGCTTATTTGACTCAATTTGCTTCAGAGGTAGTAATCGTACACCGTCGTGACGAATTGCGTGCACAAAAAGTCATTCAGGATCGTGCCTTCGCCAATGAAAAAATCTCCTTTTTATGGGATTCTGTAGCAGAAGAGATTGTTGGCAATGATATGGCTGTGACAGGTGTAAGAATCAAAAATGTCAAGACTGGTGAAATTCATGAAGAATCAGCAAATGGTGTCTTTATTTATGTAGGATTGGATCCATTGACCGAGCCTTTCCGTTCAAGCGGACTGACAAATGAAGAAGGCTGGATCAAAACAGACGATGAGATGCGCACAGCGATTCCAGGGGTTTTTGCAGTAGGCGATGTGCGTGAGAAAAACTTGCGTCAAATCACGACCGCTGTCGGCGATGGAAGTATTGCTGGTCAAGAAGTCTTTAATTACATCGAAGCTCAAAAAGATGTAAAAGTTTCAAAATAACTGAAAACAATTAGAAAAAATACAGGATGCCTAGATAATTCATAGTTTTATGAGTTTGCGCTCTAAAACCGTATTTCTTCAACATTTGTAAAGAGTTTCTTTTTTCACCCATTTGGTGCGTGAAAAAAGAACACCTTTCTGTTAATGTAGATTTGA
>NZ_JBSMVT010000017.1:0-66355 GCF_053760925.1 Enterococcus olivae
TCATCTTCGTTTGCACGGTACACTTGGCTACGAGACACCCATTCATATCCGTTATCAGAGATTGGCGCAGCAAACCCTTGACAATGAGCATGGTCATGATAGCGAAAGCGAGGCAGCGTAATTCCCAGTTGAGCTTCTGCCGTTGAAATTCATGACCATGGAGGCTCGTTGTCAAGGGCAATCGGAACAAAGTGCAAGAATTCTATATACACCTTATAAAATTTGTCAAAATAAGTGTTGCCATTTCAAGGTGTTGTGGGTTCAGATTATAGGAGGAGTTCACATGGTACGTTCATTTAAAGATTCTTTTTCAGGATTTGGTAGAGAAATTCTGGAACATATCAGAGAGGATAACTACGCAAGACTAGACGAAGCAGCATTTGAAGAAAGAATGATAGGAATTGAGAAGGCTGTTGCAGCTCTTTACGAAGCTGAAGTTGATGAAGAGAGAATCAAATCCTTACTACAAAAGTACTGGGATTTGAGATTGAGTGAAGCTAAAGAATTTCTAAAACATGAAAAGCAACAGCAAGAGAGAAATTAGAGATAGTGAAGAAATGGTTTATAATATTCTTAGTGTAAACTTGGAGGTGCTGTATGACTACGGCAGAAATGATTAAAGAACTATGTGAGCAAATGAATATAAGCGTTGCGGAACTTGCTAGACGTATTGGCCAGACTCCACAGAATTTCAATAAGAAATTCCAATGAGAAACGGTAACCTTGGATGAGTTGAAAGCCATCGCTAATGTGCTAGGTGTCAAGTTTGTGCAGGTATTTATTTTACCTGATGGAGATGAAATAAAAATATCTAACGAATAAAGGAGGGGATCTAATATGATGATTAGTCCGAAAAGTTACTATGAAGAGTATCTCAAAGGAAAAACAAAAGAAGAAATAATGACCGCCATCCGAGGACTTAAGCAAGAAATAGGTCACCTCAAAAATTCTATGGAAAAACCGTATGATGGCATGAAAACTATTATTCATCCAAGTGAAGATACCTGCATTTATTGGAGCCGTGAATATTTGGATATAGCCAAGCAAGCCTATGTTGAGGCTGGCGGAACATATACTTTATCAAAGTCTGAAGAAAAGGCAGCCGATTTTGATGCGAACATAAATGCTATCTGCAAGATCACCTTTAACATTGGTGGTTACTTTGGTGGTTATAGCACCTATATTGTAGAGCTATCCGAAGAATTTAAAGCCTATACAAAGTTATGGGAAGATGTAGAACCACTTGTATTGTTGGATGATAATAAAGAGCCCTTTATAAAGGATACTTTCATTGGGGCACTTAAGGAACTTCATATCGGTGAGTGGCGAAGACATTATACAACTAAACGTTTCGGATACATGGTACTTGATGGTACACAGTGGGAGTTGGAATTCGAATATAACAATGGCCATAAACCGGTAAGATTTGATGGCGATAACTCTTACCCTTATAACTTTGATAAGTTCCAGAGACTATTTGGCATTGATGTTACTGAGGAGGATTAGGATGAGTAAATTCGATATTTTGACAAAATACATACCTATGATTCAGACAGACAGTTTTGGAGAATGGGTTATTGATAAAGAAAACGATGGAACACCAGAACATCCAATACAGATGCCTTGTGTGCGGTATTCCGAAATGGTGAGCAACTTTATTGACGATGTTTATACCTTTGAAGAAAGCAATAAAGATATGGAGCTTACCCGCTATGGGGATATTCTCAAAGAAAATGGTCTTGAATGGGATTCAGAATCTATGAAGAATGCTGATATTTCAAGTTTGAATGCACAGTGTGTGCTTGCGCTTATTATGGGTGCTGTTAGAGCAGAACGCTTTTGCGATGGTGCATTATTAGATTTCTTCAAAAGTGGTTGCATATTGAAGTGGCTTGAAAGATTAAACAGTATTGAGTAAAGGAGGTTTGACTTTGGATATTAATAAAATGAAAGCTCTACCGTATGATGAGCTGCGTGCATTATATAAGAACTTTCTACATAGCCAAAACATTTCACAATTAACAATTAATACTGCTTACACGGATACCTTCTACCTTTGGAGGAAAAGAAGCAAAGACATTTTCTGGAATGCAGTGACTAATAATGATTTTGAGAATTCAGCAAAAGACAAGTTAATAAAGGCTCTTTCTGAGAACTCGACTGGTAACGCTAAATCACTTGTTAATAGTTACTTGTCTCATCTAAGAAGGTTCCGCCTATTCTTAGCTTCTGATGGAATTGTCGAGCCATCTGCGCCTACGCAGGAAAAGTATGCTTACCGTGCATATACTCGTAAAAAGAAAATGGACATTGACGTTCCTAATCCATCAGTCGACCAGGTTGAGATTTATCTTACAAAGTGGGACGGCCTTGAGAACTACCACCTGCAAGAGGATGCACTTAATAAACTGTTCTTTGAGCTATGCCCGAAGAATACAGACGTTATCGATGTTTTATTAAAGGCTTCAACGCTTAATGATTTTTATAGTACTAACATTTTCTCAATCTATCCAGTGGCCAAGCATATATGCGGTCTGGATATTGATGTGAGGCTTATGGCCGGTGATGTTACCCTGGTTAGAGATATCCAATATGTAACTATCGGTGATACAGAGAAGAATTTTTACTCCTTTGCCTCAAAGTATTGTAGCCATCACAATCCACTAGATTATCCGATTTATGATAGTTACGTCGATGAGGTACTTCGGTATTTTAGAAATCGTGATAACTTCTCAGATTTTCAAGATGGCGATTTGAAAGACTATGTTAAATTCAAAGGTATACTGATAGATTTCCGTGCCTTCTATGGCTTAGATAAATATAACTTGAAGCAAATCGACCAGTATGTCTGGCAGCTTGGAAAGGATTACTTCCCAAAGAACTACGGAAAGAAAAAACAAACGAAAATATAGGAGAAGATATCATGGCTAATTTTTTGGAAGAGTTTCAGGCTCATAATCGCGCAGTAAGACAGGAAATGATAGATGAAGAGGTTACTATTGTATAGGAAGAAAATATTGTTAAGGCTGCAGCAGCTTTGTTCGAGGCAAAGATAAAAGAAGATAAAATCAAAGATTTGCTTTCTAAATATTGGAATCTAAGACCAAGCAATGCTGCACGATTTCTTTATAATGCAAAAGATATATTTGGAGGAATAAAATGACAAATAATGAAGAGAAGGCATTGAAGGATTTCTTATTAGACATTGAATGTCTAAAACAATTAGATGAATGGACTGATGATTTTAACCTATTTGATGTATTAAGAATTACCAATATGGAAATTCGCCATAGTAATATTTTGGCATGGATTTTCGATCCAAATGAGAATCATGGTTTGGGGGATTCTTTTATCAAGTCTTTTGTCACTAAGGTTGTTAGTAAGTGTGACCATAATAAACATAATGCATTTGATTTGCTACTGCAGGATTTTTATTCTTATCAAGTATATAGGGAATCAAATCACATGGATATTGTTCTTGTATCTCGCGAAGAAAAGACAGCAGTTATTATCGAGAACAAGATTTGGTCGAGCGAATCGTCTCATCAGTTAAATGATTATTTAGAGAAAAGTAAAACAGAGTATAAAGATTATAATATTTTGTATGTATTTCTTACTCCTTATGGGAGAGAAGCAAGTGACCCAGATAATTGGATAGCATTCTCATATGGGGAAATAATCGAATCCTTAAAAAATTCTATAAAAGGGATAAATCTTCGTGATGAGGTTTCGCTAGTGATACAGAATTATATTGATATAGTGGGGAAGAACATTATGAAAGAAAAAGATGAGAAGTTAATTGGAATTTGTAATGAGATTTATAACAAGCACAGAACAGCACTACGGTTAATTTTTGAAAATGTTAATATTAATAACTCTATAGAGCATGAAATTATCTGTGAGACACTTAGAGAACTTAATGATAATGGGCAGATTATTTTTAAGGATGAGAATAAGTGGCAGTTTTTCACAAAAGCAATGGACGAATATCTTCCGGCATTAGAAACTACAAATAGTTCATGGGGTACAAACTGGGTTTACTATTATTGGTTTGAAAAGTATGAGGATAAGTTGATCATCCATTTTGAACTTGGTGGGTGGAACCTTACTGATGAATTAACTAAGAGGAGCAATCTATTAATTGAAGCCTCCAAAAAGAAGGTAGATGAATATCGGTATAAAAGACTTTACTATAAATCTGCAAAACTTACCCAGGATGATTACGAAGAAAGCTTAAAAAATGCTACGAAATCCTTAATAAAGAGTGCTCTTGAAAACGAGAAGAAATTGCTTTCTGCGGTTAAGGAAATAGATTCTGAGTCATAAAAATATGTTTGAGGGTAGGAAACGGAGGAATATGATTTGAATGAACAACAATTCAAAAAGCTGTTGATTGATATGGTATCTATGGGAGATTATGCTTGTAAAGATGAATTATTGCCTTAGTTGAAGGAGATGTCAGATATTGAACTAACTAAAGTAGAGAAACTCCTAGATGTGTTTTTTGATCCAGATTTCAAGCCTGATAGGAGAGTTGAAATATCTCAAAGCGTTATAACCGATGAGGAACAAAGTCTTGATAAGTCAATCCAGGAAGCGAAAAATAAACTGAATACTGAGCAGTTTGAGAAGCGAATAGAGCAGTTTAAGCAATCGAAGAAACCTAAAAACGGATAACGCACCATATTTGGTGCGTTATCCGTTTTTTATGGTATAATGAAATTAAATATGAGGAGGTCTTTATCTATGATTGGAGACAATATCAAATCACTACGCCATACACACGATTTAACACAACCAGAATTTGCGAAAATGGTCGGGATTTCACGCAATAGCCTGAGTCGTTATGAAAATGGGACCAGTACGGTTTCAACAGAGCTTATCGACCGTATTTGTCAGAAATTTAATGTCTCTTATATCGATATTGTAGGGGAGGACAAGATGTTAACACCTGTTGAAGATTATCAATTGACTTTAAAAGTAGAAGTGATAAAAGAACGTGGAGCAGCCATTTTATCGCAGCTCTATCGATATCAAGATAGTCAGGATATTGCTTTTGATGATGAAGCCAACCCTTGGATTCTCATGAGTGATGATTTGGCTGAATTAATCAATACGCAAATTTATTTAGTTGACACCTTAGATGAAATTGAGCGTTACAATGGCTATTTAGACGGTATAGAGCGAATGTTAGACATGGTGCATCATCGGGTGGTGGCTTAATGAGATTGGAAGAATTTAGTGAGGAAGAGTTTCAGAAGGCCTTGCAGCGAACCATTCGGGCCTTAACCCGAGGAAAGACGATTCCAGGTCAACCGAAAGCTATCTTGCTTGGTGGACAAAGCGGGGCAGATAAGACAACGATACATCGTATCAAGCAGAAGGAATTTCAAGGTAATATCATTATCATCGATGGTGACAGCTACCGTTCTCAGCATCCCAATTACTTAGCCCTGCAAGAAAAGTATGGCAAGGACAGCGTGGACTATACCAAGGGATTTGCAGGAAAAATGGTAGAACAGTTGGTTGATGAACTCAGCACGCAAGGCTATCATTTGCTGATTGAAGGGACTTTGCGTACCACTCAAGTTCCTCGTCAGACTGCTCAATTATTAGCTTCTAAAGGTTACCAAGTTTCTTTAGCTGTAATTGGTACCAAACCAGAGCTTTCTTATCTCAGCACCTTGATTCGTTACGAAGAACTTTATGCCATCGATCCCAATCAGGCCAGAGCAACACCAAAAGAACACCACGATGGGATTGTTGAGAACTTGGTTGATAACTTGAGGGAGTTAGAAAGTGAGAAACTCTTTGAACAAATTCAAATTTACCAAAGAGATAGGGCTTGTATCTATGATTCTGAAACTGATAAAGATTCCGCAGCAGAAGTTCTTCAAGACTGCCTCTTCGGAGAATGGAGTAAGGTCGAGGAGGAGATGTTGAAGTTAGGTCGGGAACGGTTAGTTAAACTGAATAATAAGAATTTGCTGGAGAGTAACTATGGAATTTAAAAAGTTAGTAATTGAAAACTTTCGTAATTTTAGTTCTATTGAAATTGACTTATCAAATAAAAATGTGATATTCGGGATGAACGATTCGGGAAAAACAAATCTTTTATTTGCAATAAGATATTTGTTAGATAGAAGTATCAGAAATAAAGGTTTTATTAAATCAGATTATCATAAACATGATATTAGTAAACTGTTGATATAGATGATTCAATCAATCAAAAGTTTATTGAGATATCAAACCGACAAGCATCATTCAATAATATGAGTACAGATGAAAAACTTGCAGAGATAGCAAATTTAATAGAAAGTTTATTAAAGAAGAACGGTAAGTTTCGTACACTTGATTATTCTACGACTTGTTTTGATTATATACTTGGAAATAAATAAACAAGTCCACAAGAAGTTATGAAAGGAGTATCTAAATGTCGAAAAAGGATTCCAAACAAGATATAAGAAAAAATGGGTGTAATACTTCCTCTCACACTCATCATCACAGAGATAAATCAGATTCACAAGCTTCATGTATCAGTGTCGTTCCAATCTTTAATCATTTAGAAGAAGAGCAGATGGATGAAATTATGAAAGTGATGAAGTCAATTTCATATAAAAAGGGTCAAGTGGTTTATCGGGAGGGAGATACATCCAATGCCTTATATGTTGTAAGTAAGGGTAAAATTAGAATCTACCGTTTATCTGAGTCTGGAAAAGAACAATTATTGAGAATTTTAAATCCTGGAGATTTTACTGGAGAACTAGCTTTGTTTCGTGAATCAATCCATGAAGCGTATGCAGAAGCAATGAGCAATACCGATGTGTGTATGATTAGTAAAAATGATTTACAAGAATTTTTATTAAAGTACCCTACGATATCTTTGAAGTTCTTATCAGAATTTTCTAACCGATTGGAAACATCAGAAAAACAAACAACCAGATTCACTACAGAAAAGGTGGATGCTAGATTAGCGCTGTTTCTTGCAGAATGTATGGATGATGGTGAGGGTTCAATGGAAATTGAATTGCCAATGAATAGAAAGGATTTAGCTTCTTACTTAGGAACTACACCTGAAACGGTAAGTAGAAAGTTGGCTGATTTTGAGAATGAAGGTTATATAAAACAAAAAGCAATTAGAAAGATTGAGATTTTGGATTTAGATGGTTTGTTGTTAGTATAAATGATAGTCATAAAATGAAATATAAAACAGTTGGAGTCACTTCAAAACTTCAACTGTTTTATATTTTTAGGCAAAAAACGCAAATATTTACGCAAAAATGCATAAACTTGATTTAGGTCAATTTAATATCTTTTAATCCCTTATATAATGTAATCAACCCAAAGAAAAAAGAAAGAAGGAAAAAGCATGTCGAAAAAATTAGATTTTAATCAAGTCAAGGAAACACATTTAAAAACATTGGCACAGTATGTACCAATTGTAGCAAGAGTTCATGGCGGCAATCATCCAGAATTTCACCAAGTTCGTGAAGTATATGATAAGCTTGAAAAAAAATTAAAAGATACAGGAAGTGGAAAACCTGATTTAGTAGATGAATTTGCAAAGTTACGTAAAATTACAGACAATTATACAGTTCCAGATGATGTTTGTGAAAGTTATGAAGCAGTATATAACCTGTTGGCAGAATTAGATAAAGCATATGAATCATAAAAGAAACAAGTGATACAATTAATAAAAATCATAATAGGAAGGAGTATGTATATGCAAAAATTCATTTTAAGAAAAAAGAATCATATTACCATAGTAAGTGCAATTTTAATAATAATTGCATATGTTAGTAAATTAGGATTTCAAAACGAACCTATAGCTATATTGTCACTAATCATTGCCTCCGTTTTAGGCGTTATACCGATTGCTATCCAAGCGTATCAAGCATTGAAGGTCAAAGTTGTCAGTATCGATGTTTTAGTTACTATTGCAGTTATCGGAGCGTTTATAATTAAAAACTTTGAGGAATCGGCAATTGTTACGTTCTTATTTCTGTTTGGAGCTTATTTAGAACAAAGAACACTGAATAAAACACGTTCTGCAATAAAAGAATTAACTGAAATGGCGCCAGAAGTTGCTCTAAAGAAACTGAAAAATGGTGAATTTGAAGAAGTCGAAATAGAAGAGGTTGATGTCGGTGATATTTTACTTGTTAAAACGGGTGCAAAAATTCCAGTTGATGGTACAGTGTTAACAGGAGAAGGGCACATTAATGAAGCAAGTATTACAGGTGAAGCAGTTCCAGTAAGCAAAAAGAAAGATTCAGGAGTATATGCCGGAACAATTTTAGAAAATGGAACACTGCAAATCACTGCTGACCGTGTAGGTGAAGACTCTACTTTTGGTAAAATCATTGAGTTAGTGGAAGAAGCACAGGATTCAAAATCAGAGGCAGAACGCTTTATTGATAGATTCTCTAAATACTATACACCGGCTGTTTTAGTTCTCTCTTTTATTGTATGGCTCATTTCAAGGGATATTCAATTGGCAATTACGATATTAGTTTTAGGATGCCCAGGAGCATTGGTAATCGGTGTCCCCGTTTCAAATGTTGCAGGTATTGGTAATGGAGCACGTCATGGTGTTCTTCTAAAAGGTAGCGAGGTAATTAGTGACTTTAGCAGACTAGATACCATGGTATTTGACAAAACTGGAACATTAACAATAGGAAATCCTAAAGTAGCTGATAAAGAAATTTATGCAGATAATGTAGAGGAAGTGTTAGCTTATCTGTCAAGTGTTGAAAAGGAATCCGATCATCCATTAGCAAAAGCAGTTGTGGAATATATTGGAGATATAAAAGCATATACAGTTGAAAAAACGGAGGTTGTAAAAGGCGGAGGAATTGTAGCTCATATAGAAGGTCATAGAGTTGCTGTCGGGAATGTCGCATTGATGGAGCAAGAAAATGTTACTTTAAGTGAAAAAGCTCGTGGAGATATTACTAGATTTGAGAAGAATGGAAATTCACTTGTTTTAACATCCGTTGATGGTGAATTAAAAGCATTGATGGGTATTCGTGACCAAATCCGTTCAGGTGTAAAAGAAGATCTTCAAAAGCTAAAAAAACTTGGTGTTAATAATCTAGTTGTTCTTTCAGGTGATAACCAAGGAACAGTTGATTTAGTGGCACATGAACTAGGACTTACAGAGGCCCACGGGCATATGTTGCCGGAAGATAAATCAGCATATATTAAAACACTGCAAGAAAAAGGTCAAATTGTTGCATTTGTCGGGGACGGCGTAAATGATAGTCCTTCACTAGCTCTAGCACAAATAGGAATTGCTATGGGAAGTGGAACAGATGTAGCCATTGAAACTTCAGATGTTGTCTTAATGAACTCGGATTTCAGCCGCTTGCCACATGCACTAGGTTTAACAAAAGCAACAGCTAATAACATGCTTCAAAATATAATTATTGCAGTAGGAGTTGTACTAGTCCTGCTTGCCAGCGTATTCTTTAGTGAGTGGATGAACATGTCAATCGGTATGTTAGTACACGAAGCGAGTATATTAGTAGTCATTCTAAATGCTATGAGACTTCTTCGCTATAAATTATGAAAATAAAATTCTTAATCTAAATCAATTTAAAATAGATAAATATATCAAAGGAGAAATGAAATATGCAAAAAGCAACGATTCAATTAGAAACATTAACTTGTCCATCTTGTATGCAAAAAATAGAAAACGGTGTGAAATCCTTAGAAGGGGTAAATAAAGAGAGCGTAAAGGTACTATTTAATTCAAGCAAGGTAAGAGCAGAATTTGACGATGAAAAAGTATCTATAGAGGATATTGAAAATGCTATTGATAAATTAGGATATGAAGTACTAAAATCCCAAGTAAAAAAAATTTAAAGTGGTGAATCAGTTAAGTCTGTATAGTAGAAGTCGTTGAATGGTCATCTTTATAATTTTGTTGATAATGTACTTTAATACTTAGTTCCATTTCGCCATTTAGAGCAGAGTAAATTAGGACGAAGGTACGTGCGCAAACAATGTTTTCTGTGTTATTTTTTACGAAATGATTATATACTACTTACAGCTTCTATGAAATGCAATTGAGATTTAGTTTTGTAAAAGTCTGTGAATATCCGTATAGATCTAGTTACGGCCAAACTTTTGTAAGATAAGTTTGGGCATAAAATGCCTAAACTTACAAAAGGGCGGCCTTTAAATATTGCCAAGAAAATCAAAGTGAAGTTGATACTAAAGCGCCGTTCAGCACGCACGCCAAGGAACTCAATTGTTCGACCATACATACGCCAAAGAATTTTGATATCCTTCTTTGTAATGCTATTTTTGGCTTTTAACATCCATTCGCTCCCATGCTTTTCATCACTTAAGCAGTTGATCAAAGGTATTATGTAATGAATACATACATTGACTGATATGTTCCTACATACAAGGTTCAATCTTGGATTTGTTTCCTCAAAGGGAATGTCTAATAAAAATATTCAGCCTTCTAATTTTTGACAGCTATGTGGGTTTCTCAACACATGTCGAGACTGTTACATTGCTACAAAAGAAAAACTCTTAGAATTCCTTAATTTCAAGCTGTTTTACAAGTATGGTTACTTTGATTCAGAAGGTGACAAAATAAGGAATAAAGTGGTAAAAGATTACTACAGGGTTTCTGTGGATAGGCTACAATAAACTAGACAGAAAAGATAAGGTGTGTAAACTATAAGAAAACACACTGGAGGAATCATTTCATGTCGCAAAGAAGAGAACGCAGAACCTACACGCAAGAATTTAAACAACAAATGGTCGACTTATTAAATTCGGGGAAACCAAGAGCCGACATCATCAGAGAATATGAACTAACACCATCGTCCTTTGACAAATGGGTCCGTCAGGCAAAAAAGACAGGTTCATTCAAAGAAGCCGATAATCTTACTCCAGCGGAAAAAGAGCTTATAGCCTTACGCAAACGAAACCAACAACTTGAGCAGTTGAGATTATTGAACAGACAGAGGGTCAGTTTGATTGTTTTGTTGATATTGTCGGAAGTGGCGGTACATTTAGAGGGTGTGCAGAAACATTCAAAGCACATGATCCGGAAATTACTTGCTATTTAGTGGAACCTGAAACAGCAGCAGTCTATGCTAAAAAGCCGTTAGCTAAAAATGGTCGTCACAAAGTTCAAGGATGTGGTTATGCGATGGATTTGACGAACATTCAGCCAGAATTAGTAGATGGTTATTTACAAGTAACTGATGAAGAAGTCATTCAAACAACACGTGATTTGGCAAGATTGGAAGGAACCTTTGTTGGTTTTTCTTCAGGTGCAAATGTAGCAGCGGCCATTCAACTATTGAGAGGAAAAGAAAAAGGGAAAAATATTGTTTTAACATTAAATGATAGTGGTCTAAAATATTTAAGCACAGATTTATTTTAAGGAATGGCTATGAAGAATTGGCTGAGTGTATTGGGAAGAGGACTCAATCATTTCTTTCTTTTGAACTTGTTCTTGACAATTAAAACAAAGTAACTTATTCTTTCGGTAAGCAATCACTAAAACTAAATAGCAATTATTGTAGGGGGACCAGTAGCGCTGGTTGAGATATCATCCGTAAGATGTAGACCCTTAGAACCTGATCTAGTTGATACTAGCGTAGGGAACATATAACGACTGTGAACGATGATGAATAATCTGCGTATATGCACCCTAGGCTGAGTCCTAGGGTGTTTTTTGTTGTTTTATTCAAGGAGGAGAAAATGGAAAAAGAAATTCAAAAATTTATTAGTCAATCGGAAAATGAAAAAGGTTTCAATGATTTGGCGCTACAGCTGTTCGAATATCTTTACCGAAACAATCCGGCCTACCAGCAATTTTGTCGACGAAAGGGAATTGGTGTAAGACAGATCCAGCATTGGAAGGAGATACCAAGTGTTTCTACCGAAGCGTTTAAAACAGCTTTTTTGAGCGTTGCTCCGGAAAAGGAATGTCGGCATGTTTTTATGACCAGCGGAACAACTACCGGAAATAAAGGGAAACACTACCATCAAAACTTAGAGACGTACGATCTTTCGGTAATACGAGGGTTTGAACAATTTGTCAGCAAACAAAAGTTGCCCATGGCAATCTTGTTTCCTCATGAATTAGAGATGCCTAATTCCTCGTTGGCACATTATTTAACATTGCTGAAAGAAGAAGCTCACAGTGAATCAGCACATTTTGTTTCAAAAAAAGGCTTAGAATTAGAAAAATTCATTCACTGGGTCAAAACACATCAAGGAACACCTGTCATGATTTTAGGAGCAAGTTACAATTACGTTCATTTGTTTGAAGCTTTGGAAGAAACCGGCCAATCACTGGAGCTTCACGAAGAAAGTTTGATTTTTGATACAGGTGGATTTAAAAATTTTTCAAGAGCGTATTCTGAAAAAGAGTTTTATGAGAAAGTAATCGACATTTTTAAAATAAAAACTAAACCCGTAAATATGTACGGCATGACGGAGCTTTCCTCACAATATTATACAGTTGTTGATCTACAGGAAAATAGTATCAAGCGTGCACCGCATTGGGTCCGTTTCAAGATTATTGATCCAGTGACTGGACAAGAGGTTCCTAAAGGTGAAGCCGGTCTGTTGGTACATATTGATCTGGCAAATATCAACTCGGTTCCAGCTGTACAAACAGGAGACCTAGCAATCGAAAGAGATAATGGTTTTGAACTGCTAGGCCGACAAACCAGTGCTGAACCGAAAGGATGCTCATTGTCTGCGCAACAATGGTTGGAGGAATATCAAAATGACACGAATTGAGTATGGCGGCTATTTACCGCCTTTTGCAAAAGATCTGGACATTAAAATGCGAAGAATCAATTTTGAAGAATTGTCAGTCTCTTTGCCAAGTCCTGATGAAAAGCAACTAAAAATGCTTGCTCAACGAATGAAGAGGATCGAGAATGAGCTAACACTTTCAGAGATTGTGTCAGCGATCTCTAAAACGATCGATTTATTGCTAGAGCGCAGTCATCCGTTGCGCTCTAGACTGGAAAGAGTATTACCCCAAATTACTGACTATGATAAAGAGGTCATCCGCTTAGGATTATCTCATTCTTTGAAGACCTTTCGTGAACATGAGTTGTGGCGTTGGTTGACCGTCAATTTCGAAAATCCACAGATATTGGATTCATTTTCAGCAAGTGCTCATGGAGGCTATACAAAAGCTGTCGGACCGAGACTTTCTGCGCATATTTGGGCAGGCAATGTTCCGGCTTTGCCACTTTGGAGTTTGATCGGTAGCTTACTGGTTAAAGGAAAGATGATCGGTAAAGTATCCAGCAGTGAACCATTTTTTATTGGTCTGTTTTGTCAGTTGCTCGCTGAAGTTGAACCTAGACTAGCAAATCAAATGATGATCGTTTCATGGACGGGGGGGAGATACAGCTCGCGAACAAGCATTGCTATCAGAAGCGGAAGCAGTGATAGGTTATGGCAACAATCGGACACTTTCGAAACTGCAACAACAGATCGGAGCAAACACGCATTTTATCGGTTTTGGCAACAAATTGAGTTTTGGTTATCTTCATCATCAAGTATTGGATCGAGAAAAGGATGAGCAGTTGGCAAAACAAGCGGCAAAATCGGTGATTTATTATGATCAGCAAGGTTGCTTCTCGCCACAGATCTTTTTTGTAGAAAAAGGTGGCAAAACGTCTCCTCGTGAATGGGCGGTTCTATTGGCTAGAAAATTACAGGTCTATCAGGAGAGATATCCACTTAAAAATCTATCATTAGAAGAAGCGCATGCTCGTTCTAGCTGGTACGAATCCAAAATATGGGACGAAAGCTGGGACTTGTTTTCCGCAGAGGATCATTCATGGCTGGTAGCTTACAGTAAAAATATGTCGTTAGAACCAACACCCTTATCACGAGTCGTACAGGTCATTGCTATCGAGAACTGGGAGAGACTGACGGAGGTCATTCGAGAAAAATATGAAATCCTTCAGACAGTGGGCTTGGCTGCGCCGACAAAGGAGTTGTTTGCGATCGCTGAAAAATGGGGAGAACTGGGAATCACAAGAATCACCAGTCTAGATAAGATGATGCAGCTCCATGCAGGCTGGCACCAAGATGGCTATTCACTTTTACGAGAGTTAGTGAGGATGGTTGATATTGATCCGTCCGTCATTGAGTCCTCTGAATTCTTCAATACGTATACAGATTAGAGGTGCAAAAAATTGGAATTGAAGTTAGAAGAAATTTTTTATCAATATGATAAAGAGCAATTTGCGCTAAAAGCGATCGACTGGCAACTTCCAGCAGGAGAGATTCACTGCTGGCTAGGTCGAAGTGGTAGTGGCAAAACAACTTTGTTGCAGCTGGCAGCTGGTTTGAAGAAAGCCACACAGGGAACGGTTTATCATCGAGGAAAGTCTGTCACAGAACCTTCAAATGAGATCGGTTTTGTTTTTCAAGAGGCAACGTTGCTTCCCTGGAAAACGGTACGAGAAAATGTGTTACTGCCGATTCGTCTGAAAAGATCGGTGACACAGGCCGATCATGACTATGCTGATTCATTATTGGAGCTGCTTCAAATAGCTGATTTTGATGATCGCTTGCCGGCTACGCTGTCAGGTGGACAAAAAAGCCGAGTCGCGATCGCTAGAGCATTGATCACAAAGCCAACCTTGCTTTTTTTAGATGAACCCTTTGCAGCATTGGATTTTATGACAAGAGAGGAGCTGCAAAACGAATTATTGAAATTGAATCAAAGAAAAAAGATCGCTATGCTTTTTGTTACTCATGATGTGAATGAAGCTGCTTTTTTGGCAGATCAGATAGGTGTCATGAGTCAAGGCCAATTTGTTTCGAAAAAAGCGACTCCTTCTTGGAAAAAGTCGACGACTAATCGTCGGGACTCACAGGAATATAGAGATTTCTGTATGAGTATTCGACAGTCTTTGGAGGTGGGAGATGCGTAAAAAAGCCTGGTTTCTTTCTCTTTTGATTGGTGTGGTGCTATTGATTGGCTGGGAATGGAGCGCACGTCAAGTATCGGATCTGATTTTACCGCAACCCACAGCTGTTTTTTCTTTGTTGTGGCAAGGAATCATCAGTGGTTATTTTCTTCCACATTTGTTGACGACGCTGACTGAAATTCTGTTAGGATTACTGATTGGTGTAGTTCTAGGTGGCTTACTGGGGATCGTGATTGGTGAATCGGCTTTTCTAAGACAAGTGTTTTCCTTGTATATCGTGATTTCTCAAGCGATTCCGAAAATTGCTTTAGCTCCTTTGTTTATGCTGTGGTTTGGTTATGGGATCACTTCAAAAGTTGTTATAACGACCTTGATTTGTTTCTTTCCACTACTTGAAGCAACTGCCAGCGCGATTCAGCAGGTCAGTACAGAGCAATTGACTTTGTTTCGTCTGATGCAAGCGAGTCGTTGGCAAACCTTGTGGTACTTGAAGCTGCCTGCTGGATTGCCTACGATCATCCAAGGCTTTCGAGTAGCGGTCGTCATGTCGCTTGTAGGAGCGCTAGTTGGTGAATTTATCGGGGCTCACAAAGGACTGGGGGCATTGATCATTGCCTCCCAAGGCATGATGGATACGACCCTGATGTTCGTCGTCCTCGTTCTCTTAGCAATTATAGGACTGATTTTTTATGCTTTAGTAAATTTGTTGGAACAAAGATTATGGTACAGTAAGGAGAAAAAAGATGAGAAAAATTAAAATGGTATTGCTTTTTTTAGGAATGGTTTTCTTGAGTGCCTGCAGTGAAGAAAAAACGACTTCATTTACACTCGCGAACTGGAGTCAGCTGATCGTTGAACAGACAAGTATCTTGGCAGAAGAAGAGCATGGCTTTTTTAACGAACAAGGGATCGATCTAACCGTCATCCCTGGAAATGGCGGACAGGACGCGTTAAAAAATATGCTAACGGGACAAGCAGACATTGCCTTCACGGATCCTGGAGCCGTCTATAGTGCCCTTGCCCAAGGGGAAGATCTGGTCATTTTATATACTGTTTATCCTCAGAACGTCTTTAACGTGGTGACAACAGATCCTGATATCCAGACGCCAGCTGATCTAAAGGAAAAAACGATTGGTATTTACAGCCGGGCAAGTGGAACCTATCAAAATTTATTGGTTTTATTGTATCAGGCAGGATTGTCTGAAGAGGATGTCCAACTGTTGGAAGTTGGAATCTCTAATTTTGCTCCCTTATTGCAGGGAGAGGTCGATGCAACAGCGGCAACAGATACCGCTTTGGTACCTGCCAGAAGAGCTGGCTTGACGGACGCACGTATTTTTGAAGTCCGCGATTCATTGAATATCCCCAGTGATTTCTTTGTTGTAAAGCGTTCGACATTTGAAGAAAATGCAGAAGTCTTACGTGATTTTGTCGCTGCCTATGAGAAAAGTGCGCAATGGATGCTGGATGATCCGGAACAGGCGGCTGAACTAGCAGGAAATCTGGCGATCGATGGACGTGAAACGGAGATCAATCGTGAAATCATTGATTTGAGAAATGCAGCAAGTTTAGACCAAAATGGAGAATTGGGTGTCATGGATATTGAAATGATCCAAGCAGGTGCTGATGCGTATTTCGAGCTAGGATTGATACCTGAACGACTAGAAATGACAAACTATATCGAGGATATCAAGGAGTGAAAAGGATGCTAGAAGGAAAAGTCGTCATCGTTAGTGGCTCAAGTCGCGGAATAGGTGCTGCTCTAGCAAAAGGTTTCGCTGCTCAAGGAGCGTTTGTAGTTGTCAATTACCATCAAAGCGAGCAGTCAGCCCAAGAGGTGATAAGCGACTGTGAAAAATTAGGTGGCCAAGCAATCATGATTCAAGCAGATGTAACAACTAAAGAAGGTGTCAAACATTTGGTCGAGGAAACATTGCTAGCTTTTGGTCGCGTGGATATTCTCGTCAATAACGTCTTTGCTCCCTATCTTTTCGATGCTGAAAATCGCAAAAAAGCTTGGGAGATGGATTGGGAAGACTATGAAAGACAATTGAATGGCGGATTGAAGGCAGCTCATCTATTGGTACAACAGGTTTTGCCTTCGATGACAGCATTTGGTTCAGGAAGTATCATCAATATCAGCTCTAACCTAGTCGCGCATCCGGTGGTACCTTATCAAGATTATACAACTGCTAAAGCAGCAATTATAGGATACACCCGCAGTATGGCTAAAGATTTAGGTAGTCTTGGTATCCGAATGAATGCTGTAGCCCCTGGACTGGTTTATCCAACTGAAGCTACCAAGCACACAAAAGAAGCTTTAAAAGAGACCCTGAGTGATGCTACCCCTCTAGGGCGGATCGCTGTCCCGGAAGATATCGTGGGACCAGTTTTATTTTTAGCCTCTAACTGGAGTCGTTTTATGACAGGACAAACACTATATGTCGATGGTGGCTTGGTTATGAAATAAAAGAAAAAAGAATGCTTGAAGCCTTTGACTTGCTAAGTTACATCAGCTTGTTACAAAGGCTTTTAATGATATCTTTCGAAAAAATTAAACAATTTTTCAAAAGTCATAAAAATAGAGAGGTCAAAGCTACTTTTTTTTGTTAAAGATGATAAACTATAGAAGAGAAAGTTAGAGGGGGATTGTTATGTCAGAGGAATTAGAGCAAGAAAAACTGCATGAAGAAACTTCTAATTTGGCTATAGATTTTGATGAGATCAAAGAAGTTGCTTCGAAGAATATCACTTCCATGTTAAAAGACCTTCAGGATTTTGAAGATGCCATCGAGATGGAAAATATTCCTGAAATTTATCGAATTTACAAAGGAAGACTACACAAAGAGCTAAAACAAACATCGAATCAAAATCATGAGATTGATGATTTGCTGTCGAGAAAACTTCATGATAATTTTGTGGCAAGGTTTCCTTTTATGGAACATGTGGAAAAAATTTCGCCGACCATTCATCACTATAAAATAGGTAGTTACTATCGCGAGAGACCTACGATTGGCTTCGATGCTAGTATTCCGGAAATTTTTGTACTCCCATACATCGATAAGGAATGGCAATATTATCATCCTGACAATCGAGAGATTTTAGAAAACATCGAACAAGAGATCGATCAGTTGGACGCTAAGTTTATCGCTGCAAAAACAGAGCTAGAGACGATTTCTCGACAGTTAAAAGAAGTGGAGAATCAAAAAACAGCGATTCAAAACAACAAAGGATTTTTCAATCGAGGAAAAGCGGATGAAGAGATGGAAGAACTTGAGCGCCGCGAGAAGCTCTTACAGGAGAAAAAACAAACATGGTTGCCGTTTGTTGAGAGCAAGGAATCTACCAACCGAAAAAAAGATGAGCTGATGCAAAGGTACGAGGAAACACGTTTAAAACGTGCAGTCGTGACCAAGGAATATCGTTTGATCGATCGTTATTTTGGCGGTGCAACTCAAATGAGCGAACAAATACAAGACTTTCTAAATGGGTACTTGTATCCAACGAAAGGAGAGACTGCGGATGAATGAGGAAGAAAAAAATACAGTAGAAGAATTTTAGGAAACATCTGAAAATATCGATACTGTAGAGCAGGATCTTTATTATGAAATGAAGAGTCAAGATCATCAAGAAATCATCGACTGGATCGCTTCGGCAGAAGCAGAGCTAGCAGATCTACGTCTGCGCAAGTCTTTGTTAGAAGCAGATTTTGAAGAATTATTGAGTGAATATCGTAGATTGATCACTACGAATGCCCCGATTTCAACGATCGCCAAAAGCAATCTTTTAGAGTACTTCTCCTATGAATTGTTGAAGCCATTGAAATCGATCGGATTGCAGCAGGCAGAAGCCTACAATACTTGGGAAAGCAAACACTTCCTCGTTGCTTATCAATTGGATGATGAAAAAAATCTGGCACTAAGTTTTCGAATGGACGTGATTGATTCCCGCTTCGATGCTTCTTATATGCCACTGATCGTTGTTCGTCCCGTCGATATGACAGTCGAGGTTGATGAAAAGCAAGTATTGGAACTGATCCACTTATGGCACACTGAAAAAATCTTTTCTCGCGGTCAGCTATCTTTGATCAACTATGATTTAAATCAATTGCTGTCATGGTTCAAAGAATTAGATTTTGAAGTTGCCCCAAGTTTATTGGACAACACTCGAGCGCTTTCTGTTGATCTCGAAAGTGAATTACCATTAGAAACGCATGTCTTAGATAGTATTTTTGTCACTGCAATGGAATCGGATGAGTATGATTTAGAGAAATTGAATAAGGATCATTACCAGGTAAAATTGAACCAAGAACAAAATGTGTATATTCGTTCAGAAAGTGGGATCACGCATCTCTTTATAGATTCGAATGAAAGAAGACGTTCGATCTTAGACTTCTTCACACATTATCCTTTCTTGGTTCCATTGATCGTACGTAATTAAAAAAGAAGTCTGGAGTAGTTTATTCCAGACTTTTTTAAAGGAGAAAACAGTGCATTCAGAAATAGAATCGGAGAGAGCATACTGGAATGACTTTGCAGAAGAGTACGCAGAGATACAGGAAGAATCACAAATCCCAATCCAAGAAGACGTTAAAAAGTTTTTGATGGAAGGACAGATTTTTCCGGCTAAAACATTTTTAGATATAGCTGGTGGTACAGGCAAATACGTGTCGTCTATGATCGCTCAGACCAAAACCTACTTTTTAGTAGACTTTTCGAGAGAAATGATCCGTTTGGCGAAAAAGAAAAACCCTTTTAAAAATCTTTTGCTTATCGAAGCAGAACAAGAGGCCTTTTTACAGCAGATGCCTAATAGGGCTTTTGAAGTCGTGTTTACAGCAATGAATCCAGCCTTGACGAATCAAAAACTACTAGCAGATCTTATTCGAGTCGCAGACAAGTATGTGTGTATTCTACGGATGATCAAAGATGAGGACACGGTGTTTTCAAGTATAGAAAGATCACTTGGGATATCAGAGGAACAAAAATCTTGGATGGATGAATATAAGCAATGGTTGAAGGGCTCTTATCAAAGCAAAGTCTTCCGCTATGAAAGACAGGAAAAGATTTCTAGAAGTTTTTTTGAAGAGTATTTTGCAGAAGAGCTTTCTTCAGAAGTATTAGCTGAATGGACGGAGAGAATTTTTCAAAAGGAGAAAGAAACAGTCAGTCGCATTCAGATTGAGTTTGAGTTATTGATCATTAAGAGATAAAGGAAGTACAGAAATGGGTAAAAAAATCACCAGTTTTTTAACAGCACTGTTGATTCTTGGTTTTGGTGGCTGGCAATGGATCGAATCTACAGAATCAGCCGAATCACCGACAGAGGTCAGGCAAAAGCAACAAACAGTAGAAAACGTTGACTTGTCCGATCCACCGAGATTTGAGAAATTATTAGTGTCTTCTTTACGCAGTGTTGATGGCGATACCTTCGCTTTTTATATTGACCACCAAGAGTACAAAGTACGCTTATTAATGGTGGATACACCGGAAAGCGTCAAAAAAGAGACGCCTGTGCAGCCTTTTGGCAAAGAGGCAAGTGAATTCACCAAGGAGCAACTGGCGAATCACAGTATTTCGTTAGTTTTTGATCAGGGAGAGGTTGCGGATAGATATGGTCGTTTGTTAGCCTATGTCTATATCGATGATGTTTCCTTGCAGGAGCTGTTATTGCAAAACGGTCTAGGAATTGTTCGTTATGTCAATGAAGGTGGCGACAGCTATGTAGAAGAATTTCTACAAGCACAGGCAACTGCACAGTCTGAAAAAATCGGTGTGTGGCAAGAAGAAGGCTATGTCGTTCAAATGAAAAATGGCTATTATCGCTACAATGAGATTCAAGAATAGAACTGAGGTGATTTCATGAAGCTAGCAGAATGGATGGACAAGCATCAGCAGATCCAACTAACTGTCTTTCAGTCGATCTTAAAAAGTGAGGGAACAGTCAGTACCAAAAGCTTGGCTCAGGAGATGGAAATCTCGCTGCCGACTTTGCAAAAAGAGATCCGATCTTTGCAATTGGCCGTTGAGTATTTTGAGCCAACATCCCAATTGATCAAAGTAGACAATGACATTCTCTCGTTGCGATTGGCCAACACATTTTCGATCAAAAGATTCGTCTATTCTTATTTGGAACAAGCTCTGGACTATCAAATAGTGACCTTTATTTTTGAACAGAAGGAAGTATCGATCACCAAAATGGTACTGGATCTTCAAATCAGTGAGGCATCTATTTTTAGGCGATTAAAAGTGATCAATCAGTTGTTGTCCGAATTTGAGATCCAGTTTCGCAACAAGCGGCTCACTGGCGAAGAGATTCAAATTCGTTCCTTCTTTTTTCAGTTTTTTTGGCAAAGTCTGCCTTTAGATATACTAGAGAAAAGAACGGCTCAACCGGTGATCGGTAACTTGATCCGAGTCATAGAGAAGCATTTTGGTTTAGATTTCTCAAAAGAACAGTATTGGAAACTGGCTTTATGGTTGGAAATCATGCAAAATCGCTTGGATTATCGAGGGAAAAGACAGCATCGTCTGCAGCCAGAAACGATACATGAAATTGAGATGGATCCTTTTTATCAGGAGCTGAAGAACATTTTGGCGCGCTACTTGAGTCGTTTTGCCTTTCAATGGTCCGAGGAAGAAGCGATTTATTTGTATTTATTTTTCCTTTCAGAAGCTTTGATCAAAGTGGATGAAAAATGGTTGTCGCAGTCCTTGTTTGTTTCAAACTTCATTGAAATTAATCAACAAATTTATCGAACGATCGTGGAGTCAGAAGTAGGTTCGGAATCTTTTGCTTCATTTTTATTAAAATTACATGTTAAAATTGCTTTTTCGAAAGGATGGATCGAAGCGGGAGTCAATGACATGATTTTATTATCCGATAGTACCCCTGAAAAGATGTCGTCCTGTATGACGATTATTGAAAAAGAATTAGCAAAAGACAATTCTGATTCTCAGTGGCGAATGCTGGACCAAGCATACGGTCTGGTCGCAGATATCTATAAGCGTAGACAACAAAAAAAACTGATCATTGGTGTTGCGCTGGAAGAGTCTTTACAGTCAGAGGAAATCTATCAATTTATTCAGCAGCATTTATCGGTCTTGCCCTACGTTTCGGTCAAAAGAGCAAAAAAACGAGATTGTTCTCTACTGATTGCTTCAGAATATACGGAGTTGAAGCAGTATTCGTATCAAGAAGTTTATTTCTTCAGTGGTCAAACATCGCTATTTGAAGCCAATCGGTTAAAAAAAGCGGTGCAAGCATTATTGTCAAACAATTAGGAGGTGGAGAGAATTTGCGAGTTGTAATTATTGGTGGCTCTCACGCAGGTATTGCAGCGGCGAGACACCTAAAAAAGATCGATGAAGCAGTTGAAGTGATCATTATCGAACGTTCCAACGTACTTGGGTACATGGGAAGTAGTTTGAATCTCTACCTAGAAGGATTTATTGAGAAGTTGGAAGATGCCCGAACAGTAACTGCCAGTCAGTTGTTGTCTGAAAAAATCAATGTGCTGCTAAACAGTACGGTTCTTTCAATCGATAATCAAACGAAAAAAATCGTATTCAAGACTCAAAATACAGAAGATGATTTGGAAGAACAGGTTTCTTACGATTATCTGATCTTGGCAATGGGATCCAGTCAATACGACACAGGATTCGTCTCTATGCCAGAAAAATCGATCACCAATTTCAAAACGCTGACACAATCTAAAGTTGCGGTAGAATCTTTGATGGATGCCAAAAAAGTCGCCATCATTGGAGCGGGACTGATTGGCTTTGAATTGGCAGAATCTTTGAGCAAATTTGAAAAAGAAGTTTTTCTGATCGATCGAATGAACAGTATTCTATTTCGATATTTTGATGAAGAGCTCACGTCAAAATTATTAAAGAAAATCCCTAGCAATGTGCATATTTTGTTGAATAGCAATGTTCGAGAAATTGATTCGAATCAGTCGAAGAAGGAAATCACTTTGGCAAACGGCCAAAAATTGCAGATTAATGATATTGTTTATGCAATCAATCCTAGACCCAATGTTGAACTGGTCTCAGATATATTGAAGGTAAATATGGATGGGACAGTTGAAACCAATGATTTTCTTGAGACATCCGATCCTTTTATCTATGCGGTCGGTGATCTCGTCTCCGTTCATTTTAATCATTCACCAGAGACGATTTATATTCCTTTAGTGACCAATGCTTATCGAACAGGGATGATTGCAGCTTCAAATATTTTGCTGGAAGAAAAAATCTCTTTCCCAAAAGTTCAGCGAACAATCGTCAGTGAACTGTTTGACACCTATTTGTCCAGCTGTGGTATCAATGAAGAAGAAGCACCTTATTATGGCTTTGATGTAGCTTCTGTTACAAAAAGCTACACAAAAGAAGCCTTGTTTGACACAAAGGAAGACTTTGAATTGACGATAAAAATCGTCTTTGATAGGCAGACCAAGCAATTGATGGGAGGACAACTGATGACCAGTTCTAAGAAAACACTGGAAATCATCAATACCCTTTCTGCACTGGTGACGATGGAGACTACTTTAGATCAATTGGTGACGATGGATTTCTATTTCAATCCTAAACTATCTATGCCCTTGCACTTTTTGAATGATTTAGCAATGGAAGGGGTCATTCAAAAAAAGTCGAAGTAATTGAAAATGAGCAGGGCGTATCAATAATTGAACTACCAGTAAATATTCTTTGTGAAAAAGAACTACGAAGAAATCAAGTTATGTATGGATCTTTCTTTTGTTAGCCATTCATAAGTGATGAAAAGAGATTGCTGCAAGCCTAAGACGATGACTTTAGAGTATATTACAGCTAATTACAATGAAATAATCGTGAATAGTTACTAAAAAATTTCAATTCTTTTTATTTTCTTAAAAAAAGGATTGAAATTTTTTTTGTTTTCTAATAAACTGAAATGCGAGAATGAGAATCGTTCTCAACTGTGTTGATAACACAACGAAGAAGTTTTTAGAAAATGAACAAACTTGTACTACTTTTCTACTGTTTTTGTAAGAAAGTGAGACTAACTTTTAGAATAGACATTGCATACGCGCAGAAGGAATAAGAACCTAAACGGTCACTGATCTTCCTTCAACTTAAGTTTAACTATTTGAAATGAGGATCACACTTGTCGTAAAACAGTCGTTTGGATCTAAAACTTCAAGTTTAAAGGATAAAAAGGGAGTGTAGGAGAGATGAAAAAAAATCTTTTTGTTAAATTATTTGGTATTTTAGCGGTTTTGACATTAGCTGCTTGTTCGAATGACGGCGGAACTCAGGAATCTGCGGAAAGTGATACAAGTCAAAGTTCTGTAGCTGCGGAGACAGTTGAAATCACAGATGCTCATGGTACACTAGAAGTACCAGTCAATCCAAAAAATGTGGTTGCTTTAGACAGCAGAAGCTTTGAGACACTGGCAGACTGGGGAATTGAATTGGCAGCTGTTCCTAAAGCTGTCATGCCATCAGACTCTATTTATTATAATGACGATTCTGTCGAAGACATTGGCAATCACCGTGAACCTAATCTTGAAGCTTTAGCAGCTGCGAATCCTGAATTAGTGATCGTAGGTCAACGTTTTGGTGGATACTATGAAGAAATCAAAGCATTGGTACCAGATGCAGCTGTAATCGATTTAAACTTTGATGTTTCAGAAGAAGCGGAGACTCCTGGAGAAAACCTGATTGAAGGATTGAAAAACACCACGATCAGTTTAGGAAAAATTTTTGATAAAACGGCAGAGGCCGACGCACTGGTTGCTGAATTAGACGAAGCGATCACTGGAGCAAAAGAAGCCTACAATGGTACCGACACTGTCATGAGTGTAGTTGTGTCTGGTGGGAATATCGGTTTCTCTGCTCCTCATTCTGGACGTGTATGGGGTCCTTTGTATGAAGTTTTTGATTGGGTGCCAGCTTTGGATGTAGACAATACGACTTCTGATCACGAGGGAGACGAAATTTCTGTTGAAGCGATCGCTCAAAGCAATCCAGATTGGATTTTTGTTCTAGATAGAGATGCAGCAACTTCAGGGGATGAAGAACATTCTGTTCCTGCGCAAGATGTAATTGATGAATCTCCTGCTTTAGCAGATACAACAGCTATTACGGAAGAGCAAGTTGTCTATGCTCCAGCAGATACGTATACCAATGAATCGATTGAAACATTCATTGAATTGTTTGAAAATCTAGCAACCTCTTTATCTAAATAGTATGAGAATGTTTATCCTATTTTCCATATCTGTTTAAGATAGAACACCGATACTAATTATGGAAACGGGAGCGAAGAAAGTGCCAAAAACGACAAACGCTAGGGTTGAGAAAATTTCTCAACCCCAGTTTTCTACTAAAAAGAAATTATGGACAAAGCCTTTTATATTTGCGACGATCATTGTTTTGGGACTTGCGATTGTTTCGCTTTTTACTGGTGTGTATGATCTCAGTGGACAAGAAGACGGAATGAAAATGTTCTTCATCACTCGTGTGCCTCGAACAGTCGCTTTGATGCTGACAGGCTCAGCAATGTCAATGGCTGGTCTTGTGATGCAATTGATCACTCAAAACCGATTTGTTGAACCTACGACAACAGGAACGATCGAATGGTCGGGATTAGGCCTCCTGGTTGTCTATTTGTTGTTTCCATCACCTAGTTTGGTATTGAGAATGTCTGGTGCTATCGTTTTTTCTTTTTTTGGAACGATTATTTTCTTCTTATTTTTAAGAAGAGTTCGTTTACGCTCTTCACTGATCGTACCTATTATCGGAATGATGTTGCGAGCGGTGATTTCGTCAGTATCGACTTTTGTTGGACTGCTGTTCCAGATGACACAAAATATTCAAAACTGGTACGTAGGATCATTTGCACCGGTCCAGATTGGACGTTATGAATATTTGTGGTTGATCATCGGCGTAACTATCCTGATTTTTCTTTATGCGGATCGGCTAACTTTGGCAGGATTAGGTGAGGATTTTGTAACGAATCTAGGAGAGAGTTACAATAAGATCGTCCTACTGGGAACAATTTTGATCTCACTGGCCGTAGGAATCGTTGCGGCAGTCATCGGGAATTTGCCGTTTTTGGGATTGATCATACCTAATATTGTATCGATTTTTAGAGGAGACGATCTTAAAAGTAATCTACCTTGGATCTGTGTGACTGGTTCGGGTGTGATTATGGCTTGTGACATCCTTTCTCGGACGATCATCATGCCTTTTGAAGTTCCCGTATCTTTAATACTTGGAACATTAGGAGCCTTTGTATTTATAGCTATTCTATTGTTCCAGCGAAAAACAAGGAGACTCCGATGAATAGTAGCAAACATAGAATGTTAAAAGAAGATGTACCAACAGTAACTAGAGCCTCAAAGGCCTTTCGTTCCAAAAAAGACGAAAGACGTTACTGGATTTTACTGCTAGTCTTGTTGGTTTTAGGTGCATGTTCTACATATGGATTATTGGTTTACAACAATCCGATACCGGTGGATTCATCTTCTTTTCTTCCGGTCGTTAGAAGGAGAATGATCGCAGTCGTTGCGATGATCATCGCAGCTATCTGCCAAAGCTTGTCGACGATCGCCTTTCAATCGATCACCAATAATCGCATTATTACACCCTCACTGCTAGGATTTGAATCACTTTACTCAACGATCCAGACAAGCACGATTTTCTTTTTTGGAGCAAATGCACTGATCAGCTTCAAGGGAACCAGTGCGTTCTTTATCCAGGTCTTGGCCATGGTGTTTTTGAGTTTGATGCTTTACGGTTGGTTGCTCTCTGGTAAGTATGCCAATCTGCAGCTGATGTTGCTGATTGGAATCGTGATCGGTACAGGGTTAGGTTCTCTGTCAAGCTTTATGCGAAGACTGCTTTCACCATCAGAATTTGATATTTTACAAGCTCGTTTGTTTGGTTCTGTCAACAATGCAGATGCAGAGTATTTTCCGATCGTGATTCCTTTGGTGATCCTGATTGCCCTTTCATTGATGCTGTATTCAAGGAAATTGAACATTGTTTCTCTTGGGAAGGATGTTTCTACGTCCTTTGGCATGAACTATCGCAGCAGCATGATCTATATTTTGGTGTTGGTTTCCGTATTGATGTCTATTTCGACAGCATTGGTCGGTCCGTTGACCTTTTACGGATTTTTAGTTGCGACACTCACTTACTTGGCAGCGCCGACTTACGATCATCGCTATGTATTTCCAATGGCTTTGGCAATTGGCTTTTTGATCATGACGAGTGCTTACTTTTTCATGTACCATGTTTTCAATGCGCAAGGAGTCGTTTCTGTTATTATTGAATTGTTTGGCGGTCTGACCTTTTTGATCGCAATACTAAGGAAGAGGATTTTATGATAAAACTAAACAATATAAAAAAATCATATACTGAAGAAGTTCAAATTGGCTCGTTGAATATTGAGATTCCCAAAGCCGGCTTTACTTCTTTGATCGGTCCAAATGGTGCCGGAAAATCAACGACCTTATTGATGATCGGTCGGCTGTTGTCGATGGATGAAGGGCACATCGAAGTAGCGGGGATGGATGTCTCAACTTCCAAATCAAAGGATTTAGCGAAGGTCTTGACGATTCTGCGACAGGAAAATCATTTTGTAACTCGCTTGACCGTTCGACAACTGGTTGGTTTTGGTCGTTTTCCTTACAGTAAAGGACGTCTGACCAAACAAGATGAAGAAATTGTTTCCAAATATATCGATTTTCTTGGTCTAACGACGTTAGAAAATCGCTATTTGGATGAACTTTCTGGTGGACAACGACAAATGGCTTATGTAGCAATGGTTTTATGTCAGGAAACGGAATACGTTCTATTAGATGAGCCACTAAATAATTTAGATGTTGCGCGCTCTGTTCAAATGATGACACATTTAAGAAAAGCCGCAGATGAATTTGGACGAACGATTTTGACAGTGATGCATGACATCAATTTTGCAGCAAAATATTCTGACCGGATCTGTGCAATGAAAAATGGGCAGATCGCTGCTTTTGGTAGTGTAGATGAAGTGATGCAACCAAAAGTTTTAACGAATATTTTTGATACAAATATCGAAGTGATCGAAGGACCGTATGGACCGATTGCTATTTATTAGAAACAAATCGAGAAGGAGCTGCTTCTCGATTTGTTTCTTTTTATCCATCTAACAACTATTTTTTACTTGAGAAATCTTGTAGAAAGAAGTGAAGTATGCTATTCTCAAGCAAATTTCAAGTAGAGGAGAAGAACAATGAAGACATTCCAGGAACTGTTAGACCTTTTTCACTCGCATGCAGATCAGGAGAAAGCCACAAAAATGTCGACCTATATGAGAAATCAGTTTTTATTTTTAGGGATTTCTGCGCCTGTTAGGAAACATTTGATAAAAGAATTTTATCAAGCAGCAAAGCAAATCAAAACGGTGGATTGGCATTTTATCCAGCAGTGCTGGGCAAGTCCCTATCGAGAATTTCAATATGTAGCGATTGGGTATCTAACAATTTTACGCAAACAGCTAACTCCTAATGACGTACCGAAGATCAAACAACTAGCACAAACAAAACCTTGGTGGGATACCATCGATGGAATAGATAAGCTAATGGAAGAAATCGCCTTTAATTTCCCTGAAGTGAAAAAAATTCTCGTATCCTGGAGTGTAGACGAGGATTTTTGGTTAAGAAGAATCGCAATCGATCACCAGTTATTACGCAAACACGAGACCGATGTCCAATTGTTGGAGCAAATCTTACTCAATAATTTGAATCAAACAGAATTTTTTATTAACAAGGCGATCGGTTGGAGTTTAAGGGACTATTCGAAAACAAATCCTGAATGGGTAAGAGCGTTTATTGAAGAGAATAAGACGGGTCTTTCCTCATTAAGTATTCGAGAAGCGAGCAAATATCTTTAAATAAAGAGATTTTAGTTGCAATCCTTCTATATAAGTGTTAAGTTATTAAAGTAATACTTTTTGATATGTGATTAAAATATGTTTATCTTACAAAAATAATGATACGCACTTCTATTTACACTTCATTTTTTATTACAAATAAACACACTTGATGTGTAATTTGGAGGTACGTTATGAATAACGGTACAGTAAAATGGTTTAACTCAGATAAAGGTTTTGGCTTTATCACAACTGAAGATGGAACTGATGTGTTTGCACACTTCTCAGCTATCCAAAGTGAAGGCTTCAAAACTCTAGAAGAAGGTCAAGCAGTATCTTTCGATATCGAAGAAGGACAACGTGGACCACAAGCTTCTAACATCGTTAAAGCTTAATTGATTGAATCAATGAGAACCAGCTATCAAAAGTAGCTGGTTTTTTTGTGTTCTTTGACTGATGAAGCGTCCCTTCCTTAACAAATAAGGGCTCTTCTAGGACTTAAGTCTGATTTTACTATTCGTTTCCATTTTTACTTTACCTGTCGTAGTAATTGTCTTATAATTATTACGACAGATGAAGTAATTTAGGAGGAATGGCATGATCACAAGTGATGGTATTCGTGGATATAATGATGTCATCATTTTATCCATCCTAAAAGAAGGTGACTCCTATGGTTATGAAATTTCAAAAAAAATTCGAGCAAAAACGAATGAGCTGTATATTATCAAAGAAACAACTTTGTATTCAGCTTTTACTCGATTAGGTAAGCAAAAATTGATTGAATCATATCCTGGTGAACTAACACATGGGAAAAAAAGAACGTATTATCGAATCACTGAAAAAGGAAAAGAAATTCTTGAAGAAAAAAGACAAGAGTGGGAACAGACAAAATTCGTCGTCGATGAATTTTTAAAAGGGGGAGCTAAGAATGAAGATTATTAAGGAATATTTAGATAGTTTATTTTTAACTGTGCCAACTACACCAGAAACACAACGAGCAAAAGAAGATTTGCTGGCTATTATGGAAGATCATTATCATGAATTAATTGCAGAAGGAAAGAGTGAACACGAAGCAATTGGTGCCGTAATTAGTGAGTTTGGCTCAATTGATGAAATTTTAGCCGAATTGGATGTACAAGCAGAAAAACCAGAGGAACCGTCTTTTGAAGAAGAGAGAGCAGATGCAATTGATTTAGAAGAAGCCTTTGATTTTTGGGGAACAACAAGAAAATTTGCGTTTGAACTTTCATTAGGGATATTCTTGATCTGCTTAAGCGTTTCAGCGAGTATGTTTATGGATAACAATGAATATGGTGGGCTGTTTTTCCCTTTAGCTATTCTTTCATTTTTTATCTTAGTATTAGGGGGAATCGGCTTTATTGTTTCGGGTTCTATGAAGTATGTTGCTGCTAAAAAATTATTAGAGGATCGTCCTTTGAGTAATGAAGTGCTTGAAGAAGCTAAAGAACAAGTGTTAGACTATGAAAAAAGCTTCCGTGTGGGTTTAATCAGCGGAATTGGTTTATGTGTGCTGTCGATCCCTTTACTGATTATTTTTGTGGAATATTTTTTCGCTGAATTATTTGCTGTCAGTGTTTTTTTCGGAACTGTAGGCGTGGGCGTTTTCTTAATTGTTTATTCTAGTGTCGTTCGCAATGGTTTTTTGAAAATGGCAGCTGGACAATTCTTTGTTTCGGATTCGGACGAGCCCGGTCCACGAGCTACTCGCTCTGAGTATGGTGAAGCCACACCGTTTATTATGTTATTGAGAAACGCTTACTGGCCGGCAGTCGTGGTTATGTATCTGCTTTGGTCTAGCATTACTCATTCATGGCATTATAGCTGGTTAATTTTTCCGATAGCTGCGTTCCTCAATACGTTTCTTGTATCCGTGCTAAAACAACATAGATAAAAAAAGTTGTGGCGTATTTGTCACAACTTTTTATTTTATTTAAATTCAATTGAGAATCAAGAGAGGTAATTGAGAATGGTGTTGGTATTAATAGAATCAAATTCAAATGATAACTATTGAAATGTTTCTCACACTATTTTTTTAAATCATTGGATGAATCGTTGATAATTCAACGATAAAATTATATATAACAGTATTTTATTTCACAAACAAAATTTATTGGAAGAATTCAGGCAAAACGATTGACCTTATTTCTGAGTTTCTATATAGTAATTAATAGAGATTATTCTCAAATAATTATTCTAATTGGAGGACGTAAAATGTCATTAATCGGAAAAGAAATTGTAGAATTTAAAGCTAATGCTTACCACAAAGGTGAATTTATTGAAGTATCTTCAGAAGATTTCAAAGAAAAATGGAGCATCGTATGTTTCTATCCAGCAGACTTTACTTTTGTTTGCCCGACTGAATTAGAAGACTTGCAAGAGCAGTATCCTACATTGAAAGAATTGGGTGTTGAAGTTTACTCTGTTTCAACAGATACTCACTTTACACATAAAGCATGGCATGATCATTCAGATGCAATCGGTAAAATCGAATACATCATGATCGGCGACCCATCTCATGTCATTTCAGAAGGTTTTGAAGTGTTGGATGAGGAAGGTTTGGCACAACGTGGAACATTCATCATTGATCCAGATGGTATCGTGCAAGCAGTTGAAATCAATGCAGACGGTATCGGACGTGATGCCAGCAGCTTGATCGACAAAATCCGTGCTGCTCAATACGTTCGCACACATCCAGGTGAAGTTTGTCCTGCGAAATGGAAAGAAGGGGCAGAAACATTAAAACCAAGTCTAGATCTAGTAGGTAAAATTTAAGGAGGGCTATCATGGCATTAGATACAGAAATCAAAGGTCAATTAGCTCAGTATTTAGAACTACTGGAATCTGACATTGTTTTTAAAGCAAGTTTGGCTGAAGACGAAAATTCAGTAAAAGTAAGAGAGTTTTTGGAAGAAATCACTGAGATGTCTCCTAAACTTTCTGTCGAGGAAGTGACACTTTCTCGTACGCCAAGTTTTGCTTTGGCACAACCTGGTCAAGAAGCACGTGTTGAATTTGCTGGATTACCTTTAGGACATGAATTCACTTCTTTTATTCTTGCTTTGCTGCAAGTAGCTGGTCGTGCACCAAAAGTAGATGAAGCAATTGCTAAAAGAATCAAAGCAATTGATAAAGAGCTTCATTTTGAGACATATGTAAGTCTGACTTGTCATAACTGTCCGGATGTTGTTCAATCACTCAACATCATGTCTGTATTAAATCCTAAGATTTCCCATACAATGGTTGAAGGCGGTATGTTCCAAGAAGAAGTAGAAACGAAGAAAATCATGGCAGTTCCAACGGTTCTTCTGGGTGAAGAAGAATTTGCAAGTGGTCGTATGACGATCGAACAATTGGTAGAATTAGCTGCTGGTCCAACAAGTGCCGATGAATTTGCGGATAAAGATGTGTTTGATGTTTTAGTTGTCGGTGGTGGTCCTGCGGGTAACAGTGCAGCGATCTATGCTGCTCGTAAAGGAATCAATACCGGAATGGTCGTTGAAACTTACGGCGGCCAGGTCATGGACACAGTGGGGATCGAAAATATGATCGGTACGCCATACACTGAAGGTCCTCGTCTGATGGCACAAGTCGAAGAACACGTGAATCAATACAATGTAGACATCATGAAAAACCAACGTGCGAAATCAATTCGTAAAAACGAGTTGATCGAAGTGGAATTAGAAAACGGGGCTGTTTTAAAAGCCAAGTCAGCGATCTTATCTGTAGGTGCTGCTTGGAGAAACGTCAACGTTCCTGGTGAAGAAGAGTTTCGTACAAAAGGTGTAACGAACTGTCCACATTGTGATGGTCCATTGTTTACAGGCAAAGATGTTGCAGTTATCGGCGGAGGAAACTCTGGGATCGAAGCAGCGATCGATTTGGCTGGTTTGGCAAAACATGTTTATGTCTTGGAATTCTTGCCTGAATTGAAGGCTGACCAAGTGCTGCAAGATCGTGTCAACTCATTGTCTAATGTGACAGTGATCAAAAACGTCGCAACAAAAGAAATCACTGGTACGGATCAGGTCAATGGTATCTCTTATGTCGATCGTGAAACAAATGAGGAGCATCATATTGCTTTAGAAGGTGTCTTCGTTCAGATTGGTTTAGTGCCAAATACTGCTTGGTTACGTGATTCAGAAGTGAAATTAAATGAACGCGGTGAAATCGCGGTCGATGGTCATGGAATGACAAGTTTGGAAGGTGTCTTTGCTGCAGGTGACTGTACTGACAGTGCCTACAAACAGATCATTATTTCAATGGGTGCCGGTGCCACAGCGGCTCTAGGTGCATTTGATTACATGATTCGTCAATAATAGATCCTTCGAAAAGAGAAATCCACAGTGATTTCTCTTTTTTTGTTTTTTAAATCAAGATTAAGAGTAGTTGTCATTCTGTAGGAATTGAATTATCCTTATAAGCAAGAGTTGATTGAAGGAGAAGCAAATGTTTAAGAAACGTTATCTAGTGATTTTCGCATTGGTCATTTGTAGCTTGATCAGTGTGGTAATCCAAAAATACAGCGGACGATTGTATCAGGAACCAATAGTAAAGATCGAACAGGTGACCATCGAAGAGGGACAACAAATCATTGAAGGTAAGATAGTCAATGGCGATAATCGAGGAGCAATCGTTGATTTGCATGCTCCTTATCAAGAGAACGAGATTGAATATGTTCATTTACAGCCTGGGGATCAAGTTTTTTACAGAAATTCTGAGGTTCTGGAGAAGAAAAGAGATGGTCTTGTCTTTTTTGTCATTAGTTTACTCTTACTGACACTCCTGTTTATCGGTGGGAAAACTGGGCTGACAACTTTTCTCAGCGTTGTTTTAAATAGTCTGGCCTTGTATTTTATGATCTGGTTTTACCGCACCTACTCACAATTCCCTCTAGTACAGGTGACACTTGGCTATATGGTATTTGCGGTAGCAGTCACCTTGTTTTTGATTGATGGGATTCAAAAGAACAGCTTGAAAAAATTTTTATCTACTTTGGTAACAATTTTGCTCGCTTTTTCGATTTGTTATTTTTCAATGGAACTATTTAATGATCGGGGTCTTCGTTTTGAAGATATGGGGGTACTGACAAGACCCTACCGCCCCATTTTTTTAACCAGTCTGTTGATCGGAGCAATTGGTGCTTCTTTGGACACAGTGGTTACAGTCATCTCTACTCTGGAGGAGATTGAGAAGCAAAATTCACGGGTATCGATGAGCCGATTGATTCAGTCTGGAAGAGTCGTCGGCAAAGATATCAGTGGGACAATGATCAATGTTTTAGTGTGTTCCTACCTTAGTAGCAGTATACCGATGATTCTATTGTATCTTTTTAATGGTTGGTCCTTTTTTCAAACGATCAATACCTTGTTATCATTGGAAATGGTTCGTATTTTATGTGGTGGATTCGGAATTCTGTTTTCAATCCCCGTTGCACTGGGATTTTTCTATTTAGGGAGGACAGATAAATGAATGTTCTTACCTTACTATTGTTGCTATTTGTCTTATCGACTAGCTTGATTCTAGGAAAAAGCGCCTTTTATGTGCTAAGTGGCTTATTTATCAATACAGCGTTGTTTTTATTGTTCATTTTTTTGTTGCATCTTCAGTTTTCAGTGTATCTAGTCAGTTTGTTGTATATATTGGCAAACAGCTTAGTGACCTTGGCTTATGTGAACGGATGGACAGAGAAGACCAAAATTGCTTTTTACAGTATGGTCTTGTTTTTATTCCTACTGACAATTATATTTATCCCCTTGTTACAGGCCTTGGCTATTCATGGGTTTCCTACACAAGAATTTGAGGAATTGTCTGTGATGGACTTAAATTTGCCGATCCGTTTTTCAGAATTAAGTGTCTCAGTGTTGCTGATCGGAGTCTCGGGGGCTTTGGTCGATGGAAGTATGTCGATCGCAAGTGCTACTTGTGAATTGTTCCGTCACAAAGAAAAAGAGCTAACTTTTCAGCAGCTCTTTCGTTCAAGTATGACGGTTGTTAAAAGTATCTTGAATTCTACAGTCAATACCTTGTTGTTTGCCTTTATCAGTAGTGGAATTGCACTGATTTTTTGGTATCAGGACTTGAGTATTCCTTGGCAAATGATGTTGAATTCCAAAGATTTTGTCTCAGAACTGATGATTATTTTACTTTCAGGTTTGGGGGTTGCTTTGTTGTTACCCTTTACCAGTTTGGTTACTAGCTGGTATCTGTTAAAAAACAATACTTTTGATTCTTAGAGGGTCTAACTTTCACAAATACTATTATGCATAGAGGAGCAATCCGATCACCCCTGTGATTAGTAGCAACACGATTGGATTGATTTTATATTTTCTCAAAACAAATAATGAGGCGGCAAATAGAATGACTGCGACGATATTGCCATCCATCTGTTCAAAATCCAAAGAAGATACTCCGAAAAAAGACAATAAAATAATTGTTGCAGCTGCTGAAGCGATCAATCCTATAGAACTAGCTTGCAAGCCTTTTAAAACATTTGCCACAAAGTCGATATTTTGGTGCTTGGTAAAAAATCTGTACAGGAAGATCGAGCTGAGAGTTCCTGGTAGAATATTGCCAAAGGTGGCGGCGATGGAACCAGTGATACCACCAATTCTTATACCAACAAAAGAAGCGGTGTTTACCACTAATGGACCGGGTGTCATTTGAGAAATCGTAATGATGTCGGTATATTCTTGAAGGGTCAACCATTGATACGCATGGACTACCTGTCCATGAATTAGAGGAATGATTGCGTAGCCACCGCCAATGCTAAAAGTTCCGATTTGTAGGAACACTAAAAAAAGTGTCATAGTTGCTTTGTTCAACGAAAACCACTCCTTTTTTTCTTCGTTAAATACGTTTGGATCAGACATAAAACTGCGCTAAGAAGGATCAGTAGTAAAACATTGATGTTAAAAATAAAGCTAGCAGTAAAGACAGCGATTGGCAGAAAGGTCATCAAAGCATTGTTCTCTTTTAGGATCACACGACTCATATCGATCAACAAGTCAACAATGATGGCAGCGACTCCAGCTTCCATTCCCTTAAGAATCGCTGAAACGATCGAGTTGTCACGAAAAGCCTGATAAAAGACAGAGAGCAGTGAGATGATCACTAAGGGAGGAAGGACGGCTGATGACAGCTCCTTTAATTCCAGCTATTCGATAGCCAACCAACACGGCTATAATTACAGCAATGGCCCCTGGTGTGGATTGAGCGATCGCTGACATATCCATCAATTCTTTCTCACTCAGTAATTCCAACTTTTCAACAAAGGATTTTCGCATCATGGGGATAGCGATGATGTAACCTCCACCAAATGTGAATGCACTGATGGAGAATGTGATTCGAAAAAGTAAAAATAAAATTTTGAATGATTTGAACATCTTCATAAAGAGCTCCTTTTTCTGAATTGTTTCGTAATCTTTATTATATACGTTGATAGAGTTCTATCCCGTGTAATTGGTTGTCAATACTTTTAAATGGAGAGGACGAAGAATCTTCTTCTGACATTGTTCAAGTACGTGTGATAAAAGACTATGCTTTTAACATTCATGGGTACAATCAACGTTATTCTAATGGTATTATCGACAGGTATTATTGGATAACTATCAGTAAGCAACATGAAGAAAACGGATTGGACTTTTTGAGAAAAGAGGCACCCTTAACTCCTACTGAATTGAGAGTAACAGAGCATTTATATAATGGTCTTACATATCGGGCAATTGCAGAAAAGATGGTCATCAGCTATCATACACTAAAGAAGCATGTGCAAAATATTTATATGAAATGCGGTGTTAGTAGTCGATATGAATTGTCTAAATGGATAGATAACAGAAAATATTACTAGATGCGCTAGTATTTTAAAGGAATTTAAAAAGTACATTTCCTGGGAAGGAATGTGCTTTTTTTGTTGAATTTTTTAAGGATGAGACACAAAGTATTTTTGTTCATAGAGAGGTCAATTTCAAATATAAGGAACATTCCCTATATAAAATAGTACAATTGGCTAATATTTATTAAGCGTTTTCTTTGTTACACTTTTAACATGAAGGAAGATCAAAAAAAGTGAAAGGAGAGAGACAAGTGTCACGTAAAGGAAATGTATTCAATATTCAAAGATATACTTTGCATGATGGTCCTGGATTGAGAACTGAATTATTTTTAAAGGGCTGTCCGTTGAGATGTTCCTGGTGCAGCAACCCTGAGAGCTGGTCAGTACGTACAGAATTAGGTGCGTATACGTCCAAGTGTATTTCTCGCGAAAAATGTGGACTTTGTGAAAGTATTTGCTCTTCAAGTGAAGTGCTGCACTTTGAAAACAATAAATTGAACGCCATAGATTCCAAAAAATTAAAAATTTTGAAGAATATGCAGAGGCATGTCCATCAGATGCGATCAAGCAATGGGGAGAGATGATGTCTGTTGAAGAATGTATGGAAGTGATTCGAAAAGACAAAGGCTATTATGACCGTTCTGGTGGTGGAGTGACAGTTTCCGGTGGAGAAGCTCTGATGCAAAGTGATTTTGTAGCAGATTTGTTCAAGGCATGCAAGGAAGAAGGAATTCAGACTTGTTTTGAGACAACTTTTCATGGCAGATGGAAAGAAGTAGAAAAGTTGATTCCTTATACAGATTTATGGATCTCAGATATCAAACACATGGATTCGGAAATCCACCGAGAACATACTGGGGTGCATAACAACAAAATCTTGGAAAATCTAAAAAAAATAGTAGAGGACAATCGAGAATTGATACTAAGAATCCCGGTGGTCCCAGATGTCAACGATGACATGGTAAATATTGAGGCAACCGCTGACTTTATTCTGAATGAAATGAGCGGGCGAGTAAGAACGCTGCAGCTATTGAGCTTCATGCGTCTGGGTGTTGAAAAATACGAAGCACTAGGTATCCCTTATGGAATCGAAGGGGTCCACGTTGACAGGGAATCTTTTCAAAAACGTGTTCGGAAAATTGCCGAATATTTTAAGAGTCGAGGCACTCATTGTTTAGTAGGGACAAAGGAAAAACATTAAATATTTTTTTATAAATAGAGGAGGATTTTTGAAATGAGTATCACGCTTACAGAAGCACGTGGAACAGAACCTTTTGATCAAACCTATGGTATTGGTTATCAGGTGAATCATGCGGACTGGTCACCATTTCCCCGTGTTAACAAACTGAGACAAACCTTTTTAGACCGTCCGTATGATGTTGATGTTGAAAGGCTAAGATTAATTACAGAAGCATACCAAAAGTATGAAGGTTATCCTCGCAAACTTGTTTGTGCCAGAGCCTTCTAAAACATTTTGCTCAATGTTGGACTGGAAATTTATGAGGATGATTTGATCGTTGGTAAGATTGCCGCTCCGGCGAAAGCATCCCCAATTTATCCAGAGTTTTCAGTTAACTGGATCATTGATGAAATCTTGCACTCTCCATTTGAAGAACGTCCGAACGACCAGTTTTATATCAGAAATGATGAAGAGAGACAAGAGATTTTGGAACTTTGTGCTTGGTGGAAAGGAAAAACAATCGATGATTTGGTCAATGTGAGACTGGATGAAGATCAAGTAAAAGGATCGGAAGTAGGGGAAAGAATTTTCCAGACCAATCTGTATCACTATGCAGGAACTGGTCATTTAGCGATCAACTATCCAAAATTGATGGAAGTTGGATTTGCTGGTTTAGTTAGAGAAGCAAAAAAACACTTGGAAACTCTAAGTAAAAGAGACCCCGATTATGGTGATAAAAGAGATCAATACCAAGCAATGATCATCATGCATGAAGCTGCAATGAAATATACGGAACGTTATGCAAAATTGGCTGAAGAAAAAGCCGCTATCGAAAAAAATGAACAACGGAAGCAAGAATTAGAAGAGATGGCTGCGAACTGCTATCAGATTGCTAAAGGAGCGCCAGAAAACTTTTGGCAGGCACTGCAACTGTTCAACATTGCCACAGCACTGATTCAAGTTGAAAGCAATGGTCACTCGATCTCTTATGGACGAATGGATCAGTGGCTACAGCCTTATTACGAAGCAGATATCCAACAGGGCAAAATTACAAAGGAATTCGTCTTGGAGCTGCTTGAAGTAGAATACGTCAAGAGGCTTCAATCAGGAAGAAGGTTGGCAACTTTATGAAGAGCACGGATTTTCTCAAATCAAATTCGGTACGACAGACGAAGCCGTTCAACTATTATTAACGCTGAAGGAGGAGCAAATGCATGAGTATTCTAATTAACGAAGAGACTCCCATGCTGATTATTGGTATCACAGGAAAGCAAGGAAGAATCCACTGTAAAAGAACTTTGGAGGCAGGTTCAAAATTGCTAGCTGGTGTCTCACCAGGGAAAACCGGAGAATTAGTGGAAGGAGTTCCTGTTTTCGATTCGGTAAAGGATGCGTTGGTTTCTTATCCAGAAATAAAAGCTGCCATGCTACTGGTACCTAAACAATTTGTGAAGGATGCTGCTTTGTCTGTTGTTAGAGAAAGAATCGAGTTACTCGTCATCATTACCGAGTTCGTTCCAGTCTTAGATACGCTGGAAATAGTTAAAGAAGCAAAATTATATGGAACTCAAGTGATTGGACCAAATACGATTGGTGTGATCTCGTCTGGACAGTCAAAATTGGGTATTATGCCAGACTACATCTATGGTCAGGGACATATTGGTTTGATTTCTAGAAGTGGTACGTTGACCCATGAGACGGCTTCTAATCTAACCTTCAAAGGATATGGCCTCTCTACTTGTGTCGGAATTGGCGGGGATGCAATTGTAGGTATGAATCATGCTGAAGTAATTGAATACTTTGCAGAAGATGATGACACAGATCTGATCGTTCTCATTGGTGAAATCGGGGGAACCAGCGAAGAGCTTGCTGCTGAAAAAATCAAAGAATTGAATTTGAAGAAACCGGTGTGTGCCTATATCGCGGGTATGTCAGCACCAGAAAATAAAAGGATGGGTCATGCAGGAGCAATTGTCAGTGGAAATATGGGGACTGTCAAGTCGAAAGTCAACGCATTGGAAAGTGCAGGAGTGACTGTATGTCCTACTCTGGGTAAGATTGTCGATTTTGTTGAGAAAAATAGTGCTGAAAATAGCAGATTACAATCAATCGCAGCAAAAGTCAATTGATTGTATGAGATTCCACACATAGGTTATTCCGCTGAGTAAACCTAAATAGTATTCGTGCCGCAAAGGCGGATTGCGGCACTGAATGGAGAACACTATGACATTCGAATTAGATTTCTTTCTAGTTGGTTTCATGTTTATTTTTACCTTTTTTGTTCAAGGAACGACAGGATTTGGAAGTATCGTTCTTGCTGCACCGGTTACTAACGGACTTTTAGGTACGGCAGTTGGTGTGCCACTAGGGACGGTTTTATCACTGACTTTTATGGTTTTTTTGGTGTTCGAGTAGTAAATAAAGTTTCATGGAAAGATTTGTTGAAGATTGTTGTACTATGTGCACCAGGACTATTTTTTGGACAATATCTTTTTCTTCGTATCAGTCCGGAGATCGCAAGAGTATCGATAGGAGCGATGGTTACATTGATTGCCTTGATCAATGTCTACAATCATATTTTCAAGCCCTTTGTTCTAAAAAAAGAAGTGGTAGTAGATGCTCCAGATACCTTGTTTAAAAAGATTCTCCGCTATGGCTGTCTGATACTAGGAGGGGTCGTACATGGGGCTCTCAACATAGGAGGGCCGTTGATTACTGTCTATACGTTAAATGCTGTTGAGGACAAAGAAAAGTTTCGTAATACCATGACTTGGGTCTGGTTGATATTGAATACGATGAACTCAATCAGTCAATTTAGTAATGGTGTTTGGACTCCGAGAATGTGGAATGCGTACTTAATTGCATTTCCAATGGCAGCTTTAGGATTTTTCTTTGGTGTCAGATTCTTGAACAGAATCAACAAGCAACAATTTCTAAGATTTATTTATGTTGTTTTGCTGTTTGTCGGAGCTGATATGTTTATCAGAAATTTACTAGTGTTGTTTTAAGTAGCAGGCAACTCAAGTCAGTTAGTTATTTAAACAAAAATAATATTTCAAGATAGAAAGGAAGCAAAAGTCATGCAAGATTTTAATTTCAAAATACCTCAAAATATCGAGTTTGGAATGGGAAGTTTAAAAAAGCTCTCAACGATTCTTGATGAAAATGATTTAGACCATGTTTTTTTGATCTCAGATAGAGGTCTGGAAAGTATTGGTCTGGTTAAGAAAGTTCAGGAAATAATTGAGAGTGGCGGAGTGAAATGTACTAGCTATCTGGATGTTCAGCCTAACCCTACTGTTCAAATCGTAAATGATGCGGAAGCCTTATACAAAGAATCTGGTGCATCAAGTATTATTGCATTGGGAGGGGGAAGTTCCATCGATGTAGCAAAAGCAGTGGGTGTCTTGATCACACATGGTGGATTGATCATTGATTATGAAGGTCTTCATAAAGTTCCATGGCCAATCGCACCAATGATCGCTATTCCAACTACTGCTGGAACAGGCAGTGAAGTTACTGCTTCAGCTGTTATTACAGATGAGGAGAGAAATTATAAATTTTCTGTGATTAGCTATGAAATGTTGCCGAAATATGCGATCTTAGATCCTGAATTGATCATGACTACACCAGCTTCAATTGCTGCCGCCTGTGGAGTGGATGCACTGATCCATGCAATGGAAGCCTATGTTTCCACTCTCTCCACACCTTTTTCGGATGCAATGGCAGAAAAGGCTATGGAGCTGATCGGTCCAAATCTCCGTCGTTTTGTTGCAAACAGACAAGACAAAGAAGCAGCTTGTGCCATGATGGCGGGTTCTAATTTTGCGGGTATTTCTTTTGCTTGGGCTAGGTTAGGAAATGTGCATGCGATGAGTCATCCAGTCAGTGCCTACTTCCATGTCGCTCATGGAGTAGCAAATTCTGTATTGTTGCCGACGATTGTCGAATACAATGCTATTGCAGACAATGGTAAGTACGAAAAAATCTACAATTATATTCGTAGTGGAAATATTGATCATCAAGGCTTCGAACCTCGATTGCTTGTAGAGGAATTGATTAAGCTAAACGAAAATTTAGGAATTCCGAATAGTTTGTCTGAAGTGGGAGTGACGGAAGATCTGATTCCTCAAATGGCAGAGGATGCTATGAAGAGTGGAAATATTCCAGCGAATCCAAGACAATCGAATGTTCAGGATATCATTGAGCTTTATAAAAAAGCACTGTAGAACCGATACTGTTTAAGGCTTCAAGATTAGGTAGTCCTTAGTCAAATAAGGGCTACCTAATCAACTGTGGTCTTGTTTCTGATGTCTGAGTGATGTCGTCAAAAGATTTTGAAAGGACAGAGAAAATAAACGTGTACATATTTTTTGATCAAAACTTTTGAAAATTTTTCGAAAGTTTTTTCAAAAGTTTATTGGCATTTCTAAAGCGGATTTGCTATACTAAATAACGAACTAAATAATTAAATAAAAACAATGGTTGAGCAAACTTGCTTCAAGGATCGCGTTCTTCAAGGGGTGAGAAGAGCATTCTTTGAATTGTGCCCAATTGAGGATCTACTTTTCGAAGTGGATCCTTTTTTATTTTGAAAGGAGTGAATAGAATATTGAAAGAAGCTTTAGAACGAGTACGTCAAACCGAGGAAGAGAATCAACGTAAAAAACAAGAGTTGCTCCAAAAGCTGTTCTTATATAAACAAGAAAAAGAAGAACAACTGGAAGAAATCAATCGTCTTCAACAAAAAGAGCGGAATCAATTACTAGAGGAAATACAACATTCACATCAAGAAGTATTGTCAAGACAAAAACAAGAACTGACAGAATCACTCAAAGTAGAAGACGAATTGAATGAAAAAATTTATCAAGACAAACAAGCTGAGATTCTTGCCCAAATTATTGAAGGAGTGAAGCAAGTCAATGGCAGTTAGCAAATTAAGTAAAATGTCTATTCTTGCGGAAAAAAAGTTTCAAGATACCCTTTTAACTTTATTACAAGGTATGCAAAAAATAGAAGTAGAGGATATTTTGCATGATGAAGCAAACCAAGACTGGTTGACCAACTATTTTCCTGAAATGGAAGAATTTGATGGAACCAACCAGACCTCTTATAACTATTTACTAACACAAATCAGAGAAGCCATTGTTTTTATTCGTAATTATGGCTCTTCAAAACAACGTGTGCATACGTTAAAACGTGCTGAAATGGATATCTCGCAATTAGAGCAAGAATATAATGAAGAGGCATTACGGGAAATGCTAGAAAACATCAACACTTTAAAAGACAATTGGGAAACGAATCAAAAAGATTACGATTATTGGTTAAATGCAGAATCCTGGGCAACAAAATGGCAGACGATTGATTTGCGACCGGAAGAAGAGTTGGAATATGTTTCCTATTTTTTAGCAAATGTTTCTGAAAATCGTTGGGAAGAAGTCCGTGAATTTTTAGTTGCAAACAATATTCATTTTGAGGTTCATGAAACAACAAAAACCGATGTTTCTTTCAGTGGCTTGTATTTAAAGGTACAAGAAAATATTTTAGAACAATTAAAACCTTTAGGAGTTGAATTTGAAGTCAATCCCTATGATCAATCGCCAAGGGAATTACTTGCTACTGCAAAAAAAAATCTGGCAGAAATTGCGAAAAATCAAAAAAATGATTCGATAGACATTGGCTTCTACAAAAGACAAGTTGCTTACCTACAATTAAATGAAGAAATTTTATTGGCGAAAATTTCAAGAGAAAAAATCAAAGAGACTTCCGCATGTTCAGATTATTTGGTTGTTATTAGAGGATGGGTTGCTGATGATGAGATCGAAATCATCAAAAAGAATCTTTTGGAGAATTTTTCTCAAGAGGAATTGTACTTTTCTGTTGAAGGACCAACTCGAAAACAAATCATCGACAACGATGTGCCCACGAAGTTAAAAAACAGCAAGTTGATACAGCCTTTTGAAAGTCTGACAGGAATGTATGCTTTGCCAAAGTATGAAGAGATTGATCCTACGCCTTGGATGGCGCCTTTCTATCTTGTGTTTTTCGGTATGATGGTCGCTGATTTAGGCTATGGTATCTTGATGCTTTTGGGAACGACGATCGGTCTGAAACTCTTGACTTTGCCAACTGGAACGAAAAAATTTGTTCAACTCTTCCAGTTACTTTCTCTTTCAGTTATTTTCTGGGGAATTATCTACGGTAGCGCGTTTGGTGTAACTCTGCCATTCCAACTACTTTCTCCTACGAATGACTTCATGACGATTTTTATGATTTCTTTGATTTTCGGAGGCATTCAAATATTTACTGGTTTATTCTTGGCAGCAAAAGAGAATATCAAGAAAAAATATTATTTGTCTGCAATCGGTGATGGTTTTGCCTGGCAGGCACTGTTAGGAGGGATTTTCATAGCAGCGGCAGGAGCTCTGTTGCTTGACTCTGAATCTCTACAACGTGCCGGTACCATTATTGCAGTGATCAGTGCCGTATTGATCTTATTGATTCCAACGATTCAATCGAAATCTAAAATTGGCGGCTTTTTTAGCGGTGTTTATGAATTATATGGGATTACTGGTTACATTGGTGACTTTGTCAGCTATAGTCGATTGATGGCATTGGGAATCTCAGGTGGAAGTATCGCCATGGCGTTTAATATGCTGGTGGGAACGATGCCTCCTGCAGCTAGATTTAGCATTGGGATTATCCTGATCGTGATTTTGCAAGGCTTGAATATCTTTTTGTCTGTATTAGGCGCTTATGTTCATGCAGCACGATTACAATATGTTGAATTTTTTGGCAAATTTTATCAAGGTGGTGGAAGATCCTTCCATCCATTCAAAGCAGAAGAAAAATATATGAATATTCAAAAGAAAACGGAGGAATAAAGAATGATCAACTACTTATTAGAAAACAACTCAGGTATTATTTTTGCAATTTTAGCGATGGGGATGGCAACGATTTTCCCTGGTATCGGATCAGCGATCGGTGTAGGAAAAACAGGTGAGGCTTCGGCAGCTTTGATGACTAGTCAGCCAGAAAAATTTGGTCAGTCATTGATCTTACAACTGTTACCAGCAACCCAAGGATTGTATGGTTTTGCGATTGCAGCGATGATTTTTACAAGTCTTTCTTCAGATATGACAGTTGTTGCGGGGGTTTCTTATCTAGGTGCTTCACTTCCAGTTGCTTTTACAGGATTGAGCTCAGCGATTCCTCAGGGGAAAGTTTCTGCTGCAGGTATTCAAATTCTTGCAAAAAAACCAGAACATTTCTTTAAAGGTGTTATGTACTCTGTCATGGTTGAAATGTACGCGATCCTAGGATTTGTAATTTCTTTCTTATTATTGGGAAGCATTTAAAGAATAGGAGGAGTATCCATGGATGCGATTGAAAACATCATTCTAGAGATTAATCGACAAACCGAAGAAGAAAGAGATATCTTAGAAAAAAATCGTCTAGAGGAAATAGATACTCATTTTTTAGTTGAGAAAAGAAGCAAAGAAAATGAGCATCAACAACTTCTTGCTCGCCAAAAAGATCAATTAGAGCGTAAATTTCAACAAGAAAAAAATCGCCTGATTGTCAAGGGACGACAAACAAGACTAAAGGAAAAGCAAAAATACTTGGAACGTATTTTTGAGGCTGCCTATCAAACAATGGCTAATTGGGATGAGGAGCAGGCAAGAGAATTTGCGGAACAGTCGCTGGAAAAATCAGGATTTAAAGACGGAATGTTTATTCCAGGGAACTTAATGTCTGATACTACCTTCACTTCAGCTTGGTTAGACAAGGTGAATGAACAGCTCCAAACACAATTTGTTTTAGGAACAAAGAGCCGAGAAAAAGAACATGGCTTTTTGATTGAGCAAAAAGGTATTCAGTATAATTTCTTTTATCATGAATTACTATCTGAAATGAAGAAAACAAATGGCAGTGAGATCATGCATGCTCTTTTCAATGAGGAGGGATAAAGTGAAAGATTTGTATCATACAGTCAATCCTATCATTCGGATCAAAGAAAGTGAGCTACTATCCAAAGAAATTTTTCAGCAATTGATCGAAGCGGACTCTTTTGACCGAGTGGCTGAGATTTTGCGACCGACAGTATACGGGAAACACTTAAGCTCAGATTTTCAATTTGAGTTTGAAGAGATACTAAATGAAGAATTGCTAGCCACTTACCAGGAAATGATTGAACTAACACCTGATTCTGAAATTGTTTGGATGTACACGATGCGTAATACCTTCCATAATTTAAAAACTTTAACAAAAGCAGCAAGAATCAATGAAAATTACGATTATTTGTTTTTGCCAGATGGTTTTTATTCAATGGAAGAGTTGAAAAGAGCCATAGAAACGGGGCATTCCTCTCAATTACCGGAAAAAGTACTACAAGCGATTCATGACGTAGAATCGTATTTCCAAGAATCAACGATTCTACAAGGAATCGACGTTATTTATGATCGTAGATTTTTGAAGGAACAGCGTCGTTTAGCAGAACTGATCGGTTCTCCAGAACTTTTGGAAAAAACGATTCATTTCATTGATTTAACCAATATTGTGATCACTGCTCGTTGTATTTTACAAAAAAGAAGCTATGGTTTTATGTCTGCTGTTTTATCAAGTGCAGGTTCGATAGCGAAGGATACTTTTTTGGAATATGTTGGCAAACCAATGGAAGAATTTAAAGCGTTTCTGCTTTTATCGGAATATGGCGATTTATTAGCGCCAGCTTTAAACGAGGAGATCGATTTTCTACAACTGGATCTGATCAAAGACAACTATCTGACTTCTTTTTTTGAACGATCAAGAACCACAGCTTTTGGACCATTGCCATTGTTAGCTTTTTTAAATGCTAAGGATATGGAAGCAACCAATTTAAGGCTGATTATTGTTGGAAAAAGAAGTGGCTTTACAAAGGAACAAATTAGAGAAAGGATGCGAGAAGTCAATGAGTTATAAAATTGGTGTTATCGGAGACAAAGAGTCCATTCTTCCTTTCAAATTATTTGGGTTCACTGTTCGATATGGAAATGATGTCGCTACGACGACAAGTGCTTTTGATGAAATGATCGAAGCAAAGTATAGTGTGATCTATATCACCGAAGATTGTGCCCAACAAATCATGGAAAAGATCGAAAAATTTAATGATCAGCTTTCACCTGCGATCGTGCTGATTCCTACCTATGAAGGTTCTAAAGGAATTGGACGTCAAGCAATACAGAAAAATATGGAAAAAGCTGTTGGACAGAATATTCTTTAGGAAGGAGCTGACACTGTGGAAGTTGGCAAAATAGTAAAAGTTTCAGGACCATTAGTAATGGCAGAAAATATGGCTCACGCGAGTATTCAGGATATATGCTATGTCGGTGATGTCGGTGTAGTTGGAGAAATTATTGAGATGCGAGGAGATGTCGCTTCGATTCAGGTATACGAAGAAACTTCCGGTATTGGGCCAGGAGAACCTGTACATTCTACAGGAGAGGCGTTGTCCGTTGAGTTAGCTCCAGGTATCGTCTCTCAGATGTTTGATGGTATTCAAAGACCTTTAGATGTCTTTGCAAAACAGACAGACAGTAATTTTTTAAGCCGTGGCGTGAAGATCGATGCGCTAGATCATCAAAAGAAATGGTTGTTTGAACCGAAACTAGCCGTTGGAGATACTGTGATTGCGGGAGACGTGATCGGAACTGTTCAAGAAACCAAGCTGATTACCCATAAAATAATGGTACCTGTGGGCTTAACAGGAACGATCAAAGAAATCAAAGAGGGTGAGTATACGATCGATGAAGTCGTCTGCTTGCTTGAAACTGAAAAAGACGAAGTAGCATTGAAAATGCTTCAAAAATGGCCAGTTCGTCGTTCAAGACCCGTAAAAGAAAAACATAACCCAGACATACCAATGATTACAGGACAGCGAGTGATTGATACCTTTTTCCCAGTGACTAAAGGGGGAGCGGCAGCAGTTCCAGGTCCGTTTGGTGCTGGAAAAACTGTGGTACAGCATCAAATTGCTAAATGGGCGGATGTTGATTTAGTAGTTTACGTAGGCTGTGGTGAACGCGGAAATGAAATGACCGATGTGATGAACGAATTCCCTGAATTGATTGATCCATTAACTGGAGAATCTTTGATGGAACGGACAATTTTGATTGCAAACACTTCAAATATGCCGGTTGCGGCGCGTGAAGCGAGTATTTATACTGGAATTACGATTGCTGAATATTTTAGAGATATGGGATATTCTGTAGCGATCATGGCAGATTCCACTTCTCGATGGGCAGAGGCCTTGCGTGAAATGTCTGGGCGTTTAGAAGAAATGCCTGGGGATGAAGGATATCCTGCTTATTTGGGTAGCCGTTTGGCCGAATATTATGAACGTGCTGGACGTGTCACTATTTTAGGAACAGAAGATCGTGAAGGCAGTATTACAGCAATCAGTGCGGTTTCACCTTCGGGGGGCGATATTTCAGAACCCGTGACTCAAAATACCTTACGTGTCGTCAAAGTTTTCTGGGGATTGGATGCCACACTTGCTCAACAAAGACATTTTCCATCTGTTGATTGGTTGAAAAGCTATTCCCTTTATTCTAGTGAGGTAGGGAACTATTTAGATCAGGAACTGCAAGTAGAATGGTCGGCCTTAGTCAGAGAAGGTATGCGGATCTTACAAAAAGAATCAGAATTGAATGAGATTGTTCGTCTTGTAGGGATCGATTCACTTTCTGAGAAAGATCAGTTTACGCTTGAAATCGCTAAAGAAATTAGAGAAGATTATTTGCAACAAAATGCCTTTGATGATACGGATACATTTACTTCAAGAGAGAAGCAGTATCAGATGCTGAATAATATTATGCTGTTACATCGTGAAGGCTTGCAAGGCTTGGAGCTAGGAGCCTATCTGACTGAATTGATGAAGGGAACTGTGAAGCTTCGAGATAAAATTGCTCGAATGAAATATGTACCTGAGGATCAGTTGGATAAGATCATTGCTATTCAGCAAGAAATAAAAGAAACGCTACGTTCTATTCTGCAAGAAGGAGGTATGTAAAATGATCAAAGAATACAAAACAATTGGTGAAGTTGTTGGACCTCTAATGGCAGTAGACAATGTCGAAGGTGTTAAGTACGAAGAGTTGATTGAAGTTCGCTTGCAAACTGGAGAAATCCGCCAAGGTCAAGTCTTGGAAATACAGGAAGACAAAGCCCTTGTTCAGATCTTTGAAGGGACAGCAGGGATTAATTTGAAAGATTCTTCTGTTCGTTTTTTAGGACATCCTTTAGAACTAGGTGTCTCTGAAGATATGGTCGGACGCGTCTTTGATGGTTTAGGCCGTCCGAAAGATGGTGGCTCAGAAATTTTTGCTGAAAAAAATATGGATATCAATGGAGAAGTAATCAATCCTGTTTCACGGGATTATCCAGATGAATTTATTCAAACAGGAATTTCTTCTATTGATCATTTAAACACCTTGGTTAGGGGACAAAAGTTGCCAGTATTCTCAGCTTCTGGACTTCCTCATAAAGAGCTGGCTGCTCAAATTGCCAGACAAGCGGCTGTACTAAATAAAGACGATGATTTCGCAGTAGTTTTTGCAGGAATCGGTATCACCTTTGAAGAGGCGGAGTATTTCATGGAAGATTTTCGACAAACAGGGGCGATTGATCGTTCCGTGATCTTCATGAATTTAGCCAATGATCCGGCAATCGAACGAATTGCAACTCCTAGAATGGCCTTAACTGCAGCCGAATACTTGGCCTATGAAAAAGGGATGCACGTGCTAGTCATCATGACTGATATGACCAATTACTGTGAAGCCTTGCGCGAAATCTCAGCTGCACGACGAGAAGTTCCAGGTCGCCGTGGCTACCCTGGGTATTTGTATACCAATTTGGCTACCTTGTATGAACGTGCAGGTAGAATCAAAGGATTGAAAGGCTCTGTGACACAGATTCCTATTTTAACAATGCCTGAAGAAGACAAGACTCATCCGATCCCCGATTTAACTGGGTATATTACAGAGGGGCAAATTATTCTTTCCCGTGATTTGTATAAAAATGGGATCGAACCGCCGATTGATGTTTTACCTTCGTTGTCAAGATTGAAAGACAAAGGGACCGGTGAAGGTAAAACCCGGCATGACCATGCTGCAACCATGAATCAGTTATTTTCAGCCTATGCACAAGGAAAGCAAGCTAAGGAATTAGCAGTTGTTCTGGGCGAAGCGGCCTTATCTGACGTGGATAAGATTTATGCGCAATTTGCGGAAAAATTTGAAGAGGAATACGTGAACCAAGGGTATGCGACGAATCGTTCCATTGAAGAAACGTTGGATATGGGCTGGGAGCTGCTAGATATGCTACCTCGTACCGAACTTAAACGGATCAAAGATGAAATGATCGATGAATTTTTACCAGAAAAGGAGTAGATGAACATGGCGAAATTAGATGTCCAGTCTACCCGTATGGAAATGACTCGTTTGTCGAAGCAATTGTCAACGGCAAAAAGAGGTCATAAGCTGTTAAAAGATAAGCAAGATGAATTGATGAGACGATTTATCTTGTTGATTCGCAAGAATAATCAGTTACGTAATGAAATGGAAGAGCGCATGCAGCAAGCAATGAAAGCTATTCGTTTAGCAAATGCCACGCTCAATGAACAGTTCATTGAAGAATTATTTATTTTACCATCGACCAAAGTCAATTTGGATGTCGGGACAAAAAATATTATGAGCGTTGCCGTTCCAGTCATGCATTTCCAATATGACGAGGAGACGTTGAATACGCCGCTTGAATATGGCTTTTTGAATTCCAATGTCCCGCTGGACCAATCAATTGATGGCTTTACCGATGTTCTTCCTTTGCTTCTCGAATTAACTGAAATTGAGAAGACTTGCCAGCTAATGGCCGATGAGATCGAAAAGACTCGACGACGGGTCAATGCTCTGGAGTATATGACCATCCCAGAATTGGAAGAAACAATTTATTTCATTAAAATGAAGATGGAAGAAGATGAACGTGCGGGTGTTACGAGGATGATCAAAGTTAAAAATATGCGTACAAATTAAAGGAGATCCGAAAGATATGAAACGAAAGAAACAATTTTTTCGTTTGTCCGTCTTCCAATTGATCACATTTGGTTTTGGAGGATTGATTCTTGCAGGTGCATTTTTATTGATGACACCTTTTGCTTCAAGAAGTGGAGAAGCAACTAATTTTTTGGATGCCCTATTCACATCTACTTCAGCTATTTGTGTGACCGGCCTTACTACATTAGTAACAAGTGATCATTGGAGTTTCTTTGGTCAAGTGATTATTTTGTTGTTGATCGAAATAGGCGGGATTGGCTTTATGTCAATCCCTGTCCTTTTCTTTGTTGTAATGAAGAGAAAAGTGACCTTGAGCACGAGAATGATTTTAAGAGAAGCGCTTAATTCCCAGCAAATGTCTGGAGAAATAAGTTTACTTCTGTATATGCTAAAAATCACCGTTTTTATTCAATTGATAGGAACGGTGTTACTTGCTTTCAGATTTGTACCATTATTTGGTATTGAAAAAGGAATGTGGTTCAGCTTATTCCATGCCGTTTCGAGCTTTTGTAATGCAGGCTTTGATCTTTTTGGAGATAGCTTGATGGGATTTCAAAATGATCCTTGGGTGCTGATGATCATTAGCTTATTGATTATTTCTGGTGGATTAGGTTTTTTTGTCTGGTCTGATATTTTAAACTTTAAAAAAGAAAAGAAGCATTTGAGTTTGCATAGTCAAATTGCTCTACTGGTTACCGGATTCTTATTGATATTAGGATTCATAGGATTCTTTTTTACAGAACAAAATAATCCGGTGTCAGTTTCGGAAAGCGGTATACAACGGATCGTTCATACGATCTTTATGGCAGTTACACCTAGAACAGCAGGCTTTTTTTCAATAGATTATTCTTCTATGTCTCATGCAGGATTAGTCTTGACAATGGTTTTAATGTTTGTCGGAGGAACTTCTGGTTCTACAGCAGGGGGCTTCAAAACAACAACATTGGGTGTGCTACTCATAAAAATGCGCAGTATTTTCAAAGGACGGAGTCGGGCTGAGTTTAGAGGTCGAACCATCAAAGAAGACACGATTGCTCGAGCTTTTACGATATTTTTTGTTTTTCTGATGGTGATTATTGTCAGTACGTCTATTTTGTCGGTTACAGAAACTATTCCAGATATCAATCAACTAGGATTAGAGTATATCGTTTTTGAGGTTATTTCTGCTTTGGGAACGGTTGGACTAACGATGGGACTGACACCCGATCTAACTGAGGTAGGCAAAGTCATTATTTTATCGCTGATGTTTATTGGACGGGTCGGTGTAATGACTGTGTTCTTTTCTATCGCGTTGCGTTCGAATAAAAGTGAGTCTAAATTTAAATATCCAGAGGAAACAGTAATCATTGGATAGGTATTGATCAAAATCAGGAGAAATGTTAGATTGTTTGACATTTCTCCTGATTTTTTTGTATTCAGAACATGTGTATGTCACTATTCCTAACATAAGTGAAGCGATTTTACATAATTATTTGAGTTTTATGTGATGTTTTGTTACATAAGCTATTGATTTCCTCTTTTATTAGTGTTAGATTATAAAAAAGTGAAGGAGTGATGTGTATGTATTTATCAATTGATGTTGTTTGGACTCTGATTGCTGCATTTTTAGTATTTTTCATGCAAGCAGGATTTACTTTAGTAGAGTCAGGTTTTACTCGTGCAAAAAATGCTGGGAACATTATCATGAAAAATTTGATTGATTTCTGTTTCGGATCGGTTTTATACTGGTTGGTTGGTTTTGGTATTATGTTCGGCACGCAGAGTGCTTTCTTTGGTGGGATTCATTTTTTTGCAGCTAATTCATTGCAATTTGATTTGCCAACACCAGCATTTCTGTTTTTCCAAACGGTTTTCTGTGCAACTGCTGCTACAATTGTTTCGGGAGCAATGGCAGAAAGAACTGACTTCAAAGCATATTGTATCTACAGTGCTATTATTTCAATGTTTATTTATCCAGTATCAGGTCATTGGATTTGGGGAGATGGCTTCATCGCAGAAATGGGCTTCCATGACTTTGCCGGATCGACTGCAGTTCACATGGTTGGTGGGGTAGCTGCGTTTGTTGGAGCAGCAATTTTAGGTCCACGTATTGGAAAATACACAAAAGAAGGCAAAAGTCGTGCGATTCCTGGACATAATTTAACTTTTGCTGCTTTGGGTGTATTCATCCTTTGGTTCTGCTGGTTTGGCTTTAACGGTGGTTCAACAACATCTATGACAGGTGACGAGACATTGCTTACAGCATCAAATGTATTGGTTAACACAAACCTTGCTGCAGCAACAGGAACTTTAGCTGCATTAATTATTTCTTGGCTTAAGTATGGTAAACCTGATGTTTCATTAACTCTAAACGGAACTTTGGCTGGATTAGTTGGTATTACTGCAGGTTGTGATATCGTTAGCCCGATCGGTGCAGTGATCATTGGTGTGTTATCAGGTATTTTAATGATTTTTGCTGTAGAATTCATTGATCAAAAACTAAAAGTAGATGATCCAGTTGGTGCTGTAGCTGTCCATGGTGTCTGTGGCGCTTTCGGTACTTTCATGGTAGGACTATTTGCCCTAGAAGGTGGACTATTCTACGGTGGTGGAGCGTCATTGTTAGGTGTACAGATCATCGGTGTTCTTGTGACTGCTCTATGGGTTGGTGCTACTTCTACTATCTTATTCTTAGCCATTAAGAAAACAGTTGGTTTGCGTGCACCGGAAGAAGTAGAACTTAAAGGTTTGGATATCGAAGAGCATGGCTTAGTCACTGCTTACTCAGGTTTCAGCATACTGCCAGATACTACTTTGCCAGAAGATGAAGGAGCTGAAACAGGAACTGCTTATACAGAAGTAACTGTGAAACGGGATCCAGCAAGCTATGCGCAGCCTTCTGAAGACAAGTTAACAACTATTTCAGTGATCATCAATGAAGCAAAACTTGAAAAACTGAAAAAAGCACTAGTCAATATTGGTATTGAAGGAATCACAGTTACTTCTGTGATGGGACATGGTATCCAGAAAGGTCAGACAGAGTACTACAGAGGTGTGGCGGTTCCAGCGAAGTTACTGCCAAAACTAAAAGTAGATGTCACTGTTAGCCGTGTACCAGTTGCTAAAGTAATCGATACGATGAAAGCTGTGTTGTATACTGGACAAGTGGGTGACGGGAAGATATTTGTCACTGATGTTGAAAATGTGATTCGTATCAGTAACAGCGATGAAGGTGATGCCGCATTGCAAGGTTACGAAAAATAAATTTGCTTTTCTCTTCTTTTGAAGTGAAAATATAGGTAGTGAAGTTCATTGCCACCCTTGGTGAAACGAGAAGGAGTCATGCCTTCTCGTTTTTTTTCGTTCAAAAATCCGACTCTGATTTTTGCATAGAAGTGAAAGATATTGAATAGAGTAGATGATTAGATTTAGTCAATAAATAGGAATAGACCAAAATGTCAATTAAGGTACTATAGTTGAAGATTTTTTATCTATTATGCTATATTGAAGGTAACCAATGTATTCTTGGAGGGGTTTGATGAAAAAGATTTTCATTGCCAGTCTAGCATTACTTCTTTTAGGAGCTTGTAGAAACGAAGCAGTTGATCAAGCTGTTAGTGAAGAAAGTGCGAATCCGACTTCGCTGGTTGAATAGTCTGAAGACGTTGAAGAGGAACCAGAAAATGTAAAAGAAGAAAGTTTGAAAGAGAAAAAAATAGCTACAGAGCCTGTTGTTTTGCAAGAAGAGATGTGGTCCTTTGACAATGATGGTCTAGTTGAATTCACAGCCGAATTTGGTCCGATTTTACGAGACGGCGACTATGCGATTTTGCCAATTGTTTTTGACAGTGCGGGCAGCGAAGAAATTCAATTGGATCGAGCCATCTATAACGAGGGATTCGTTGCGGAAGATGCTAGGTCGGGGCATGATATTCGCTTAATTGATGCAAACAATCGAACGGTTTCGCATATGGCTGTTGTTAATTACGAGTCAATTGCTGGAAATGACATGACACGTAGTCCTTTTATTGATTTGGCAGAGACTGATTACCCAACAGTCTCAGATGTTTCAGAAATGGAGGAAAGGCGAGCTGATGACAGTCGCTATCCTTTAGGTGTACCAACCTTAAAAGAAATTGCTGAAAGTGAACTTCCTTCGAATCGTTTCGAGAGTTTACAAGATGATTTGGAAAATCACATTACTACGCGAGTGATGCCTCTAGAAAGTTATCGTGAGAACGCGGAAACTACGATTAGTCAAATTGACGAGGTTGAACGGTCGACCTTAGTGCTTTCTAGTGACGTTTTGTTCGAGTTTGACAAATCAGATTTAACAGCTACAGCAGATGGTGAATTAGAATCTGCTATTCGAGAATTGGCTGGAGTCGAGGCTGGTAAACTAGAAATGGTTGGTCACACAGACAACAAAGCCTCAGAAGAGTACAATCAAAAATTATCTGAAGAACGTGCACAATCGGTGCACAATCGTTTGGAGAATCATTCCGAGAACCAATTGCTACGAATGAAACAGACCGAGGACGGGCACAAAATAGACGTGTAGAGATTCATTTCACCCCACCCGTTGAACAAGTGATTGTAGAAGAAGAGGCAGATTTGCCAGAGGCTTTAGGCGAAGTCGCAGAATATCCTGACGCAGCCGTTGTGGAACATGGGAAAGTAGTCATTGAATCCTTAAAACAAGTCGATGATTTACTGATTGGACGTATTCGTGTTAGTCCAAATGGAGAGGAATTATCAAAAGAGGCCATTCGAGTGTACAAACTTGGTCATACCAATACCGTCGGCGCAAGAGATTGGAGTCTAGATGAATCCTATGGTTACCGAGGGTCAACACTCTATAATGTGACGCTCTTACATGATAGCCAACGTTATTACCCCATTGATTATTATCTTACACCACTGCCTAATAGCGAAGCAGAATCGCAATTGTCAGAAGAACCGGAAACGGATTACATTGTTCCTCTAGCAGAACGATTCTTGCCTGATTCAGGAGAATTGTATGATACGCCAGAAGAAAGTTACTTTACAGCTACGGTTATTTGGCCGGCAGTAGATGCTGAGGAAGTAGCCATTGAATTAGGTGTTCCCAAAATTCCTATCCAATCTGGAGGGGAAGAAGCAAATGCCGAAGCAGTTGATCCTTGGAGAATTACCAACGTTCAAATAGAAAAATCATCAACAAATCCAGCGGCTACCACGACAGAAAATTAGCAACCGAATCGAGTAATGCAAGGAAATCAGTTTCAACAAAGCTAGTATCTACCAAATAAGGGGATACTGGCTTTTTCATTTGATTGTCTGCTTTTCCGCTTGCAATCGGTCTGTTTTCTCTTATATAATAAATTTTGAAGAAAAACTCGTTTTCAAAAGAAAGAAGGCTTTTTGTGAGTGTCCTAGGTATCTAATCAAGCAATTGAATACAAGTAAACCAAATTTACGAAGGTTTATTTGTTATGCCTATAGATACCTAACAATCGATCCAGTAAGTTGGCAGGTGATAGGGAAACTATCGCCTTTTTTTATTTTTGGCAATGAGCAGTTTAAACTCATTGTACATTGAAAACGAGTCTATTTAAGGACAGTTGGGTATCTTTTTAAGGACAGAAAGGATACAGAGATGAATACTAATTTATTACAAGCAACAGAATTTATAACAATCAAAAAAATGGTCATTGACCGTTGCATCAGTGATTACACGAAGGAATTGGTCGAAGACAGAGAACCTGCTTCAGATTATGCTACGGTCCAGAAGCGTCTGACAGAAACAAATGAAGCGATGCTCATCTTAGCTTCTGGTCAGCATGTACCTTTTATGGGCTTGAGTCAAATCAAACATTTAACTCTTAAAATCGAAAAGGGAATCGTCTTGGAAGCAAGTGAGCTAACAGAATATGGTGATTTTTTGCGTTCTTTCCGTTTGATCGCGAAGTTTTTCGAGAAAAATCGTTATCAAACACCGATTCTATATAGCTACACAAAAAATTTGACCGACTTTGGCCAAATCATCGAAGCAATTCAGAACAGTATTTCAGGAAATCTGGTGAAATCAGAGGCTTCCAGAGAGCTTCGAAAAATTCGCGGACGTATCACTAAATTAGAAGCAGATATTGAAAAAAATTGTGCGAAATTATTGAAGAAAGCGACCGCAAACGGTTGGGTACAAGATCGCCTTTTTGTGAAAAAGGATGAACGTTATACTTTACCGATCAAAACAACCTTCCAATCAAAGATCAAAGGAGAGATCATTGAACGATCAAATCGTGGAACGACAGTTTTTATTGAACCAGAAGGTATTCGTAAATTGAACGACCAACTGATTTTAGCAAAAAGTGAAGAAATCTCGGTCATCTATCAGATTCTTGCTTCTCTGACTGGTAGTATCGCTGAAGAGGCTGTTGCTATTTCCTACTGTACAGAAATTATTGTGGAGCTGGATGCTATTTTTGCTAGAGGAAAATACAGTCAAAGTATTGGCGGAAAAATGATCGAAGTCAATGAGGATGAGCGATTGATTTTTGACCAAGTACAGCATCCGTTACTAAAGGAACCAGTCCCTTTGAATTTGAGTTTAGGCCAAGACAATCACGGTCTGATCATCACTGGTCCCAATGCTGGTGGAAAGACCGTTGTTTTGAAGACAATCGCTTTGGTTTGCTTAATGACAAGTTTTGGTTTGTGTGTGAAGCATGGGGGCAACTCTTCCATTGGTGTCTTCAAAAAAATCTTTATTGATATCGGTGACCAACAGAGTTTGGAAAATTCATTGAGTACTTTTTCTGGTCATATGAAGAATATCAGCGAGATTTTACGCGCAACCAGTAGAAAGACGTTAATTTTGCTAGACGAGATCGGCAGTGGAACCGAACCCAATGAAGGAGCAGCTTTGGGGATCGCTGCAATGGAAAGTATGTATCAAAAAGGCGGAACGATTGTCGCGACGACCCATTATGGAGAGATCAAAGACTTTGCTTTACAGCATGAAGATTTTCAGACAGCGGCGATGGCCTTTGATTCAGCGACACTTACACCGAAGTATCAGCTACTCTTGAACCAAGTAGGAGATAGCAATGCTTTTTGGATCGCTCAAAAAATGGCTGTAGAAGAAAAAGTTTTACAGCAAGCTAAGCATTACTTGCAGAATAAACAATATACGACTAAAAAAATACCTAGAAAAACTCGTTCACGTGTAGAAAAAGTCAGCGAACCAGTGGTAATGTTTCAAAAAGGTGACCGTGTTTGGAGCAGTGAATTATCAAAAAATGCTATTTTTTATGAATATGTTAATGAAGCACAAGCGAAAGTTTTTGTTGAAAAGCAGGCCTTTACTTGTACAGTCAAACGACTGACATTAGAAATGAGCGCTTTAGAGCTTTACCCACAAGACTATGATTTGGAGCAACTGTTTGTTGATCATCAAGAACGAAAATTCACTCGGGATATCGACCGTGGTTCCAAAAAAGCACAGAAAAAATTGAGGAAAGCAGCAGAAGCCAGACAAAACCATTGATAGCCTGTAACAATCATGCTATTCTGTAATTACCAACCAAAAGAAAGAGGGAATGAAGGGTGACTGCAGCTATGAGATTGCGTTTTGAACTTTTGAATCAATAATTTAATACAAATTCAAAAGTCTTGTAACGAAATTCATGGGTGAAGTGTATACTTTTTTAGTACCTATTAAAAGTGTAAATGAATGGAGGAATAGTCCAAGACTATTCCTTTTTGCTGTGAATCACAGTGATTCAGCGATCGAAGAGAGCTGAGAACTGATGATGAACAGTACTAGCTGAGCGAAGCGAGGGTAGTTACCTATGTTCGAATCACTACGATTCGCCGAACGTAGTGAGAGCGAGAGTAGATCCTTCAAGAACTTAGCGGTTTACCGCTTAGAGCTTGATGAGATCGGAGCGCAGAGAAGTGATGAACAGTACTAGGCGACCAAAGGGAGCGTAGTGTCCGTCGTTTCGAATTATAGTGTTTCAGTAACCAAAATGAACTAATTCATAGCAAAAAAATTTTTTATTCTCTTGCTAATCAAGAAATCAAGATAAAAGTAAAACAATACATCTCCATCCATGAGTTCCTTACATTACAACAGGAGGAATCATAATGGAAGAATTGAATGTACGAATCAAAGACTTAGAAATGATTTTTGAAGGCAAAGAAATTCTGAATATCTCAGAATTATCTGTTTATGAAAATGATAAAATAGGTATTATTGGCGAGAATGGCTCGGGAAAATCAACCTTGCTGAGGTTGCTGGTACAAGAATTGATCCCGACCAAAGGGAGTATCCAGCTTCAGACAGACTTTCAAATCTATCAGCAAATTGCGGATGTCAACGAACAGAAAGTGCTCGATCTGGATGGCGAGCTTCTGAGTCGTTTTGGTGTACCGACCAATGAAGTAGCTACCCTCAGCGGGGGAGAGACCAGCAAATATCGTTTGACTCAACTATTGTCAGCCTATCATCCAGCCATGCTTTTGGATGAGCCAACCACACACTTGGATACAGCTGGAAAAAAACAACTGATCGAAGAGTTGCGCTATTACTATGGAACTTTATTGTTCGTTAGTCACGATAGGGAGTTTTTGAACGAACTAGCAGAAAAAATTTGGGAAGTAAAAAATGGCAAGGTGGTAGAGTATAAAGGAAATTACGATGCGTATGTTGAACAAAAGGAACAGGAAAGTTTGCAGCAGCAAAGAGAATTTCAGGAATATCAAAAAGAAGTCACGCGTCTGACAAAAGGTATTCAAGCAAAGAAACAAAAGGCGGAGCAAGCAGGAAAAGTATCAGATAAAAGTAAAAACAAAAATATTCGTCCTAGTCGACTCTCCTCATCCAAACAGAAGGATACTGTACAAAAAAACTTGTACAAGCAGGCAAAAGCCATGACTTCTCGCTTAAAACAGCTTCAAGGAGTTTCTGATGTGGAGCGAAAACACAAAATCACTTTCCCAAAGCATCCGTCAGCAGAAATCCATAACCCCTTTCCGATCAGAGGAGAAAACATCACGATTGCGTACGATGGAAAAATCATCTTAGAGAATCTGGATTTTCAAATTCCACTAGGTCAAAAAATCGCGCTCATCGGCGACAATGGCGCAGGGAAATCAACTCTTTTAAAATGGATCTTAGAAAACGGTGAAGGGATCGTTTTTTCTCCTAAAGTTAAGATGGAAACGTATCAGCAAATGGATTACCGCTTGGATCAGCCAACGCCACTTTTAGATGAATTGATGTCTGAGACGGACTGGTCGGAAGCAACGGTTCGCAGTATGCTGCATAACTTAGGTTTTTCTCAGCTAGGGTTAAAGAAACCTTTGAATGTTTTGAGCGGTGGAGAAGCTACCCGTTTGGCGATTGCCAAGCTGTTTACGAAATCGTCCAATTTTTTGATTTTGGACGAGCCAACCAATTCTATTGATTTAAACACGATCGAAGCACTCGAAAATTTTTTGAAAGAGTATCAAGGGACGGTACTTTTCACTTCTCACGACAAAAATTTTATTGAGAAAGTGGCAGATCAAGTCTGGGAGATCAAAAATAAACAACTAGTCATTTAACTTAAAAAGGCAAGGGAGCAATCCTTTGCTTTTTTTCTTGCAATATACGAATGTATGTTCTATTCTATAGTTACTAGAAACAAAGGAGTAAACGAATGAAAACACCGTTAACGATTCAAATAGAAGAGTCCTTGTATTATCATTGTCGAGAAAATGGCGCGATCGTGGTGGAAGAAGTGACAATGCCCGATGATCAGGGAATCGTGGATACCTTGGCTTGTCGACTGGACGCGGAACAACAGTTTGAATGGCGTTGTTACGAAGTCAAGATCAGTAAAGCCGATTTTCGTTCAAAGGCGAAGCTATCATTTATTGGACATTACAATTATTTTGTACTACCTGAAAAACTCTATCTTTCTGTTAAAGAAGAGATCCCGTCGACGATCGGTGTGCTAGTCTATCATTCCTATTTGACAGATGAACTGGGGGTACCTGGCTATTTTACAACAGAGAAGAAGCCACAGAGACAAGGATTATTAGTGAATGAGCATGAATTATTGTTTCGCTTGATTTCTTCACAGGCACGTGAAGTTGGTAAAGCCAAGCAGACAGCTCGGGGGTTACGGGTATTTGGCACGGACCAGCTTTACAAAGAACTTAAAAAAAGACAACCAGAATATGATTTATTTGGTGGCGGAATCAATTACTATGATCGATTCATTGAAGAAACGCAGCTTCAGGCGGTTGAAGCGTTAAAGGAAGAGCTGGAAGCGACACGAGCGGCTTATTTTGCTTTGGAGCAACGATTGTTGGAGGAAAGTTAATGTATTATCCTTATTTTCGCGGAAAACAATATGATTTGCTGGCTTTGCGAACATTAATCGAAAAAGGATTGTTGTCCTCTCGAATCCAACCAATCATTGAACCAGTGAAACAAAATGCAGCTTTGTACAAATTTCTTTCCACGGCTGATCAGTTGCAGCAGCCCTTTTATTTGATTGAAAATCCTCAAGCAGGGGCGTTTTTGACAGAAGAAGGCATGCTGAGCTTGAAGGATCTGCCCTATAAAAAAGCTAGAATCCTGGATCAACCCCTGGAAACCCTAGAGACTCAACCGAGTATGCTGATTGTTCATTCGGGAAGCAGTGCTTTGATGAGCGATTGGCAGCAGTATTCAGGAAAAGTTCTAGTGCCTTACGAAATGCGTCTGCTACAAAAAATCCAAGGAGAATTGATTCTTTCTGAGGATGTGTTCACTCGTCTGCCAAAAACATTGTTTTATCAAGAGAATCCAGATGAATTTTTTTCGGGAACCCATCGCAACTTCCAGCAAAGAGGCTTTGCTGGCTTTAGTGATTTTTCGATTGACAGTCGGATTTATTACGAGCATGGTTTTCCAACACCTATTTTAAGTCTGCATCTGGTTTATTTTGAAGATCAAGACTTACGAATCCGCCACTTTTTATCGCCAGAAGAATTGCCTTCTCAAAAAGAGAAATTTTTAGCTTTAATGGAAGAAATCAAGGAATGCTTGCCGAAATTATGCTCTGGATCACCTACACTGGGACTTGAAATCCTCTTGGAGCAAGCAGAGAAGCAAAAATTCCCAGGAATGGGGGTCATGCGCAAGTCAGCCGTGATGCATCATATGGAAATCATGAGCCGCTATCTGGATCATCATTGCTGAGAAGAAGTTCTGAATGACAGGCGTAAATGTTGTTTGTACTTTTCAAATAAAGTAAAATAAGTAGAATTTATTTTTGTTATTTAAAAGGAGAAACTATGAACACAAACTCAGCTTTTTCATTCCATCATTGGCGAAAAAATTTTTATTTTTTCCTGACTGGCCAATTTTTGTCAGGAATCACCAGTATGATCGTTCAATATTCGATCATTTGATATTTGACAGAAAAGACAGGATCCGCGACTGTCTTGAGTTATGCCACACTTCTAGGAATGCTGCCAATGGTCCTTTTAAGTCCTTTTGTTGGACCGTTGATCGACCGCTGGAACAAGAAGGTCCTGCTGATCGTTACGGATGCAATCGTTGCTTTATTCGCCATTATCTTGTCACTTGTTGGGACTTTTTCTGCTGAATTTCCTCTTTGGCTGGTCTTTGTCTCCTTGTTTATTCGTTCGGTTGCCCAAACTTTTCAAATGCCAACGATCCAGTCGATTTTACCAACCATTGTTCCTGAAGAGCAATTGACTAAAGTGAACGGTCAGCTTGGCATGGTACATTCTGCTAATTTTATCATCGCACCGGCACTTGGCGCTTTTTTATTTTCTATCGTATCGATCAATTTACTGATTTTATTGGATGTTTTAAGAGCAATATTAGGGATTGGTTTGCTTTTATTGGTAAAGATTCCTCAGGTGAAGACACAAGGAGAACGAATTCATTTGTTGGCAGACACACAATTTGGTCTGCGAAAACTGCTGGAAAACAAAGGACTCTGGTGGTTAACACTGATCGGCGCTGTATTTACGCTGATTTTTATGCCGGCAGCTAGCATGTATCCCTTAATGACGATGCACTATTTTGGACGTTCGGTCGCTGATGCCGGATTGATCGAAATGATCTATGCTGGAGGGATGCTGATTGGTGGAAGTTTTATTGGGATTTTTGGAAATTGGAAAGATCGAATGAAGCCGGTCATAGTGTCTTATGCCGTCATTGGTGTAACGATCGGTCTCAGCGGTATCTTACCGGCAACCAATAAGGGCTTTTGGCTTTTTGTAGGCTTGAACGTTTTTGCCGGTTTTGCGACACCGTATTTCAATACTTTATTGATGGCAATGATCCAACAAGTCTATGAACCTCAGCACTTAGGGAGAATTTTGGGTGTATTGAATTCCTTAATGAGTGTGACGGGTCCCGTGGGATTGATTTTTCTCAACCCCTAGCTGATCAGCTAGGGGTTGAGAAAATGTTTTTGTTTGCAGGGAATCATGACCTTTGTTATTCCTCAAACAAGGAACTACGACAAAGAACTCCAAGAACGATTAAACTCTAGTGAAGACTAGGGTTTTTTTGTGTTATAGTAAAAGAAATATTGGAGGGATCACTATGACATTTGAAGAAATTTTACCAAAATTAAAGCAAGGAGCTAAAATCATTCGTGAAGGCTGGGGTGGTTTTGAATTATACGTAACCTTAGTCCGTGGCGAAAAGTACCAAGGGTCGGAAGTTACTCCGTATTTTCTGATCAAGACTTCGGATGAAGGTTTTTCAAGTTTTGCTCCGACTGTGTGTGATATTTTAGCAGAGGACTGGAGAATTGTTGAAGAATGAATGAATTTCAGAATAAGGTCGTCTTTGTCTCCGGTGCTGCTTCGGGGATCGGTCAGGCACAGGCGCTAGCTTTTCTAAAAAAAGAAGCGAAAGTTTTTGGCGTAGATATCCAAACTGACTTCGGAGAGCTGGAAAAGTATGTGAACTTTACTTGTTTTTCGGGAGATCTTAGTCTGCCGGAGGAGTGCCGTCAAGCGGTGGTTTCCTGCCAGCAAACCTATGGAGAGATAGATTTCCTACTGAACACTGCTGGAATTTTGGATGACTATCGAAATTTAGAAGCAACCGACGATGCGCTCTGGCAACGGGTTTTCGCTACCAATTTGAACAGCATGTTTTATTTGACGAAGGAAATCTTGCCGAAAATGGCATCGAAAAATAAGGGAACGATCATCAACATGGCTTCTATTGCCAGTCTGGTTGCAGGTGGGGGAGGAATCGCCTATACAGCGGCCAAGCATGCAGTAGCAGGTTTTACCAAGCAGTTGGCGCTAGATTACGCTGACAAAGGCTTGCACATCAACGGGATCGCACCTGGTGCTATCCAAACACCGATGAATGCTGCTGATTTTGCGGGCGAAGGAGAAATGGCCCAATGGGTAGCTGATGAAACGCCTGTCAAACGCTGGGCACAAGCATCAGAAGTAGCGGAGCTAACCTTGTTTTTAGCTAGCAAACAATCTAGTTATATTCAAGGTCAAATTATACCGATCGATGGTGGTTGGCTTCTAAAGTAAAAAAGTCTCAATGAAGCCTTGAAAAATTTTTTCATTCGATTATCATAGAGACTAGTGGGCAACCACACTGTGGCACTTCAATCCTTTGGTCACAGTTATTACCGGGCAACGTCCCGCAAAGGAGCATGTTTTATGAAAAATAAAGAAATGCGTTCAGCTACTCACTGGACCACACAAGAAATGACCAAGATGGCGCTAGTTACAAGTTTGTATGTCGTGATCACTGTCTTTTTATCTGTGATCAGTTTTGGAGCCATACAAATCCGATTGTCGGAAATGTTCAACTATTTGGCTCTGTACAACAAGCGTTACATTTTAGCAGTGACTTTAGGTGTTGCGATTGCCAATCTGGCCTCGCCTAATGGCTTGCTCGATGTGGTCGTTGGCAGTGTCTGCACGTTTTTGGTGCTGATCATTAATCAGCGATTGACTAAAAATATCAAAAATATGAAGATTAAGATGGTCGTAACAGCTATCGTGTTTGCCATTTCAATGTTTACGGTTGCTGGCCAGCTAACTTTCCTATATGATCTACCTTTCTTTTACAATTGGTTGATCATCGGCTTAGGAGAGCTTGCCTCAATGACTGTCGGCGGCATCATCATCTACTTCGTCGGAAAAAAAATAGACTTAACAAAATAAGGTATCGTGCTCATCAAGGTTGAAGGATGGGCACTTTTTTTTGTGGTATACTTATTGAAAAGAAAAGGATGTGGAAAAAATGGAAACGATTGAAGAGTATCTTGCCTCCATTGATGGGGAAGCTGAGCAGAAAAAATTTAGTGAACTGTACGAATGGTCAATCGCTACATTCCCGCAGCTTGAGTTAAGATTTGGCTGGAGTCAGCCGATGTTTACCCATCATGGGACATTTATCATCGCTTTCAAAAAAACAAAGAAACACATTACAGTCTCGCCGGAAGTAGCTGGGATCAAGCAATTCGAAGCAAAAATCGAAGCGGCTGGATATGCGCATACAGGGAATACCTTTCGCATTGGCTGGGAGCAGGCGACAGATTATCGACTGCTTGAGGAAATGATCCAGTTCAATCTCGATGAGAAAGCTGAATATACAGCCTTTTGGCGAAAAGCTAAGAAGTAAGCGGAGGTAAAAAATGATCAAAAAAAACGATACAGCTCTTATTTCCCCAATGGCAGGGTGGAAACAACCCAGATTATTATTTTAGTGCAAAAATTTTGGCACAGATCGTTTCAGTCAATGAAAAGACTCAAACTTTCGAAATTCCTGTTCAGCAAACGTCATCAGAAGAGTTGCAGCTTGAAAATGGAATCAAAAGGGAAAGTGACTTATTGAAACAAGTCTCAGCAATGATCGTTGGCTTGACGATCGCCGAACATTTACCTTGGCATGCCTTTCATTTAAGACAAACCCTTGAACAACTAGCTATTTTTCAGAATGAAGAGGAGAAGCAATGATTTTATTTAGATTGGTCATCTTATTGATCGTTATTAGTACACTAGCATTATTAGGATTCAAGGTTTGGAGCAATGACTACCTTTCCAAGACTGCCAAACGAGTCTACCTGGCTTTTTTCCTGATAGTCGGCGGAGCGATGCTCTATATGCTTTTTATTTCGATGTTTTTCGGGAGTAATTTTTAGAGACGGGATTAGAAAAAATTGCTCTCGAAATCTCATAAATATAATGATGGAAAATAGCAATGAATAAAAAGTAAGCTTAATTTAAATGAACTAATTTATATTGGAAAAAATCCGCAAATTTTATAATCAAGTTAGCCACCTAAGAAAATAAAAAAACATCATAGTGAAATATCGTGTATTATTGGGGTTCCAACACCAAACCAATAAGGAGATTTTCACTATGACTTGCACAAATTCTA
>NZ_JBSMVT010000018.1:0-65864 GCF_053760925.1 Enterococcus olivae
AAAAGCTTTATCCAAGAGTATACAGTCTGAAAACAGATTATTTTTAGAGAAAATACCTGACCTTATTTCAAAATAGGTTATTCGTTCGATAAAATAGATTAAATATTGAGCTATGAATTATTCAGGTAACTCATTTCTAGTAAAATCTCTTTCATTGGTTCCAGATCCCACTGCACCAGGATCACCAGCTCCATGTCCCATAACAAAAAGGTGAACAGATTTGCCATTATAGTTTTTATCAAATTCAGCTTCAGATTTGTAAAGATCTTTTATATTCGTCGCATTTTCATTGATATAACCAAGCCACATACCTGAAGGTGTATATAGAGAAAGGTAACGCTCCCCATTGAAATGATCATAGTACCCTAAAGCCTGTAAATGGCTACCTACATAATCAGAAGAGTGGTTCCGTTTTTGCCAGTTAAAATTTTGCCACATCGTGTAGTTTGGAGAAACCATCGTCACATAGTCACCATAACCCTGAAATGCTCCTACTGATCCATTGCCTAATCTTGTTGCATTTTCATTAATATAGCCCAACCATGCACCTTTGTTATCATATAACGACAGGTATCTATCTCCATTGAAATGATTATAATATCCTTTTGCTTCCAATGTCATTCCATTGTAGTCAGAAGAGTGGTTTCGTTTTTGCCAATTAAAGCTTTGCCACATCGTGTAGTTTGGAGAAACCATCGTCACATACTTTCCATAACTATGATATGCTCCACCTGCGTTATTTCCTAGCCTTGTTGCATTTTCATTGATATAACCCAACCATGCACCTTTGTTATCATATAATGACAGGTATCTATCTCCATTGAAATGATTATAATACCCTCTTGCTTCCAATGTCATTCCATTATAGTCAGAAGAGTGGTTTCGTTTTTGCCAATTAAAGTTTTGCCACATCGTGTAGTTTGGAGAAATCATCGTCACATACTTTCCATAACTATGATATGCTCCACCTGGACTATCTGTCGTATCAATATCGAGAGAACTAACATAGCCAATTTCCTGATTTTTTCCATTTATCAATAAGTAATACGATGTTTTCTTTGAATCGACAAATTCCGATTTAATTTTGAATGTTTGTCCGATAAAATTGGCGGTATTCCCTTTCCGAACCATGGTATTTTTTTCAACTTGCCACAACGGTAGGGAAGACTTTATAGTCACATATTTCCCAATTTTTTGAACAAGATTAGATGAAAATGTCGAAATTTCTAGTTTTTGCTCATCATTATCATCCACTACATCACTAGGATCTGATTCTTGTTTAGTGTTATCTTTGTTGTCACTATAATTAGACGAAACAGAAAATAGACCATTGATATCCGGAAAAGAAAACTGATTAGTCCATTGCCAAGCAGCGTATTCTGAAAATTGTTGTTGCTGTGAAACTTTATATGGGTAAGCAGCCATCCATATTTTATTTACACCTAATACATTGGGATCAATTAGTTCTTTGTACAGCCATTCTCCACTGATATAGTGATTAACTTTATTAAATCCCAGTTCATTCAATTTCGCCTCGAAAATTTTGGAATTATTTGTCTGGTTTACATCTTCATTTAATTCTTCAATATCATTAATCAGAACTGTATCTTTAGATAAATTCAGGCTCAAAAGAAGATTTGCAAAATATTCAGCTTCGCTTTTAGCACTCTGTTCATCATTAAAAGTACTATAATGTGAAACCGCGATTGTTAGTTCTGCCTCTGCTGCATTTTTAATTTGTTCACTTGCAAATGGATTCTTATATGATGTTGATTCAGTTAACTTTACAACAATTCCAGTAATTCCATAAGATTTCATGATTTTAAAGTCATCTACAGTTAAATTTCCATGTTTTGCAGAAATATCTACATAATTGCTAAAAGGAAGACTATCATCCAAAGCACTTACTGATGGAGATACTGCTTGATGCTCTGCCTCATTCAAATCTGATCGATTACTAGGATAAATATAATTACTATCAAAATACTGAAGATTAATTTGATCTTCACTTTCTATCGTTTCTGAATATGAGCTTTCTATCGTTTCTTCGATATCAACGGTCTCTTCTATACTTTCGTTTGTCGTACCTATCTCAAAGCTTTGATCATCCTCTTGAGTCGTTTCTTGAATAATCGATTCTAATGTTGAATCAACTACTGATGAAGAACTCTCTAATGTCTCTTCCAATCTGCTTTCTTGATCAACTGATTCTTCAATTCCATAAACAGGTACTGGATATGATCCCAGTAGCATAGTCAAGGTCAATCCTGTAATAAAAATTTTTCTCTTCATTCTTCCCATCCTAACATTTTTACTTAAAAAGTTACTTAATAAATAATCGGTTATTTCTGTTTTTTTTAAGAACTTTACTTCAAAGTGAATTACATAGAATAAAGGTATCATTATTAGAATTTAATTACAATAAGAATTTTACTTACTTGAAAAAAGAGCTATAAAAACTATTGACATAGTTTTTACAGTACTTCCAAAGAAATATACTTTCACTTGTATAAACAACTCGAAGTTCTCTTCAAATTAGATTATTTCTATTGAATTAACATTAGCTAAAACACAAAAAATGCATGGAAATTTTCTCTTTTTCCATGCATTACTTATTCTTCTGAGTTTCAGCTAAAAAAATACGTGTTTCGTATAGGTACTTTCACATCCAAGGCATCCACTTCTACTAATTTATCTGCAGTAATTCTTTTTTGATCACAATTGTCATAGTTTTCTACTTTAAATAAAACCGAGTTTCCATTTAATTCATGAACCTTTCCAATAAATCTTCGATGAAAGTCTTTTGGCTGCACTTCATATCTTTCTCCAACTTTTAACTCTTGTAATTGAATCATGACAACATCCCCTTTAGTTAAAAACTATTTTCGTATAAAGTATTGGCAAATATTCTATACTATATTCATAACACGTATTCTAAAAACGTACAAGTTTTTTATGCAAAAAAAGTAATCTTTCTAGAATTGAAAGATTACTTTTTGATTTCAGAATATTTTCTTCTGTCTATTTTATATGATTGAGAGTTTTTTTCTCATATACTGTAACAACAATAATAGATATACTATCCAAGACACTATCGTTAAAATACACATATGAATCAATTTCATAATTCAATTTTTCAAAAAGTAAACACTCGACCAATTTCAAACGATCTCAATTTTTTGAAATTACACGACTATTTCTTTTTCTTGACTCCTTTGTTGGACTCGTTGATTGGCAAAGGTTCTGGCGTTATAAGCAAGTTGGATGAGCAAATATTCCACCATTGCTTGTGGCGCTTGATGGAACATGCTTTGATTCAGTTGATACTGCGATTTAAGATAGCCATTCACTCGTTCGACACTGCTCCGTTGATTGTACAAGTGCTTCCAAGCAAAGGTTCCTCTTGCCGGATGATTGTACTTTCTGGGATCATTCATCTGTTTGATTTTGATCACTTGTTGACAAAGGCCTTCGCGTTTTAGCGGACACTCTCGACAATGCATTTCCGGGCGTGAAAATTTAAGCGCACCATACCGCTTGTCATAGCTGTCGTAGCGGTAACTGTACTCTAACAGACAGGTTGGCGTGAAATGGTCATTCACTTCTCCTACATTTTTTGGTACCTTCTTCAAGCTAATGATCGGTTCATGGTTCAGTTGATGGACTTCTTCATAGAGAGCGGAAGCATCATAGCCTTTGTCAAAGAGATAGTAATTGTTTGGTTGGGTTTGTCGGGTCAGTTCATGTACTTTTCGAACAGTGGGAATGGCCAGACTGACATCTGCCGCAAAAGCAGAAGCAACGTGCAAATGTAAAATGTACTGAGAAGAACTTGAAACAGCCAAGGTTGCTTTATAGCCGAACCAAAAATAGTTTTTCCCTTGACTATTCTTTTTGACGCCCCAAGAAGGATAGCTGGGCACTTGAGCCAGAATCGCTTCCGTTGTCATTGCTCGTTGTTCTTTTGTCGAAGGCAGTTTAGGATTGTCTGTCTGGTGTGCCTTCGTTCGTGCTTCAACAGAAGTGACATCGATGGCGACATTTTCGTTAAAGATGCCAAACTCTTCGTTGACACAGCGAAGCAACGCTTGATTCATGGTTTCTAACAAATCCAAATGTTGAGATAACGTCCTCATCACACGAGAATAGGTAGTCTCAGAAGGAATGGCTTCGGAATACAAGAAGCCCAAGCTCAACTTGAAACGCAGATCATTCTTCAAGCGGAGAATTAGATCTTTTTGTGTAGGGATCTTTTCATAAAAACGAGCTACAATCGACCGGAGAACCGCTTCGTAATTGACCGTAACAGGAGGACCAACAGAAGTTTCTTTATCAAATAATGCCAGTAATTTGTCCCACACGAGTGGGGAGAAGATTTGGGCGTACTTTTCTTGAATCTCAAGATTTTCTAAAAAATCAATGTCAAAAAGTGTTGGTTGTTGTATGATAGACATAGGGAATCCCTCCATTTGATTACTGTCCTAGAAGACAAACAAATTGTAACATATGGGGAGGTTCCTTTTTTGTGCCATTTACAACGATTGCTCCATCAAGGGTTTTTAGTGGGTAATAATTATGAAATTGATTCATATAATAAAATAGTATTGAGTTTTTATAAGACATGGTCAGAATATTTTCTCCTTCCTTTGCATGTACTTTTAAAACTCCAATATTATTGACTTCAAAATCATTTTGCTCTAATTTCTCACCATTCAAAACTAATTCAGTTCTTTGATATACAAAAACGGGAAGTAACACTTCTTCTGTTTCTTCTAAAGTCCACTCAAGGTTCAATTTTCTATTTTGTACACTCTTAGTTATCTTTGGATTGAGCGGATTATTGAAAATGGCTTCTCTATATTCGTAATATGGATGTAGATCTTTACTTTTTGCTAAATGTTCATTTTTAAGAGGGACATAATCTGAAGTAGGTTTCAAAATCATTTCTAATGGGGTATCCATTGAGTTTTCTTTCCTAAAGCTTTCTCGTAATTGATTAGAATTTTCAGTTGTCGAAATTGTGTTGCTATTTCTAGAATATACATCATCACTCGTCCAAATATTAGCTTGCTTATCAGCAGTTTTATGATGTAGAAGAAATCCAAAGAATGTTAAAAAAATAAGGCTAACATACAAAGTCACTTGTTGTATTTTGTTACTTTTTTCCTCAGTAAGCATTGTTTCAATTGTTAAACCAAGACTAAACAAAATTAAGACAATAGCTGGAAGTAAAAACCTTGAGGGTAATTGAATTATAGCGATACTAGGGAACCTATTTAATATTTCATTCCAAGAAAAAAGTTTAGTTGACAATATAAATAGTATAAATGACAAAATTGTACTAAGTCGTATCAACAGATTATTTTTTACAAACATAATTAAAATGAACTGAAGAAAAAATAGAGCCAAAACTACCAGTGTAATATATCCTGGAAAGTTAAATAAAGTTAGTTTTAATGCTGTTCCATCCATGTCAAGATTTAACCATGGCGATAAAAGATTATTTTCTATATTTGTTTCCAACAAAGGATACCAGACATTAGCAGTCATAAAAGTTGTCAGTAATGCCGCCTTTACCACCCATCCGAATAGCTTGACTCTATTCCTTGAAATAATAATTCCAATAATAAAAAATACGCTAAGAATAATAACTAAGAAAAGAGTTGTTAAAACATGAATTTGAATAGATAAAGTAACAACAAAAGATAACATAAGCATATTTTTTCTCTCATTGTCATTCCCATCTTCTAGGAATTTTGTAGCAGCGAATATTCCTATAGGGATAATAACAGCACCCCATGCTGTAAAATGTTGATTAAATGACCAAGCCTGTACCGTATATAGCGTACTATAGAGCAATGACAACAATATACTTATTGATGGTCTGACTTTACTCTTCACTAATAATGCAAACATTGATAATGATGATAGAAAAGTAATTAAGAAATTTGAAACTAATTGATATCTAAGCCAAGAACCAAATAATAATATTAATAGCCCATTAAAGTAAGCAAATAGTGGTCCATAGAGAGCATTTACTATTCTTCCAGATTGCGAAAATCCATACATTGAAACGAAGTATTGCAAATTTCCTTCTCTGATTTGCTGAGCAGCATCATAAAATCGATTGTAATGAAATATCCAGTCAATCCCCAAATACAAATTCTTATTTTGAATCTGCACAATCTGCAATACCACAGATGAAATAAAAATAATCCCAATTGAGATAAACATTGGACTTTTTACTTTAGTTATAATATTTTTCATTTTCTAACCCTTTCATGTACCTAATATATACAAATCAACTCCAAAACTCAAAAAATTTTGGAGTTGACTGACTATTCTTATGGATAAATACGATTCAATAAACGTGGGAATGGACTTGCTTCTCGAACGTGTTCGATACCTGATAGCCAAGTAACTGTACGCTCCAAGCCTAGGCCAAATCCTGAATGAGGAACAGAACCATATTGGCGTAAATCTAGATACCATGAATAGTCTTTTGGATCTAAGCCGTGAGCTTTCACTTCCTCCAACAGATCTGCATAATCGACGTTTCTTTCAGAACCACCAATGATCTCACCATAACCTTCTGGAGCGATCATGTCCGCACAGATCACAACGTCTTCACGTGTTGGATGTTTTTTCATATAGAAAGGTTTGATCGCCTTTGGATAGTTCAAAATAAAGACGGGTTGATCATACGAATTAGCTATAAATGTTTCATGAGGAGAACCAAAATCATCGCCCCACTCAATGTCATCAAAGCCATTTTTCTTCAGTAACTCCACAGCTTCATCATAAGAGATACGTGGATAAGGTAATTTCGTGTATTTTTCTAGCACTTCTCGGTCACGACCTAAAGTATCCAAAGCTAGATCACAGTTATCTAAGACATTTTGGACTAGAAAGGCGACATACTGTTCTTGAATTTCTAGACTCTCATCTTGATGAACGAAGGCCATTTCCGGCTCCATCATCCAAAATTCGATCAAATGACGACGTGTCTTGGATTTTTCTGCACGGAAAGTCGGACCAAACGAGAAGACTTTACCAAAAGCCATCGCTGCCGCTTCCATGTATAGCTGGCCAGATTGAGAAAGATACGCTTTGTGGTCAAAGTAGTTTGTTTCAAATAGATCGGTTGTTCCTTCTGGTGCTGAGCCAGTGAGGATCGGTGGATCGATTTTGATAAAGTTGTTCTTGTTGAAAAATTCATAGGTTGCTCGGATGATTTCGTTACGGATCTGCATCACTGCATGTTGTCTTGAAGAACGTAGCCATAAATGGCGGTGATCCATCAAGAATTCCGTTCCATGTTCTTTTGGTGCGATCGGGTAATCATGGCTCTCACCGATGACTTCAATTCCTTGAACACCGATTTCGTAGCCAAATTTCGAGCGGCTGTCTTCACGAATTTCGCCAGTGATCCAAACCGAAGTTTCTTGCGTCAAATTCTTTGCCGTTTGGAAAAGCTCTTCTCCTACTTCATTCTTTACCACGATTCCTTGGAAGGTCGCCGTACCATCTCTTAATTGTAAAAAGGCGATTTTTCCGCTTGAACGTTTATTTGCTACCCACGCTCCGATTTTAACTGTTTCGCCTACATGTTTTTTCGCATCAATGATTTGAATTTGTTCCAATTGGTGTCTCTCCATTCTTTAATTAAGCATTCTATCAAAGTGTATTACTTTCTGCGCTTCTTTTCAACAAAAGCCTTGATTCGATTCACGATTTCTTCTAACGTTTCCCAATCTGTCGCATAGCTTAGACGGATATTTTCCTCCGCGCCAAAACCGGCTCCGGTCACTAGAGCGACATGCGCTTCCGCAAGCAATGCATCGGTAAACTCAGTGACATCGCTATAGCCACATAGTTCCATCGTTCCTTTTACATTTGGGAAGAAATAGAAGGCTCCCTGTGGTTTCTCCATCTTCACGCCTGGAATCTCTAAGACTAAAGGATACAAACGATTGAGACGCTCTTCAAAAGCCTGGCGCATCTCCTCTACTGCATCCTGCTCGCCTGTTAGAGCTTCGACTGCAGCATATTGACTGGCTGCTGTTGGGTTACTTGTCGATTGTGAAGCGATATCGATCATCGCCTGAATCAATTTTTTGTCTCCTACAGCAAAACCGATCCGCCAGCCGGTCATCGAATAGGTTTTGGAAACCCCATTGATAATCAGCGTGTTTTTGCGAATTTCTTCTGAAATCGTAGCGATCGGTGTGAATTCATCGTCGCCATAGACCAAACGTCCATAAATATCGTCGGCAATAATCAGTAGATTGTGAGCGACTGCCCATTCACCGATGGCCTGTAATTCTTCTTTTGAATAAATCATCCCTGTCGGATTAGACGGCGAATTCAAAATCACTGCTTTAGAACGTTCTGTTCGCACAGACTCCAATTGTTCAACAGTTACTTTAAAGCGATTGTCTTCTTCTCCCGCAATAAAGACCGGTGTCCCATCCGCCAGCTTGACTTGCTCGCCATAGCTGACCCAGTAAGGTGTGGGAATGATCACTTCATCGCCCTCATCCAACAAGACTTGGAACAATGTATATAACGCAAATTTGGCCCCATCAGTCACAAGTGTTTGCGACACATCGTAAGTCAGACCATAAAACTTCTCTAAGTATGAAACAATCGCTTTTCTTAGCTCAGGAATCCCTGCTGTAGGTGTATAGTAGCTGGCTTTTCCTGATTCGATCGCCGCAATCGCTGCTTGTTGAATATTTTTGGGTGTAGGAAAATCAGGCTCTCCAACTGTTGCGATCAATATATCTAAACCTTGATTTTTTAGCTCTTTTGCTTTGGCAGACGCTGCCAGTGTCACAGAAGGTTCCAATGTTTCCATTCGTTTTGATAATTTCATAGACTTCATCCTTTCCAAACTACTTAAATATTTTGGATCACGTTCAATTCTGTTCCATCTTTAAAATCCAATAAATAATAATTGTTTCCTTGTGCACTCTCCGTTAGGATCTCCCAGACGGGTTGATCATCCGCCATACCAAGAGCAGCCTTTTTAATGACTTCTTCCGGATGATTCTCTGCGATGACCGCTCGCGCCTCTGATTCACTTAATCCGTCACTTTGTTTTAAGATCGTGACCTTTTCACCAGATTTAGGGATGATTGCAATCATTTCCTCTTGCTCAGTATTCGTCCCCACCACAGAAAAATAGGTCTCTTCTCGTGTGAACCAATAAAAATCGGCTACTGTTTCAATGTTTGCATACTCTTTGGCAAGCTGAGAAGCCTCCTGTTTTGCTTGTCGCATCGGACGTGAAGAACGGATGTAAAAAATCGAAGAAAAAAGAATCAGTAATAGCAAAAGGACGATCCCGGTCATTAAAGCCATCACTTGACGTCTTTCTCTCTTTTCATTCATAGCCACTATTTCTTTACACTCCCTTCTTAACTAGTTTTTATTATACAAAAACTTTGATTGAATCTGTACTATTTTCACTGAAAACTTATTTCTTTTCTAAAAAACCGATCACTGCCTGCTTGATCTCTTGCACCGAGGCTTCTTTTAATTCAAGCTCCTTGGGCAGTGTTCGCGCTATTTTTTGGCCATATTTGGTACTGACAATCCGTCGATCAAGAATGATCATACTGCCTTTGTCTGTCTCAGAACGAATCAAACGTCCCAATCCTTGACGCAACTTTAAAGCGGCTTTAGGCAAGGTTTCCTGTGAAAAAGGATTGACTCCTTGCTCTTCCAGATACGCATAACGAGCTTGAACCATCGCCCGTTTGGGATTTTCAAATGGCAATCGTGTAATGATCAACAGTTGTAGGGTATCACCTGGCAGATCGACACCCTCCCAAAAGCTATCAGCACCAAACAAAATACTGTTTTTAGAGCGCATGAAACGTTTCAGCAATTTCTCTCGACTGCCACCAAGACCCTGTGCTAAGATCTCTCGACCATTATCCAAAAATATCTTATGCATACGACCGTATACCTGCTGCAAAACATCATGCGAGGTGAAAAGAACCAATACTGGCTGATTGACTTCTTCCAGTAAAGTAGTCAGTGTCCGAGATAGATAAGCGGCATATTCCTGGCTGGTCAGCTCTTGGATCGCTACGCCTTCATCGGGAACGAAAAGCTGTACCTGCTGGGCATAATCATAGGTACTTGGGATGACCTTCAATGGTGCCTCTGGAATGCCTAATTTTTTTGCAAAGTATTGGCGATTACCTGAGACTCTCATAGTGCCACCGACATAAAGGATTTTCTGATACCGTTCATACCATCGTGTGTTTGGCAAAATCGCTGCATCAAAGTCCACTAGCTGTAGCTTGACTGTCTTTCGATTGCCATAAAAATGGATGAAATGGACATAGTTAGTTTCCCAATTATTAAACCACAGATCCATCAATTGATATTGTCGAGCCATCTCATCAAAGAAACTCAGTAATTCACCAAAGAGGATCCGCTGGCGATTGATCCAGGATTGACTCAGGTTTTTCATCGTATGTGTCAATCGTTGCTGCAACTCCAAAAGTTCCTCATAATACAACAACAGACGTTGAATATTTTTTTCACAGGAAAGGGAGACAGCATCACGCTGTTCTCGAATGATCATGACCTCTTCTTTCATTTCGAATGGCTCTTTATCTCCAAACCATTCAGAGAAAATATCTTCCTGCACGTCCATGATTGCTTGAATCTCTTCTACGTATAATTCGAACAAATGCGCAGTCTCGTAGTCCTTGTCCACCATCATGGTGATCAGATCGAACAACTGCCCTTCTATCTGGAATTGCTCTACCTTCTTCTGAAAACTTGCGGTATCAACAAAGAGTTGCGACACCTTCTCCATAATTTCTGGTAAATGATGTGCTTCATCGACAATTAGACAGTGACTATCAGGAATCAACTGTTCCTTACGCTGGGTTTCTTGTGCAAGTAGGGCATGATTGACGATCAACACATTACTTTGCTTCATCTGTAAATACAAATGACGGAGAAAATCCTCTTGATACAAAGGCTGTGCTGGTGCCAAATATTCTACTCCTCGATGTTTGATTTCCTGAAAAAGCAGATGATTCAGACGCACTAGATTCAGTTCGTCAAAGTCACCAGTCACGGTTTGCGTCAGCCATACGAGAATTCCCATCTGATACAAGGCATACTGTTTTTGCTGTACCGGCGCATTCAAGGTAGCTTTGAATCGCTGCAAATCAATGTAATGACTCTTACTTTTGATAACCGTTGCCTGAATTGGTTGGTCCAGAATCGTATTCAGTAAAGGGATATCCTGATTGATCAGCTGTTGCTGCAGTAGGATCGATACGGTACTGATAATCACGGGCTGTTCAGGTGTTGCTACAAAATGTGCCGGCAAAAGATATCCGATCGTTTTGCCCATTCCCGTAGACGCTTCAACTAAAAGATTTTTTTGTTCTCCTTCTGTAAAGTGACGATAAATAACATTCATCAGTTTTCCTTGCTCTTTTCGATAGGCGAGTTTTTCTTGATAGAATGTCGTTTTTTCTTTTTTCGTCACAGGATACTTTTTGTCGAATTGCTGTTCTTCAAAAAGTGGCACGTCTTTTTTTCTTAGTGCAATACCGTCAATTATTTCAATTGTATCTGACAGTCTTTGTGTCTGTTTTTTTCTCTCATGAAAAATATTTTGGATATAGTCTCCTGTCTGTCTACTCGTGACTGAGCTTAAATAGGCGATTTTTTCCAAGGTGACCAGTGGAAGTTCCTTCATGATCGCTTCAATAGACAATAACAAATCAGCAGTCACTTCTGCATCGCTGTCTGCCTGATGAGGCATGTCGTGTTCCAAACCTAAGCTTTCTGCCAAGTCGCCCAGACGAAAACTGATTTCTGTCGGCAAAAAAATCTGAGCAAGTTCGACCGTATCGATACCTGGGATCGTTAAAGTCGGCATGCCACAGCGTTCTAATTCATGATTCAGAAAATGATAATCGAAGTGGATGTTATGGGCAACAAAAATAGTTTCTTCTAGTAAATTAAAAATAGTCACTGCAACATCTTCAAATAGTGGTGCTTTTTTCACTCGTTGATTAGAAATATGTGTCAATTTTTGAATTTGTCTGGAGATGGGCTGCAGTGGATTGATGTCCGTTGCAAATCGTCCCACGATCTGGTTGTCTTCAACTAAAACACAGCCAAATTGGATGATGCGATCTTTTTTAGGATCCGTACCAGTCGTCTCGATATCGACAACTGCATAAGTGGTTTTCATATTCATCCTCCTCATGTATGCTCTTTTGCATTATACTACAAAGATTTTTATTCGCCCACCTTTGCCCAATCAAAAAAGACCACCCATCAAGATGATCTTTTTTGATTTTATTTTGTTTCAGGAATCAATTTATTCATCGCAACCGCGACAATTGCGCTCAAAGCAATCGGTGAATCTAATAAATATTGAATGAATTGGGGTGCACTTTGTTTGACCTCAGCTGGCATAAACAATAGACCAATAGCAAAAATTAACGGCACACCAATAATGTATAATTCACGTTCGGAAAATTCTTCGTTCTTAATCACACGGAAGCCACTGAGCATGATAATGACACATACTACAGAGAAGACACCACCAATGACAGAGGATGGCACGATGTGAATCAACGCGGACAATTTACCTAAGAAGGATAAAATAATAAACCAAACAGATGCCATCACAAAGACTTTCTTACTTGCTACACCCGTGATGGAAATAATTCCCGCATTTGTTGAATAACCAGTTACTGGTGTGGTTCCTACTAAGGCCGCCGTCAAACAACCTAGACCTTCACCTATCACACCTCTATTAATTTGTTCATCGGTCACAGGCTCATCCGTTACAGCACTGATCGCATACCAAGTTCCCGTTGTTTCAGCTAAGAGCATCATATAAATCACTAACATGGTTAAAATAGCTGAAAAATCAAAGTTAAATCCAAAATCAATAAACGCTAAATTCGGCAAGCTTAAGAAAGGAGCTTCTGAAACAGAACTGAAATCCAAACCACCCATGAAAGAAGCCACCACTGACCCTAATGCTAAGGCAATGATCACGGAACTAATACGGAAAATTTTGCCTAGACGTGGGAAATACTCATCCAACATAGAAAAAATAATCAAGGTTGCTGCAGTAATTACCGCCAAAAAAATATTCTGATTGATACTTAAGCTCTCACTTGAAACATAAATATTCCCTGTAAAAGCAGAAGGCAAGAGAGTTAAACCGACAATCATAATAATCGTCCCACTCACAATACTTGGAATAAATTTACGAACAATATATTTGTAGACTCCTGTCAAGCCGAGCAATATTACGGCGATTGCACCAATGACACTGGCTCCTAAAACTGTATCCATTCCTTGCGCGCCCAGATAAATCCCGATAATCGCTCCTACTGGGACAAAAGAAGGACCTTGGCACACAGGTAATTTTAAGAAAAATAGAACTTGAATTAATGAAGCAATCCCTGCTCCTAAAAAAGTTGATTGAATCAGTCCTGCTGCTTCCAGAGAAGACATTCCTACAGCTGTCGCAATAATAAACGGTGGGACATACACATCCATCGCCAATACATGTTGTAACCCTAAAATAAAGGATTGACCAAAGGAAATGTTGTCATTGACTCCCACGGTTAGTCCTTTTTTCTCTACTTTTGTTTCCACAAATTTTCCCGCTAGTGTTTCTCGTGTATAAGTTTTCCTTGCACCCAAACTTGTTTAATATTGGCAGGTGTTGCTAAATAAAGTAATTTTTGCAATTGCTCTGCTGGGTCATTAAATACACCGAACCCAGACAACGATGCCCCTGTAGCATTCATATCGATGACTTGTAAATCGCAGGTATATCCTTTCTCTTTGACACCAATTGGTAGGCTTAAAGCTTCGCCACCACCTTGCGTTGCTAAAGAAAAAGCTTCGATGACAGTGATGCGCGAATCTGCCACACCACGTGTTTTTTGGGCACAGGTAACATCTACACCGTCTTCTAACATTCTTGAAGACATGACGGCTTGTTTGATGTTGTCCCATAAACTTGGAGAAAATCCGCCAGAAATATCCGTACCTAGACCAATTTCCACTCCTTGTTCTTTCAAACGTTTGATCGGAATAACTCCGTTTGCAAAATAAGCATTTGAAATCGGACAATGAGCCACGGCTGTCCCTGTCTCGACAAAAATTTCACCATCTTTTTCATCGACAAAATTGCAATGTGCCATCACGGATTTTTCTGTTAATAAACCAAAATCACGCAATACTTCTGTATCCGATTTACCAAATCGTTCTTTCACATGATCATGTTCCCATTGCCCTTCACTACAATGAGATTGAACATGCACGTGATATTTTTCAGCTAACTGTCCTAGTCCAGCTAGGCCCTCGTCCGTACAACTAGGTACAAAACGAGGTGTGATCACAGGATAGACACCCTGTGCGACATTTTTTCCTAATTCTTTGGATTCTTTTTCATTATAAATGAAATCAGATACTCCACAATATTTTCACATAAGTTAATCGACAACACCCATACAATCGTTCGCTTTTCACTCGCTTCCACTTAAAAGGACAAAAAAAGACGAAGCTTTACGCTTCGTCCTTGTACATTCTTATAGAATTAAGCTTTAACAACGTTAGTTGCTTGAGGGCCACGTTGACCTTCTTCGATATCGAAAGTTACTGTTTGACCTTCTTCTAGAGTTTTGAAGCCGTCACCTTGAATAGCTGAAAAGTGAACGAATACGTCGTTTCCGTTTTCTGCAGTGATGAATCCGAAACCTTTGTCTGCGTTAAACCATTTTACTGTACCTGTTTCCATGTTAAAAAATCCTCCTTGTGTAAAAACACATATTTTGCAATTACTTGTTAAGGTGAAAAAGTGGAAGATGTTTTAAGATGAAACAAACTACCAGCAATTACCGTTACAAAAACTACAAATTCATTATAACACAAGTCCCATAAAAATAGCTACTTTTTTTCATTATCTTTCAAAAAACTCTCTTCAAATTGTAAAATAGGACGACGATGTAAGTCACGCTTACATCGTCGTCCTTTATTGTGAGTAGGTCTTACTTAGAGTCTGCAGTAAACAATTTTAGTCGCAATTCAAAAAGAGTTCGCTTCTGTTTAATAACGCAACACAGCAAACAGTTCCTTTTCTCCAGGGGCATCTTTTTCATCTAAGATAAAGACTTCTCCACTATTACTGATCGTATCATCTGCCAGTGTATTTAGAACCTGCCGCCAATCATATTCGACTTCTGGATTTTCTCCAAAGCCATCAATTAAGTTAGAAGTCGCAATAAACAATTGAGCGATTCGTCCTAATGGCGCTGCTTGACGAATATCTGACAATTGATCAAAATTTTTCCGTTCGACCAGTTGATGGTAGACGCTAACTTCTTTTTTGGTTAATTCTTCATTGATTTGTTCGGCACCTTTTTCCAAGTCATTCAATGAAAGTTGCGCCGGTGAGGCAGAAACAGCTACTGTTGCATCGTAGTAAGGATTTTTCGCAACCTTTTTGAACATCGTTTGATTTTCAGGAAGAGCAAACAAATAGATCGGAAGTCCCTCTTCGTTTTCAAAGTCATCCTTGAAGAAGCTATCTACTGCTTGATAGTAATTGACCCAGTCCACTTCGACTTCTTCGTCTTTAGCACTCACTCCGTGGTAAGCAACAGAATCTCGTCCACCATTCGCACTTCCTTGTGAACGGAAATTGAGGTTGCCACCAGTGATCTCTTCTCCGATAGCCGTTTTGATATCTAATGGTGCATCTTTTGGCAACGGAACTTCGGCTAATTTTTTATTCTCCATGACATATAATTTCATGGAATTACGATTTAAACCAAGTAGATAATAATGATAGTTGTACTGAGCATTTTTAATGATCGCCAACAAATAAGGCGTGTCTCCAACATAATATTGATCATCTACTTCAATACTCAACCGATGAATGTAGCTTTCTTCTTTCGTTAAGATGATCGCTGCGCTGGTCGTCCCGCTGCGCCAAAAGTCCCGATCACTTAATAGTCCATCGATCTTTGTTTGAAACGGGCTCCAGTCAAGTTCCGGATAGCGTTTAACAAATCGTTGCTTCGCTTCTTTTGCAAAGTTTTTAAATTTGAGCTGATCCTTTTCGATGTCCTGATGTGCCACATGTGTATTTAACATAATCGTGAGAAATGGTCCTGTTACACCTTCAGAAGTCAATTGTTCAAACAATTCTTTTCCAATTTTTGCCATAGACGTTCCCTCCTACAAATTATATCTTACATATTAAGTGTATCATGCAAGAACCTGCCTTCCAAATAAAACGATTACTTTTCTTTTTTGTTCATAAATATCTTTTGCAAAAAAGAACATAAGTTCGTATAATGGTGTCAGAAAGTTAAAGCAGGTGATTATTTTGACAAACTTCGATTATAGGAAAGAACCCAAGCGCGACATTCTTTTTATTGATGTTAAAAGTTTTTATGGTGCGAAACGTTCCTAACTGAAAAGGTTAGGCACACAAGATTTTCTTGTGTAGAACTAATGATTTGAGGAGTGAAATGACGGTGTAACGACCTGAAGCGCTCCCTCTGATACTCCGATTGGCAATACCTTAAGTTAGAATAGGAATTGTCAAAAGCTCGGTAAAGTCGGCTGAGAGTTACCGCAGTTGCATTATGCAATCGAAAGCTGTTCAGCGGTGAATGGTGTAACCTATAGGCCGGGAGTCCAGAAATTACTCATGGTGAGAATGTGCAGCTGCACTGACGAACTCGCGAATGTACGAATCTATAAGCTTGGGGTACAGAAATGTATCTTACCCGCACAAATATTACTGTGACAAAGGGTGTAGCTTGCGGTTAAGTAAGAATCGTAGATATGAACAACCGTGCAATGTAGTAGGCATTGGAAAGTTACAGGTTCAGAGTGAGCGCCTAAAAGTAAATGCAGGGATAAAATCATTGGAACGTTGAAAGCTAGTGTCGTGGAGGACTAACTTCCTTTGAAACGGTTGAGACGAAGAATAATAAGCTCATTTACACTAGTGAGAGTAGTGGCACAGTACCTATGAAGCAGTGATAATAAGCTGTGGAGGGATAGCCACAAGTCAATTTGCTTTACTAACAGTTATGATACAATCCATAGAATCGAGTATGACAAAATAAACGCCGACGTCCGAAAGGAGGCGGTGCTATGGAAAACGTATCAGCATCACATTCAATTCGCCATATGGAATATTATGGTCTTATTGATAGCTTTGATTCTCTTTACAAAGAGAGTAGCGAGAACAAAATTTTCAGTAACCTTATGGAAATTGTCACTTCTCCTAATAACATTCTATTGGCATTTCGGAATGTTAAAGGAAATTCTGGTAGTACTTCCCCAGGCGTCGACAAAAAGAATATTGATGATTTAAAAGCAATACCGAATATCGAGTTTATAAAAACTGTTCAAACAAAATTTTCAGAATATAAACCGCAACCAGTTAAACGAGTAGATATTCCTAAGCCAAATGGGAAAACTAGACCACTAGGTATACCAACAATATGGGATAGAATCATACAACAGTGTCTACTACAAGTTTTAGAACCGATCATGGAAGCAAAGTTTCATGATAAGAACTATGGTTTCCGACCTAACCGGTCGGCACATCATGCATTCGCTCAAGCAGTACGAATGGCGCAACTTTCAAAACTAACTTTTGTAGTAGACATAGACATAGAAGGATTCTTTGATAACGTAAACCATTCAAAACTTATTAAACAGTTTTGGACATTAGGGGTACGTGATAAATGGCTTCTAGGTGTTATCCGAGCAATGCTTAAAGCACCTATTATTCATAGGGATGGACGCATTGAACATCCAAAGAAAGGAACCCCGCAAGGCGGTGTTCTCTCTCCACTTCTTGCCAATGTTGTTTTGAATGAACTGGACTGGTGGATATCTTCTCAATGGGAAACACACCCGACTAGGAAAAACTACGATTGTTATCATCAAACAAGAAAGCAATGGATTAAGAGCAACAAATATCGAGCACTGCGTGCTTCGAAACTAAAAGAGATTTATATTGTTAGATACGCAGATGACTTCAAAATCTTCTGTAGAAAACGAAGTGACGCAGACAAAATCTTTCTAGCCACTAAATTATGGTTAAAAGACCGACTGAAACTTGATATAAGTGCTGAAAAATCAAAGGTAGTGAATCTAAAGAAACAGAAATCTGATTTTCTCGGATTCACAATGAAACTGGTACGCAAAAGAAAAAGCTTTGTGATTGAAACGCACATGTGCGCCAAAGCCATGAGTGCAGCATCTAATAAGTTAGCAAAACAAATTAAGGTGATTCAACATTCACCTACCCAAGTTGAACTTCAAAAACAGTTAAGTATTTATAACTCAATGGTAGTAGGTATCCATCAATATTATAAAAAGGCAACCCACATCAGTGTGGACTGCCCAAGAATAAATCAACGCCTAATGATTATCATCAAAAATCGACTAGATATTAAGAGAAAGGGTCCTCCACCGAGTGATTTTATTAAAAAAAATTACGCTCGGTCAAAGCAGTTGAGGTGGCTTAATGGTGTTCCTATGCTTCCTTTTGGATTCATAAAACATAGCCACACCTCCCTGCCCAAGATAGGAACCTGTAAATACACGCCCGAAGGTCGTGTGCTGATACACAGGTATCTTACTTTCCCAATCGATATTATCAACCAACTCATGAACATGTCTAATCCTAATGAAAGCATTGAGTTTAGAGACAATCGTGTATCCAAGTACTCTTCCCAAGTCGGCCGTTGCCGAGTAACGAAAGAAGTCTTAGAGCTAGCAGACATATACTGCCACCGTATTGTCCCTAAAAATCTAGGTGGGAAAGACAATTATCAAAATCTGGTCATTGTCCACCGGAACATTCACTCACTTATTCATGAAGAGGATAAAACAAGAGCATCACTTCTCATACAAAACATGAGAGTTACAAGTGCTCAACTTGAGATAATCAACCAGTTTCGCAAAAAAGCTAAGAATCGTGAATTGTCGCTGAATCTATAACTGTATGATACTGTTAGTAAACTTTGATGGAACGCCGTATGCGGTGAAAGTCGCACGTACGGTGTGGAGCGGGGGAAAATCTGGAGATTGCATCAAAGGATTACCTATCGCTATCTTCAGTTGAATGTGTGGCACGTGGTTTAAATCCACTTACAGCAATGTTAGTCGTACTTTCGGGAGCTGATCGACCTGGGGGATTGGTATTGGCTTCTTCTCCTGTGGCTAAAAAGGTACTTGGGATCTCAAACGTAACTCGCAAATTTGAATTACCTAATCACCCAGATTTAATACAAGTACCACCACGAATGGGACTTTATATTGAAACCAATGTAAAAATCGTCAATATTATTCGACAATACGTCTCTGATGATGATATTCATGTCTACAGTATCGACGAACTTTTTGTCCGTTACGATAAGGTAAAAAACCTTTATGGAAATGTTGATGTCAAGCTGTTTGCTAAAGACTTAATGCGAAAAATCTTACAAGAAACTGGTATTTATACGACCGTTGGCATTGGCGATAATATGCTTTTGGCAAAATTGGCACTGGATAACGAAGCAAAAAAAAATCCTGATATGATAGCCGAATGGCGGTATGAGGATGTACCACAAAAAGTTTGGACGATTGATCGATTAACGGACTTTTGGGGGATTGGCGAGAAAACCGCCAAACGCCTGTATAACAAAGGAATTGATACAATTGGCGATTTAGCAAACTACAACCCTTTTTTGTTAAAAACGTCTATGGGTGCAATTGGTGTACAGCTCCATGCTCACGCCAATGGGATTGATCGTAGTCAAATCGATCATAAGTTTAAACCGTTAGAAAAATCTGTTTCCAATTCGCAAGTATTACTTCGTGACTACTCAGACCCTAGAGAAATTGAGGTCATAATTCGAGAAATGAGTGATCTCGTCGCTTCTCGCTTACGGAAGATACATTCGCAAACAGAATGTATCAATCTTAGCATTGGGTATTCTGATTCGCATTTAATCAGTGGATTTTCACGTCAAATGAAGATAACTGCAACAGCAAGTACAAAACAACTCACAGAGTATGCACTAAAAATTTTTCATGAATACTATATCGGCGTTGATGTGCGAACTGTTGCTATTTCTTGTTCAAAATTAATCTATCAAACTAGCGTACAATTAGATTTATTTTCTGATCCCGAAAAATTGCTTCAGCAAGAAAAACTTGATTACTTGTGTGACGAAATCAGGAATCGGTATGGATTTAAAGCATTAGTTCACGCCAGTTCATTATTAAGTGGCGCAACAGCTATCAGCCGGAGTTCTAAAATTGGTGGCCATTGATGGAAAGGAAGTGATGGCTTATGGCTTCTTATGGGAAGAATTATAAAGATCGTGGCATGGTGAAATGGGCGGGGTTTTACCTCTCTGAACATACGGACACGCTTCATAACGAGAAAACAGCTGAGGCGAACCGGCCAGTTCAAAAAATGCAAATGGACGTCGATGAGATTGGCGAAGTTTTATCTGAAGCGGTGTTGAAAAGCAGGAAAATTGTGATTCAGATTGAAGAAAGAGATTCCAATGGTTATTATCGGCCAGATATTATTGGTATGATTCAGGGTTCAGACGAATTGGGAATTTACGTTGGGGATACGAAGGTTGGCTATGATGAAATTCGGAATGTGGCTTTTTCTAACGAGTTGAAGTGGTCGGATATGGAGCGGTTTAAGGTGTAGATCAGTAAAACAAAGCGAGACTCGATATACCGAAATCCCGCTTTGTTTTTTATAGATATTTATCAAATACTTCTTTTTGGTTCTGTTGCAAAGTTTTCTGTTAGGTGTAAACTGAAGATACTAAACCATCCGGAGGACGTCTCATGACATATTTCAAGGGCAAACAATTTCAACAGGATATTATCATAGTAGCCGTCGGCTACTATCTGCGCTATAACTTGAGTTATCGAGAAGTCCAAGAAATTCTGTATGACCGTGGGATAAATGTTTGTCATACAACCATTTATCGCTGGGTACAGGAGTACGGCCAACTTCTCTATACTATTTGGAAAAAGAAAAACAAGCAGTCTTTTTATTCGTGGAAAATGGACGAAACCTATATTAAAATTAAAGGAAAATGGTACTATCTGTATCGAGCCATCGATGCAGACGGGCTGACATTGGATATTTGGTTACGTAAAAAACGTGACACACAAGCAGCATATGCGTTTTTGAAGCGTTTAGTCAAGCAGTTTGATGAACCTAGGGTTCTAGTCACGGACAAAGCGCCATCTATTGGAAGTGCCTTTAGAAAGCTACAATCCCACGGTTTTTATCAACAGACTGAACACCGAACGGTGAAATACCTTAACAACCTGATTGAGCAAGATCACCGACCCATCAAGCGTCGCAACAAATTCTATCGAAGTTTGCGCACTGCCTCAACCACGATAAAAGGCATGGAAACGATTCGAGGACTGTATAAGAAAAGCCGAAAAGAAGGGACTCTTTTCGGCTTTTCAGTCTGTACTGAAATCAAGATATTATTGAGAATTCCTGCTTAGTCAACACTAAATATAGGCAGGTTTTTCTTTATTTTGAAACTTTGCAACAGAACCCTACTTTTAATTTTGATACTCTAGATTATGAATTTAGAGGTGCTACTTTTAATACTCTAGTCTCAACCAGCAAACCTGAAGAGTTAAATACTTCAGTAATTGGTACAAGCGGTCTCTCCAATTTCAGAAGAATATCTTCTAATAATGGTCGATGGGCAATCGCAGATGAACTCAGAATACCAACCAATGCCGACAAGAAAATCCATGGGCGAGTGAGCCTTCCGGAAGGGCTAGACAATAGTCGTCCTGCTTGGGATGATGAAGCAATTGTTACCGTAGAAGTAGAATCTCCATCGGGAGAAACGACACAAGAATATACGACCAAAACGGTTGGTGATTCAAATGAATCGCCAGGAATCAGCATTTATGGCGAAGAGCCGCGTGGCGGACTCTTTGAAATCCATTTGGATGAACCGCTAGAAGCAGGATCAAAAGTTCGAATCAGTAAAGTTGAACTAACCAGTGGCGAACTTACAGATGGCTTCGAACACCAGATTTTAACAGAAACAGTTGAGGTTTTTCCAATCATACCACCAACACCGGCACAATTTTCTTCGTCAATCATTGCGCAAGATAGTACCACGATTCAAGGAGTGACGGATAATCTGGATGCTGAAGTAACAGCCACACACAATGGTGAACCACTTGATACCGATGATGTTACGATAGATAATGACGGCAGATTTACTCTAAATCTAAGTGACGTTGATTTAGAAATGGATGATGAAATAAAAGTCTTTCTACGAGATACCGAAGGTTCGGCAGAAGCCGCAGGTGTGATCAATCCGCCAGAAACGAATAACGCGCGTGGAAATATCAATCCAGCCGTGGAATTAACCTTTCACGATGTAACTTTTGAACCGGCTACGACATTAATCGTTGGGGATGTAGGTCCTGTCTCACCGGTAGATCCCTTGGATCCAGAAGTAGAAGTGGATCCAGAAAATAAACCAGAATTGCCAGAAGATCAGGGGCAACTAAGTATTGACTTTATTTCGTCCTTCAATTTTGGCTCACAAGCTATTTCGGTTCATGACCAAACCTATTATGCGCAACCACAACGATTATTGAATGAAGATGGAACAGTGAGCGAGACGGAAGAACGACCGAACTATGTTCAGATCAGTGATCGACGTTCAGAAAACGACCGTAATGGCTGGCAACTCGCGGTCACACAAAGGAAACAATTTGAAGGACAAGATGACCAACAACTCACTGGAGCTAGCTTGAGTCTGTCAAACCAACAATTAGTGACTGCCCAAAATGGGGTGCCTCCATCCTTACAAGCCACCAATCCTTTAACTTTGGTACCGGGAAATAAGCGGACTTTGATTCGTGCAGAAGGAAATGAAGGAACAGGGACATGTATCTATCGTTTTGGTGATGGAGAGACGGCAGGCGACAGTGTCGCACTGGATGTCCCAAAAGGCGCCAATCCAGAAGCTACTACTTATTCCACTACCTTGATCTGGGAGTTAAGTGCCGTTCCTGGCAATTAAAAACGAAAGGGAAAGAGAACCCTCTCTTTTCCTTTTTCTACTAGTATTACTTATAGGCTATCTACTAGAAAGGAGAGGCAATGAGTCAGTTGTTTTATCACCTGATCTATCACGAAAAAACGAAACGCTGGTTGATGATGTTGGATCAGTTCGAAGAGAATCAAACCATGACAGGCAAAGACTTAGCGACGAAACTAAGTTGTACGCAACGAACGATTCAATCAGATATCAAACAAATCAAGAAGTATTTTGACGCATCGATCCTGCTTCTGGGCGGAGAGGATGGCTATCACTTTTCACTTCATCACCCTGTATCGTATACCAAGGAAAAACAAGCGTTAATAGACCAAGAACCGTTGTTTTTCTATGCGGATCAGTTAGTTTCCGGGACTCGAAAAACCAATCAAGAATGGGCGGAAACTTTAAACCTTTCCCCTGCTAGTTTTGGTCGGGTCAAACGGCAGTTTGTTCACCTATTAGAGGAACAATACCAGTTGACGATTGTCGAAAAAGACAATCAATTAAAGGGAAATGAACCCGCGATCCGGCAGTTTATGTATGACCTATACTTTACGCTGCCTCTTTATCCAAAGGTACTAGAACATCGAATCAAGTCATGGGACTCTTTTTACCAACTTAATAAGTCTGGTAGATGGGCGTTAGACCCGATTCGTCTGAATCAGTGGTGCCAACTGGCGCAATGGCGAATCGGCCAGGGACAATACTTACCTCAAAAAAATGGTCAAGAGAAAGGCCTAGAAAGAATCGTTGCCGCACTGGATGAGACGGTCACACTATCTTTGCCACGACAAGAAAAAGCAGCCTTGTTCCTCTTGTCGTTAAACGAAGAACAGTTTTTAAATCCGCTATGTCAAAAAGAATTTATCCGACAGTTTTCTTCGGAGGATGGCCATAACTATTTGATCATGGATTTTGAAAATATGATCGTTCCATTTTTTGAAACCTTGATTGCCATAATGCATCAGTTCTTCCAATTATCTCTCAGCCAAACTAAAGAAGTTCTGGTAGAAAAACAGACAGAAGAAAAACGATTCTTTGATCAGCTGATGAAGAACTATTACGGCAGTAAAGCGCGATTTGAACGATCGCTGGTACTTACTTTCCAATTAACGGGAAGTTTAGTTTTACAAGAGTGGATAAAAAAGAATGTTCGTCTCTATTTACAGGTGAAAGGCTTCTATTTACTAGAGGATATACGACCTACGCCTTTCAATCGGCAATTGATCATAACGAATGGCGGAATATCCCAGGAAAGACCAAATGTAGTATGGTTATCGACGATCCCTGAAGAAAGAGAAATCAAACAAGCGTTAAAGGAAATTGATTGGTAAGTAGTATTCTCTAACAATTACCGAAAGAATTGACGAAAGATAAGAGGAAACAGACTATGACGCAATTAAAAACAAAAAATGACTATATCAACCAGTTTCAAGTAGCGCTTGACCAATCAGGATCAGATCGGACAACCTTGAAGACTTACTTGGATAGTCAAGTTCAAAAATTCGATCAGCTGATTGAAGGTATTTCGCAAGAGAACTTTTGGCAGGTCTTTCCTGAGATTTTGGGTGTAGATGCCAAATTAACTTTATTGACTGAATTGATGCCATTTGAAGACTTTTCAAACGAGGAGATCATTCGAATCGTTGAGAATGACTATAAAGATTACTTTAAAGAGTTGTGTGGATACGACCTAAAGATGAAAGACAAACCTTCGATAATTTTTCATATAATATGAAATCGTATCTATTATTTTTTTAGAGAGCGTGTTCAGAAAATGTCTAATTTCTGAACACGCTTTTTAGGTACTATAATTGATCTGTGTTCCTCTATTTTTGCGTTCATTGTAAATTGTCACGGTAAAATGTAGAAAAGGGGGGGCGGACGTTTTCTTGCACCATCATTCTATAAAATACCTAACTGTTCACGATAATCTATCGGGCTAAGTCCACCCAACGAGCATTTGATTCGCTTGTGATTGTACCAAAGGATATACTCGTTTAACTCAGCGATGAATTGATCAATAGAGAACAATTACCAATCATGACCATAAAAAAATTCATTTTTAAGACGGCTAAAGAATCCTTCACAGGATCAATTGTCTGGAGAATATCCTTTCTTTGACATGGAACGTATTAATTTGGCTTGTTTCATTCGTTTAGACGCTCCTTTTCCAAGCATCTTCTTTCTCCTGTTTCGTATAGTGTATCGAATTTAACTGAACTTTACGAGTAGCTGGTGAATATTCTGACACCCATTTTCTTAAAGTGGCTCTTTTGAGGTAGCCTAATTTTTTAATTGTGGCAGTTAAAGCTTTGTCATATTCAAAATAGAGATTCACAGCTCTTTTTCGTTCTTCGTATGTGTACACGGGCGTTCCTCCAAACTAATTTTAGTCCAAGTTTTTGTCCGCATGCTCAAAACGACATTTTGTTATGACCATTGACATTCATAAAAACGTAAGTAAATTATTGTTCATTTAAAATTTAGATTTATGAGTATTAGGACAAATCTTGGATGGGGTCATAATCTTAAAAGCTTATTGCCTTATTGTATAGGATCGTTTCATATGATGTTATGCAACAAACAGCCTCTTCAAACGAAAATTTATCACTGTGCGGCAAGGAACATAGTGATAAATCAATACAGTCTTCTTTGAGGACAAAGGGTACCATTTACGAATTGTTATGTACCGGGATCTACATTTAAAACGATTATCGCAATTATTTTTAATAATACAGATATTTAATTGTGTTATGATGTAAAAAAATGAGGTGATTATTTGACAAAAGTAATAGTTGTAGAAGACGATGTTCAATTAAATCGAGTTGTCACGAATTATTTGGGAATGAACGGATACCAAGTAATCGGCTGTTTAAATGCTAACGAAGCATATGATGCAATGTATAATGAAAATTTCGATGTTATACTTAGTGATATTATGATGCCAAATATTGATGGATTTGAATTTGCTCGAACTGTTCGATCAATTAATCCAAACATTCCTATTTTATTTTTAAGTGCTAGAGATGACCTTTCTGCTAAACAAAAAGGATACCAAGCGGGAATAGATGACTATATGGTCAAACCAGTAGAGCTTGAAGAATTGGTCTTGAGAATTGAAGCATTGTTGCGACGGGCTAATATTTTATCAAGTAAGAAAGTTGTTGTTGGGAATGTAGCACTCGATGCAGATTCATTATCTGTTTTTGTTACAGGAAATCAAATTGCTCTTACTGTGAGAGAGTTTAATATTCTTTTTAAGCTACTCTCAAATCCAGAACATGCTTTTTCTAGAGCGCAATTAATGGACGAATTCTGGTCTTTGGAATCAACGACAAGTCTTCGAGCGGTGGATGTTTATATTACAAAGCTTAGAGATAAGTTTTCTGACGTTAACGATTTTAAAATAGTCACTATTCATGGTTTAGGTTATAAGGCGGTGATTTCTTGATGATGTTTATAAAAAATAAAGATCGTAAAATCAGTCATTTTTCTTGGGTTGAGTATCTAGCTATTTTTACATCAATGGCATTTTTTTCAGCGTTACCTGGAATTATGTATGGATATGATACTGGAGTTTTTAAAGTGATTTGGGATTACTTTTTTTGGTATTTACTTTACTGGGCGATACTATCTGGTTTTTTTTGTATAGTTACAGCAAGGGAAAAGTACAAAGCGTTTGATGTGCCAATGAATCGCTTGAGTAAAGCTACCAAAGAAGTAGCACAGGGTGATTTTTCGGTCTATATAAAGCCGATTCATACAGCCGACAAGGCAGATTATGTAGATCAAATGTTTCATGATTTTAATAAAATGGTGAAAGAATTAGGATCTTTGGAAACGATGAAGACGGACTTTGTAGCCAATGTATCTCATGAAATTAAAACACCGATCGCAATTATCCAAAACTATGTAACATTGCTAAAGTCTCCAGAACTATCCATTTTAGATAGAAATAATTATATAGACACCATTATTACAGCTGTGAAAAGTTTAAATAGCTTAGTCTCTACAATGTTAATGTTGAATAAACTAGAAAATCAACAAATCATTCTACCCCCTAAACCGTATGATGTTTGCGGGCAACTGGCAGAAACTATTTTTCGTTTAGATCCACTATTTGAGGAAAAAAATCTGACTCTTGAAATTGGACTTGAAGATCGAGCTTATATTACTGCTGACGAAAATTTAATGGATTTGGTTTGGCGAAATCTTTTTTCTAACGCTATAAAGTTTAGCACGGAGGGAGGAAAGATAATTATCAAACAAACTTCTAGTTCGGATGAGATTTGTATATCTATCAAGGACTTTGGTGAGGGGATGTCTGAAGATACACAAAAACATTTGTTTGAAAAATTTTATCAAGGAGATACTTCTCATTCAAAAGATGGCAATGGATTAGGAATGTCGTTGGTTCATCGTGTGATTGAAATGATGGATGGTCGCATAGAAGTGAAAAGTCAGTTGGGAAAAGGTACTACTTTCAGAATTTACCTAAGGGCTAGTAATCATGTATAGAATCTAAAAAAATAGAGAATTGTATCAGTAAAAAAAGTCTTTACCACAAATTGATGGTAAGGCTTTTTTTTGATTTTAATAAATTAGAAACAATTTTGTCGATTTTATTAAACAACTACCTAGTAAATTACAGATAGAAGAAAGAGAGTAGGAGATGTATGGGGAATAGAAAAATTTATATCTTATTACAGGAGTACACATGTTTTTTTGGAAAGGTGTATAAATTTATGAAAGGCGGGACTTATAACCATGCATCAATCGGAATTGATGACGAATTAGAAGAGTTTTATAGTTTTCGAACGAAATGGGGGTTTTGTATCGAACATCCCTTTTCTTTTAATAAGGAACATAAAAAGTATATACCGTGTGCAATTTATCAAGTAGAGGTGACTGAAATCGAGTATCGAAATATCCAGGAGGTTATTCACTCATTTATTAGCGAAAGAGAACAATATCATTATTCCTACTTAAGCGTTGCGTTAGGATTTCTTGGCATAAAACATCAGTTTGACAAAGGATACTATTGTTCCAAATTTGTTGCAGAATTGCTAGAACGATCCGGAGCAATGGTTTTAAAAAAGGATACATCAGTGTACTTTCCTTCAGATTTCTTACACGAGAAAGCATCTATTTACTTTGAAGGGAATGCAAATGAATATTCTATGATATAGCAACTTTTCTTTCAATCTATTGCATATTAACAATTTGGAAATATTTTAACAGTCATTTAGAAACAATTTAAACATACAATAGCCTTATCAAATATATAGACAGAAGGAAAAGAACAATGACATTAACGAGTAAAGAGACGTTTATTGGGTATGAATATCGCGACGTGACCATAAAAGAAGAGATTGTCTCAATTGTGATAGATGGGTATGAAAATTTTGGTTGGCAAGTTGACAGTAGTTTGAAACCTGCACAACCTGTTCAATCGATAACAATCAAATTCAAACGCGACCGGGCAATTCGAAATAAAGCAGAACTTACAAGATTACAACGGCAGTTTGATGCAGTTCTAGAAGAAATACAGAGTATGGAAAAATCAAAGGGGATACTGGCAGCTACGTTTGCTTACATTGTAGGTGTTTTGGGTACTGCTTTTGTCGCAGGTTCTGTCTTTGCTTTAAACGCTGGATGGATTGTTGGAATGATTTTTCTGGCACTTCCTGGATTGGTGGGCTGGATAATTTCTTATCCGATCTATAAGAGAATTCGTCAAAAAAAAGTAGTTGATCTAAACCCGTTGATTGAAAAAAAATACGATGAACTATATGAGATTACCAAAAGAGGGAATCAATTGTTGTAAAAATAGGAAGGGGATGCTAAATATGGAAATTGTAAATTTTACAATTAGTGTTGCTATCGTTCTTGCTGTAATTAAACATACGAATGATTTGTTTGCCTTTTTTTCTAAATAGTAAATTAAATTTTCGGGATGAGAGGAGGAAGAAATCATGGAACCAAGTACTGTTATCATTGGTGTAATCGTTGTAGTAGTAGCAATCATTGGTGTAACGCTTTGGCTGAAACGTCGTTCAAAATAAATGAATATGATCGTAAAAGGAGGAATGAATCATGGAACCAAGTACTGTTATCATTGGTGTAATCGTTGTAGTAGTAGTAATCGTAGGCGTAGCACTTTGGCTGAAACGTCGTTCGAAATAAAGAAATTTAATCATAAAAAGGAGAAGTTAAGTATATGAAATTTATCGTAGTCGTGGGTGTAGCTTTGATGGCTGGAGCATTTGGTATCAAAAGACATAAAAGTAAATCAAAGAAGTAGAATGGAGGCTTCGAATGGTTTCTATCTTAAAGAAGATTGATGTTGGAGTTGAAATGGAAAATGTATATCTTATTCCTAAACCTCGGAACTCTAAAAAGGTATTGCTAGAAGTTAAAGACAAAAATAGTGTGAATCATTTGTCAAACTACACATTTATAGACGAAATTGTAAGTACTATAGGTTTTCGACATCTGTGGAACAATTATAAAAATAGTATAGAAGAAATAGTGGTTTCGGTTACAAAAGATCATAAGTATAAAATTAAATTACCAGAAAATTTAAGACTAATTGGAGTTTATTTATCTTAATGAATAAAGAGGAGATGAGAAAATGAGTATATTTAAAATTATTGATGGTTTGTTTATTGGTACACGCTATGGAGTGCTGGGAATGAGTATCTTGGGTGTTTTAGCATCTATAGTTTTATTTTTTGTGAATATCAGTATGGGTTTCAGTGCTTTAATGGTCTTCGTAGCAACATTAGCTTTGTCGCTAAGTTTGATTGTGTTTCTAGTACCATCATCTGTTATGAAAGGGAAATATACCAATAAGCGTCGATATATTGTAGGAGGAATTTTATCAGTACTAGCCCTTGGTATTATGGGATTCACCTATTTATCAACAGGTGGATTTCCTGAATTGAATTTAATTTTTGCATGATTAAAAAAGAAAAGAGGATGACATATGACATTTGCAGACAAAAATGAAAAGATTGAGAAAAAAGTAGTTGAAGGATATAAGCACCTTGAGGGAAATGTGGTTGATGGCTATAAAAAAGTAGAGGAGAGTGCGATTGGGGGATTTACGAAAGTTTCGGATCACTTTGTAGATAAGTTCTTTCGGAAAGATGGTGAGACTTTAAAAGAGGCAAAGGAACGGTTGAAACAATCAGATCAACAAGAAAAGATTAATCAAGAAAAGCGTATGAATAGCTATCAAAAGTATCAGCCAAGTAATGATCAATACGATCCATATCTTAAAAAACAGAGGGAAGGAGAAAATGATGACTGAGAGAAAAGCGAATCCAGTTGAATGGGAGTATAAACAAGTACAGATCCCGCGCTATCAAATTAATTTGTACAAAGACTGTTATGAAAATTTTGAATGGATTCTTTTAGGCGAAACAAAATTGGGGGGGATTGTAGAGCAGCATCCGATAATTGAAAACGAACAAGAAATGATTATCCTAAAATTTAAACGCGATCGAAGAATCGAAAACAAAAATTCAGTCGATCGTTTGCAAGAACAATGTGAAACTACTTTAAAGGAAATTAGGAAGTTGGAGGGGAAAAATTCAGCGCATAAGATTGGTCCATTGTTATTATTTGGTACTATTGGAGCGATTTTGCTAGGTTTTTCGGGTTTAAATTTATTATCAGGTGCTTATCTAAAAGGAATTCTCTGGTTATTTTTCAGTATTACTAGTTGGGGATTAGCATACTTTTCTCATCGGAAACAAGAGCAGCATCTAGATTCTGCAACGCCAAAAATTCAGTCGAGGCTAGACTTCCTTTATCAAAGTTACGCTAAAAAGTCGATATAAAAAACGTTGGTCTATTCAGGTAATATCTATGACATGAAATCAGAACCATCTAATAATATCAAACAATGAACGAAAGCAGCTAACTGATTGCTTTCGTTCATTTTAGTTAAATTGCCGTTAAAATTTTTTTATATTCATTTTCTATTATGATACCTTGATTATTTTTAATAAAACAGAGATTTAATTGTTCTTTGTATTGTTTTTCTATATCCATTGTGACTTCACAAAATGGAACGTCTTTATAGTGTGTTTTGCAAGACTTTTGTACATATAATTGCAGAGAAAAAATGCACAATGCTGCAACCTGATATTTTCCTTTGATTAATTTGATTTTGATAAAGCATTTTTCAATCGAAAGCTCTCACCCGTGAAGCTGAGAATATGCGCATGATGAATCAAGCGATCCACCAACGCGGCAGTTAACCGTGCATCAACGAAGACTTTATTCCATTGGCTAAACTCTAAATTACTAGTCACTATAACGCTTTTTGTTTCATACCAATCGCTGATCAATTGGAAAAGCAGTTCCGCGCCTTCTTTAGTGAAAGGCACATAACCCATCTCATCAAGAATGATTAATTTTACTTTATCGAAGCGATGCTTGAAGACCTCTAAGGTATTGTTTTTCCAATGGTGTTCCAATTCGTTGACTAAATCTGATACCCGCCAAAAGCGTGTATCGATACCTGATTTGGCTGCCAGCTGACCCAATCCACAAGCTAGATGTGTTTTACCGGTACCGGGTGTACCCACAAATACAGCATTTTCTTTCTGATGAATAAACGATAGACTCAATAATTCATCTTTAGTCGTCGCATTTGGCAAACATATATGATCATGCCATTCGTAATCCTCTAAGGTACGTTTATTTGGGAACTTTGCTTGTTTTAGGAGTCGGGCAGTTTTCAATTCTTCACGGCAAGCCAACTCCTTTTCCAGAAGATACATCAACCAATCTTCTTTGGTTTCAAAGCTGTAATCTAAGTCTTTGCGAACCAAAGTGGGAAGAACATGGGAAAGTCTCAGCAACTTACAGGCAGTTTCTAAACTTTTTGCTTGATCCACTAGTCAATGACCTCCCCTGTTAGAGACAAGAAAGCATCGTATTGGTGCCAATCAATATCATACGCATCGGTAGTAGTCGAGGCACTAAACATGTCGTAAAAATGTGTATCAATCCCTAACATATCATGTGTCACCAATAAACCTGAGATTTGATTTAAACGCTTCTCCTGTTCTTTCCAATCTGGATGACTGAGAAATAACTTGATTCGTTCGGGCAAATACTTCCAATAGCGAGAGTAATGCATGGCACGCGGTTTTCTGCGCCAATCAGGAAGAATTGCTTGCCAATCGATTGCTCGTTTTTTCATCATATAAGGACGAAGTCCTTCTGAAATAATCTCACCATCAGTGCTGATTAGCTGATAGGAATCAAAACGAAGCAGCCCATAAATAATTGAATAATTGCGTACACGTGGAACGTGGATCCGTTCGTTATCTAATTTAATTTCGTTGTACTTATTGGCTTTGACTTCGATTTCTTTAAATACTGGGTAATCGGTGTCCGGCAAAGCTAGCAAATCTGTTTTTTCTGTGTTCCATAGATCATTGATAATGACATGTTTTTCGTAATGGATTCGCTCTCGATCGTGTGACAGCTCCACCGCTAATGCCTCGTTGAAACTGGCGAAATCCTTCATAATCGGTGTAGATGAAAAGAAGTTGTACCGTACATAGCCGACTTTGTTTTCCACACTACCTTTCTCGTTTCCGCTACGTGGATTGCACACCTGTGTCTCAAAACCATAGTGCATAGAAAATCGGAGGAAACCGTCAGTCAGCACCGCTTGTTCAGTCTTTGTTTTTGTCTGAGTAACGGCCGTTGACATATTATCAATCCGTATTTTCCGAGGAACGCCACCTGATTGGCTGAAGAGTTCTTTCATGCCTTCCAACAAACATTCTTGATTCTCGGCGGGGAGTACAACGGCGAATCCTGCATTACTAAAAGGGAAAGTCATCACTAATACCTTCACATCTTTAAACGCTCCATCGTGACAAACTTCCATCGTACCAAAATCAAGTTGCGCTTCTGCTGGCGGGTGTTCAAGACGCTCAAAGCCTTGGTCTTCCAGTGTTTCCAAGTAGTGTGTCGCTTTCCAATCTTGAATGAATACACAGACTGTTCGGTAGGATCCTGGAAAGCCATCGGCTTTTAAAGCAGTAGTCATTGCTTCAGCAGTCCTACGCTTTTTCTTTGGCAGCTTAGCATCTTCTGAAAGCCATAGGGAAACGATGCCTCCCCACTTTTCTGTATACATCATACCAGTCTTTTTGCGTGCTTTAGGTTGCGGTAGCAAATCATCATCTGCATATTTTTTAGCCGTGCGCCAATTTACATCTAGCTCCTTTGCAATATGATTAATGGATTTATCATGATTATTTCGTAAATTTCTGATAGTATTAATATCGGTCATTGTGAGCATACCTTTCTTACCTCCAGTTACAGTGTCGAGACTATAACTTTAGAGGAATTTCAGGTTGCCCGCAATGGCTTTTTATCTTAACTTAATCGATTTGCGGAGTTGTGTAGTTTTTCGTTGCACTTGTATGTACTTTTATTCTGCCATAAACATTACGTTATGTATGATAATGATTTAAGACCCATTGTTGAACTAATCCCATATCTTTAGAAATCCGTAACGCATTAACTAAGTTATAATCAAAATTCAAGCAATTAGAATTATCAATATCCGAATTTTCATATCGTGAACTCGTAGGAAGTTCTAGAGATGAACTTGACAGAAAACCTAAAAAACATTCGGAAGCTGTTGTAAACTCTCTAATACAGGTTACGGTTGTTTCTCAAAAAACAAATACTTCGGATAAAAAATCTCCCTCAAATTGAAAAGGGAGATTTTTTATTTATATTAATACAGATTTTGAGTTTATATTTAAAATTGGTTTTAGAATCTCAAAGTTTTCAGTATTATAGTTGGTAATTAGAACTTCAACGCTACCTGTTCCACTACTATTGTGAGAAGCGTTATCATAATTAAAATCTAAGTAATTTACAAAGACTTCATTATCTGCAATAAAGGACTTTAAATAATCATTTGACTTGCCTTTATGTTCTGTAACATTACTTAGCGCCCATCGTACTCCCTGTCTAGTTAAATTATTCATCAAATTATACATACTGACTTCTTGTTCAATACCCCAATTAACAAATCCCCTATTGCCATCATTATAATTTCCAGTCGTAATAAGATATGGCGGATCTAAGTAAACTAAGTCATCCTTACCTAATCCAGATAAATCTAAATCAGAAAATAATCCATCAACAAATGTGGCATCAATATCTTCGAGTCTGGAAACAAATAATCTTAAATTTTTTTCCATATTTTGACTGAACTGACTTCTATTTCTACCGAAAGGATTATTAAATTCCATTGAATTATTAAATCTAAATTGATAATTATAGCTGTAAGAAACCAAGACATATAAATCTAGTGGATTGGGATTTTTATTATAATCCGATCTAAATTTAAGATATCCTTCTTCATTTTGTTTAGTAAGTTGGTACTCATCAATCCGCAGCTTAATTGCGCTTATTAAATCGTCAGGATTACTAGTAGAAAAGTATCTAAACATTTCATTAATACGATTGTTCATATCATTAAAAATGTGATGCTCAGCATCAACATTAATACCAACGTTTGCACCTCCGCTGAACAAATCTACAAAAGTACCTATATTTTTAGGAAACAAAGGTATAATTTGATTTAATAGCTTATATTTACCACCAATATAATTTAATGGACTCTTTAAATATGGAGTGGTTTGAGGTGACCATTTTTGGGTTACACGTTTTATTGCCTTAGTTTCTTGTTTTTGTGAATTAGAATCTTTCTTTCGAATATATAAAAGCAATTCATGAATATTATCAGATTCACTAATTTTCTTCGATTTATATTTCCGATACGGAATTTTTTTTATATCAACTTCTCCATCAATAGCGTACTTCTCCATCAAATTGATTAACTCATCTGTAGAAATTATTCCCTCGTTATTGTAACTAACGATTATGTGTGTTGCATCAATATTCTCTATTAAATTTGACATTGCTGCTAAAGCATTCTTTTTCATAGCATAATCACTTCGTAAACTTGCCCAATTAAATATTTTAGTTTTACCTGATAATTCTGGTTGTTCATTTCGAGCAATATTCTCTAATAAATGATAGTTAGATGCATATTGACGTGTATTGTACGGAGTATCTATATAAACAATATCTGGACTGATTTTTTTGATTAATTCATTGGCATCTTCGTTAAAAGCTTTATTATCTCTGTAGTTATTAGTTACAGCTAAAGGTACTAATTCAAGATCGTTTAGCGCTCTTTTATCCCAATGCTTTAAATATGCACCGTACGTTCCGGTAATATTACTAACAGAAGGAATACCTTCTATTAACGATGATAGCAGATAAAAATACTCATATTCAGACAATAAATCTTTATTTCTCCAATCATCAATTTGATTTCGTATAAAATCAATACTTTGGCCATTTTTTTCCGATAGATACATTGCATCACCACTTGGGGTATATGATTTTTCATAATAATTAGAAGTTCGAAAGTTCTTGTTTTCTTGTAAAAACAAGAACGGGTTATCAATTCCTTCCAATTTTAATTTTTCAAATGTTAATTGTTCATTATTTTCAATAATTGCTTTAGCGTTCACATAACTAAAATATAATATGTCATTTGAATAAATAGTGAATCTATCCTTAAAATAATTCCCTACACAATTAGTTCCAGCGAATAAATCCAAAAAAATTTCTTCATCTCCGCTTAGATGTTTGGTTAATAAATGATCAATTTCTTCTAAAAGTAATTTTTTTGAACCAATATAACGCAAAAAAACATCCCCTTTCATCCTTATTATATGATAATTTCTTTAACGTAATTAGTCAATAGAAATCACCTGTTTAAGGACAATAAGAAAGATGTTTAGTTATATTAGCTCGTTAATTTAGAGTAATAATCCTCAAAATCAATATTGGTATCCAATATATAATTTTTTAAACTCTCTGTATTAAGTCTACCTGATTTGTAATTTTCAGCCAGTAATAATAATTTGATATATTCTAATGCTCCTCCACTATGATTCGAAGTAGTTTTAAATTCGTCCAATAACCTAATATATTCCCCTCTAAACTTACCAGATATATAAACAAAATACTTATTTGTTATATTTTCAGGAATATCGATCCACCAATTTGGAAGTATCTCCGGATTTCTCGAATTAAGATCATTTAAATAACGTAACATTGGATCAGTATTACTCCTAGTTAAAGGAAACCCATCACTATATGCCTTTGAATCAATAATAAATGCAAACTCATCACACCAGGCAATTCCATCAGGTCGATTTGATCCACCTAAGTGCTTTCCTTCTAATAAACACTCCTTAGTAAATAAGTCTACAGACAAGGATTCAAATTCTGTATTTTCAGTATTTGATGTTCTACTCTTGAGTGCAATATCGATGCCTTTCAAATAACTATGATTTAATAATTTTAAATCTTTCCTCAATTTATCTTTCAAAATATCAATGTCTTGTTTAACAAAAGAACTTTGCCGCTGAATAGGGATTTCAAATGGTAAAAGTTGATCTTTAAGTCTAGCTTGAGTTCCTTCTATTTCAATTTCTATTCCAATTCTATTAATTCCTTTACAATCATCTAGAATTTGTTCCGGAGTTACTTCAAGACTTGGATACTCTTTATTAATTTTATCAGAAATATCAACAATTTCTTTTCTACTATTTCCTTCCGATAAAACCTTTAAAATAAGAGCTCTAACTGTTTTTTTTCTTATAGCATCTCCAGCTTTAGGTGCAAGATATTCCCACATAACTCGCTTTTTAGTTCTAGCATAACTTGAAAAACCATTTACTCTCCTAAGCGCTTGTAAACCTTTATAACTAATTTGATACGTTATTCCGATAGAAAGTTCCAATACCCTACCTTCAAAACAATGACTCACTCTTGTATTCTGTTCACTTTTTAATAAACCATAATTAACTAAGACACCCGCAAGCCAACGCATATACTTATCTCCAGTACTCTCAAAATTAGATCTAATTTGACTCCTTAATTGAGAATCATGATTAATAGTTGCTTCTGCTAATCCGTCTAAATATAAATTTAAAGGAGCTGTAGAAAATCCAAGTTCGTCAATAAAACCAAAATTACTACCCAAATCAAATTTACTAAATTTTTTTTCGGTATCTCTAGCAGTTAATCTTAACAGCCATGCTGCATAAGGATATTCAAGTAATCTTTCATAAAAAAAAGTATCTAACTCCTCATTTTGTTCTGCATCATACATTTTAACAGCTTGTCTTCCCAAATCAGTAATTTGATAACTATCATTTAATTGATTAAATTTAATTAAACCAAACGCAACTGTAACACTAACGTAATTTTGAGCTGCCCAATCAACAATAGCCAATCGTCGACCTTGTCCTTCGAAAATAGCCTGAACTAGCGAATTAGCTTCAGATTTGGTTCGTGTCCCCCCCAATTGCCTATGCGTTAATATAATTTCCTTTTGCCGAATTGCAAACTTGAGTTGAGCACAAGTTACAACATCAGTTACAACTTCATCTAACCTTTCGTTTAATAGCCAAGTATTTATTTTTGAATCAAATACAAACAAAGATGCAACTTTTGCTAAATTTTTTAAATCATGAGCTACATCTTGCCCTAACCCATATGTATGTCTATATACACGATCATATTCTGTAACAGTTATCACATTCACTCAATCCTCTCAAGCCTTTTTATATTAAATTAAAACCAAAACAAATACTTCTATTAATTTAATTCTCTATTCAAAAAACATTTTTCAAAGTTTTCCAACAAATACTTCTAAATCTACTAAAAAAGTTATTTGTAATAACTAATTATTAATAAGTATATCATTGAAACCCAAGCTAAAACAGCTAAAAATCAGCTGTTATCTATCAAAAATTCTTGCTTTTTGGTTTTCAATTTGCTACCGGAAGCGAAGTGCAGTGGTGTAGCGAGCATAGTTGTACCCTATACAAGCTAAAATAAAAATAAAAGCTTATACAGGATACAGCTTGTTCTACCGTCGCTTCGTTTGCGGAGCCACGCTTCACATCCATCGTTTGCTGGTGATTTATCACGCCACAATCCCCTCTTATCAAACAGCCCAATAAAAGCCTTGGATTGTGGCTACCGCTCTTGTCAGAGCCTGTTTGCCACCCTAGCCGTTAACGGTCGCTACCACCCTTCGTACACACACGAAACGATGAAATCGTGCTTTCGTGTACTAGCATCAGTTATTGCGTCGGCTGATGCTTGACCTTTCCATTTGGTTGCTGATCTAACAGTACGCTGTTTGGCTTCAACGCTTGCTCTCTATTCAGTTGGTTACAATCGTAGAATAGCAAGCGTTGAATGGGTTTTAAATACACGAATACTTTTTGTAGTAAAATAGTACAATAGTAAGATAGTATAATAGTAAAGTAGTATAGTAGTAAGATAGTATAATAGTATAATAGTACAATAGTAAGAATGAAATGCTGATGTATAAACATTTAAATATGATAAGTAAATACTTTTTGTAGTAAAATAGTACAATAGTAAGATAGTATAATAGTAAAGTAGTATAGTAGTAAAATAGTAAATTTCAAAGGATACTTTTTGTAGTAAGTCGGATTTTATGTTACAATACTTTATGTAGTAAGAAAGTATTTACGCTGAGGAGGACTGACTTGATGGTTAATAAAATTATGTTTGGCAATTTTAAGGGTGGCGTAGGGAAGACAACGAATTCAATCATGACTGCTTATGAATTGGCGAAAAAAGGATACTCTGTTTTGGTTTGCGATTTAGACCCACAATCTAATTCGACACAATTATTATCACGAACATATTATTTACAGAACGATGAACCGCTGACAATCGAAAAGACTTTGATGGTGGCACTGCAAGAGAAAGATTTATCTTCGGCTATCGTCAAAGTGATGGATAACTTGTTTCTATTGCCTTCAAATAAAGATTTTGTACAGTATCCGGACTTTTTAGAGTTAACTATTCCTGCTACGACTCCAGAATATAAAAAAGAGCGTATTTCATACTTTTCTAAGTTATTAAAGGAATTTGAGGATCAATTTGATTTCATTATCTTTGATGTACCGCCAACACTTTCTGTCTTTACGGATACGGCTTTATTTGCATCCAATCAAATTGTGATTGTTTTGCAGACGCAACAACGTTCATTAGATGGGGCGGAGGCCTTCTTTGAATACCTGCAAACTGTTTATAATGCATATCCTGAAACGGACTTTGACATTGCAGGTGTGTTGCCAGTGCTTTTAAAGAATGATAGTGGGTTGGATAATCAGATTATCAATGATGCTTCAGAAACTTTTGGCGAAAAGTTGGTATTTAAAACAATTGTTAGACATATGGAACGTTTGAAACGTTATGACCGGTTGGGGATTTCTGAACAAGGTTATACTGAGAAATTTGATTTCCACGATCGGAAAGTCCATGAATTATATAGTGAGTTGGTCGATGAGTTGATTAAAAGAGTAGGGGCGTGAGTAATTTATGGCGAAGGTGGAATTTAAAAAAGATCCCAATCGTGGGGTGAAAGAAAAGACCTACAAGAAAATTGATGAAACCAAAGCTTCTGAACCTAGCAAAACGTTCGATTTATCGAAATTCACTCCTGAAAAAAAAGAAGTGGAGAAGGTTGTTGAACCGGAACGGCAAACAACGATGGGACGTCCACGCAAAAATAAGGTTTATTCAACCATTCGAATTCAAAAGAATACAATTAATCGTATCAATGCCTTACAAAACACATTGGAATTTGATACGCAGGATGATTTAGTGGCTTCATTATTAGATCGACTTGAAAACCAGTTGGAGAATGAGCAACGGATTATGTTTGATATGTATATGAAGACCTATGAAGCACGAGACAGGAAAAAATCAAAATAAGGGAAATGTCCGACCTTCGGTAATTAGGTTGGGCATTTTTTGCCTTTATTTGTTGCATAGGTTGATTTTGAGCGTATTTCGGTTGATAGAGTGGGGGATTGGGATTGGTTGTGAAATGGTTTTGGTGGAGTAGGATAGTTACCGGAGAGTGTATAGATGAATTAGGGTAGTAGGTAATTCAATTTTATTTATGAGAAGATAGTCTATTCGTAAAAAATAATTAATTTAAGACTGTGGATAGTATATAATTGATTTAGATGAAATAATCAAGTGGGGGACTTAAAGATGGCTTCTAGAGGTAAGAGCATCAATTTATTTTTGATGGATGGCGAAATAAATGGTCGTATCAAATGCACCTTAGCCAATTGGACAGGTGTTGCCTATAAAATTCCGCGTACAGAGTTAGATAAATGTAATAATCGAGAAGATTTAAAACAAAGTGGTGTATATTTTTTATTTGGAACAGATGAAGAAACCGATAAAAAAGTGGTGTATATTGGTCAAGCAGGTATTCGAAAAAATGGCGAAGGTATCCTTAATCGCTTAAAAGAACATAAAAGAAATGCTAAAAAAGAGTATTGGAATGAAGCTATTATATTTACAACTTCCAATAATACTTTTGGACCTACTGAAATAAGTTACTTAGAAAATCGTTTTACAAATCTAGCTTTAGAAGCTAATCGTTATGAAGTTCAAAATGGAAACGATCCAAATCCTGGTCATTTGACCGAAGAAAAAGAAAGTGAAATGGAAGATTATATAGATAATGCTCAGATAATTATGGGCACATTCGGACATAAAGTTTTTGAACCATTGGCGAAAAAAACAGAAATTAAGTCTGTAATGAGTGTTAATTCTGACAACGCAACACAAAATGAACTACTTTACTTCAAACGAACATCAAAAAAAAGCAAGCAAACTACGGAAGCAACAGGTCTACAAACAGCGGAAGGATTTGTGGTTCTAAAAGGAAGCATGATTGAAGTAATTGATTCGAAAGCGATACCCAATTCAATCAAGAAATTACGAAAAACTGCAAGTATAGATTCCAACAATATCTTGCAAGAAGATCAGTTATTTTCTAGCCCTAGCTATGCTGCCGCATTTGTATATGGTAGTAGTGTAAATGGATTAATTTATTGGAAAAATGCACAAGGACAGACTTTGAAAGAAATTGAAGAATTTGAATAGTAATTTGGACTTGTGACGTAAGTCCCATGAAAAGCGCCAGAAATAACGAGTAATCGTTCATTTTTGGCGCTTATTCAAGTGCTCAACTTTGATCTTAAACTTCTAAATATTTATCCCGATTTCTTGGTTCATACGCTAGCTTGATTTGTTCATTAGTATAGTTTTTTGGTCTGACCTTCATTGAAGTGGAGAATACCGACATTTTTGTGTTTTATAGAGGGAGATTGTGAACGTATTTCGGTTGGTAGAGTGGGGGATTGGGTGTGAAATAGTTTTGGTGGAGTTGTTAATAAGTAAAGAAAATTTACCTTAGTAAAATAATTTGACTAAGTCAAATATCATGATATACTGATATTATGAAGGAGGTGTTCATTAGTGGATACTCGAATCGAACAACGTCAAAAACAAATTAATCGACTACAATCAAACCTATCATCCATCAGGAAAATTGCAGGTTGGACAGCCGAGGTCTTAGGAAATAAAATTGGCGTTACAAAGCAGACTATTAGTAATCTAGAAAATGAGAAGACACCAATGAACTTTACTCAATATATTGCAATCCGTTCTGTATTAGATGCAGAAATTGAACAAAATAAAGACAATAAAGTACTACCTAAAGTTATTGAAATTCTACTCGATAGTGATGATGACTTAGATGATGATAAGTATGTAGAAGCTCAAAAATCTGTAGAAACTGTATCTGCAGTTGCGACAAGCGGAATCAAAGGGGACGCATTATTTCTTGCTTTAATGGCACTTTCCCCACTAGTGGTTGAACTATTGAGTTCTGTTAAAATTAAAGATTGGAAAAAACTATTAAAATAGATAAGGAGATAGAGAGATGGGAAATTTAGGTTGGTATCAATTATTAACAACTTGGGCGAAAAAAGTCGGTGGGCCGAAGCAGTTAATGCTTCTTTTAGCTGCAGGAGGATACATAATTATAAGACCTGTCGAAGCTGGTGGAAAAAAAATATTTAAGTTAATAAAGAGTAAAACCAAACAAAAAGCAAATAAAGCTAATCTGAAGAGTTTTATTTTTACTGAGAATGGATTTGGAGAAAATGAATTATTATTTTCTAAAGGAGACAGATTCTTCGTTGCAGTAACTCATGATGATGCTGTTTTAATTGAAAAAGAAAATGATGATAATAACCCATATTTTGTTAGTGGTGAATGGCTAAAAGAAGTGAGTGACTACGATGGGACTATTTGATTTTTTTAAAGGTGATAATAAGTCTAAAAAAGAATTAACTTGGGAAGAAAAAAACACCTATAAGGGTGATACCCCAGATTGCCCTAATTGTGGTAATCCTTTAACAAAGCGTTATGTATTTAGTGGAATGTATTGTGAAGATTGCCAATATGGTTTAGAAGATGATGGCGATTATGAAAGTAATGAATCACTAAGCGTATATGACGCTGCTCTTATTTGGCAATCTAATGGTAAGGATGAAGATTATACATTTGGTTATTCTGAAGAAGAACTAGAAGATGCACTTAACTAATTTTTTTGTGAGTTATTACTTATTTTGAGTATAGTAAAACCTCTAATTCTGATCAATTAGAGGTTTTTTCTTTATCATTCAAATCTTTAAATCTTCTTTGCAAAGTTTTTATGCTAATTCCTGTTTTGCGTGAGACCATTTTGTAAGTCATCCCTTGTTGTCTTAGTTCATAGGCCAGCTTAATTTGTTCGTTGGTATAGGTTTTTGGACGTCCTTCACGGAAGTAGGGGTCATTGTTTTTGGCAAAAGCTTTTCCTTCCTGTGTTCGAGTGACAATCATATCTCGTTCGAATTCCGCAAAAGCACTGAATACGGTAAAGATTAATTTTCCAGTAGGACTATTATCGATTAATCCAACATTCAGAATATGAACACTGATGTCTCGTTGGAAAAGGTCTTGGATGATTTCTAAAGCTTCTCGGGTATTTCTGGCAAATCGATCTAGCTTGGTGACTATCAACGTATCACCAGCATTTAGTTCATCTAGAACGATGGTAAAGATAGGACGATTTTTGGTCGTTCCGGTAAATTTTTCTTGATAGACTTTTTCAGCTCCGTTTGACTTTAACTCCTCGATTTGACTTTCTATTTTTTGATCGTGGGTACTGACTCGTGCATAGCCAATTTTCATCAATTTCACTCCTGACTTATGAGGTTAAGTTATGACCTTCTAAAAACATTGATAGTATAACACGCAAAAGAAGAGGACACAACTTAAAAGTTATGTCCTTTTTAATCATCAAATACTCAATTATATTTTCCTCTTAACACCTTCTTTAATCACTAATCTTAACGAACCGTACATTTTCCTATTAAAAAATTCGTCACGCCTACTAGCCTCCTCTTTATTACGTGCTTCTTGAGAAAAATTAGAAAAATGTTTCTCTGGATGATACTTATTTGGAACTTTTTTATACTTTTCATAACTCCCATATGAGGAAATATAATTAATATAAGTTTCAAATAATAAAGTTTCATCAAAGTACGTATCTGAGACAATTCCATATTGCATTTCTTCACCTAAGAGAAATTCAGAGAATACACATATCAACTTGAATTGATGCTCCTCTAAATCAAACCACTTTTCGTTAAGTATGACAAATTCACCCGGTTGATTCTTATCATATTTTAGTGCTGTAACTAGTCTTGATATCAATGATCCTGAAATAACTACCACAAAATCTGCTAGCTGAAGTCCTAAATGTTTTTTAGAATCTTGATTTTCTAAAATCTTATCAAATCCGATTTTATCAAAGGGTTCCAAAGGTATGCCTTCATCCAAAATCAATTTATTTTCTTCTTGGATCCAGCTACCACCCACCTTCTTTTCTGTTACCCATAAATCAATTGCAAAACTTACTTTATCCCAATCAAAATATACTTCAGAGATTATATTTTCATCGATTAAGTGTTTATTTTTTTTTAATATCGTGATTAGCTCTTTATAACTATAGATTTGACGTTCCATTCTCTTTAGGCCTTTATGTTTTTTAATAAAGTCTTTTAAATCCGAGATAATCAAGTAAGTCAATTTTTTATTAGTAATATCCTCATTAAAAAACGCACGAACTATCTCTTCTGAAGCTTCAATTTCCAAATATTTTGTTAGAGCATACTTTGTTAGAGCAACATTTGGAATTAGTCTTCGTTCTTCTAATTTCAATAACCACTCAGTTAGTCTTGCATCAACAACAAGCGACATTTTATTTACCGCAAACAGAAGGTTTTTTGCCTCTCCTTTTAAAAGAGTTTCGAATAACTTGGTATAGAAATCGCTATTTTCCCTTTTCAAGCTTGCAATGCCATATTCAAAATTACCTTTTAAAACAGCCGCTCCTTTTAATTCTTTGTTACTTTTATTTTTTTTTGTGGCTTTATAATCCATAAGAAGTTGACTAAACTCATGATAAAGTAATTCCATGTAATCGTTAGGAATATAAATCAAATCCGCTACATACGATTTCATCAAGTCGTCACCTAAATTTATTCTTCTATTATCATCAAATTGCTTTGCTATTTTGATTCTTTCTTGTGGACCTTTTTCATCAATAAAAGCTATACCCATTTTTTATCCTCCTAATCAATATATTTTTTTCTTTCGTTCTTATTTTGTAAGTAACCATCAACAAATGCCAAAACTAACTTTTAATTTCTGTTCCACTTCAAGCATTTCATCTTCTGATAATGATCCTAATTTAACTGTAAGTCTCGTCTGAGAAATTGTTCGAATCTGTTCAAGCATGACCGTGCTTCTTTCTTTGATAAACGGATACTTTTCATGATCTAACAACACGTGTGTAGGGAAGTTCTTTCTAGTGCTCTTAGAAATTAAAGCTACCATGGTTGTATCACTAAAGTGATTTCCTAAATCATTTTGCAAAATCAACCCCGGTCGTGTTCCACCTTGCTCGCTTCCCTCAAATCCAAGTGTACTAAAATCGATAAAGTATATTTCTCCTCTTCTAGGTTCTACTTCTTTATTTTTCAAGTTGCTGTCCCTCTCCTAATTACTCATTAGCCTAACCAATTTACTAATAGCTTATTTTTTCCTTTTATTTTGTTTTTCTAAATCTTGGATTCTTTGAATTGAAGTGAAGTGTTTATACAGCTGGTCTCGGTCTTTCAAAAGACTTGCTTTATACGCCAACAAATCATCATACGAATAAATACTATATTGCTTTTTCAAGTAGTTTAAATCTTTCTTGGCATTATCAAACGTCTTAAATTCTTGGTAGTGATCACTTTTGAATGCTTGTTTATTAGCTGCTTCTTTATAATCGGCAATTAGACCGGCACTTGCTTTGTAGTCGGAAAAAGCCTGTTCTCTGCGTGCTAAATCATACAAGATTTCGTCTTTGTCCTGCACTTTATTTTCAATGAATTGAGTGAATTCAGCTTCCGTTTTTTGGATTTGTTCGATTTCTTCCAGCGATTTATGCTCATTAAAAACTAAGTGGCTGATTTCCTGCAAATGGATAATATTTTGCTTGGTCGCCCATTTTCTTAAACCGTAACTCTTAGCGTATTTTTCTTCAGATTTATCGATTTCTCTGGTTTTCACAGTGTATTTAAATTTATAAATTTCAAAATCATTATGCTCGATACGATACTTGATGGAGTTTTCGGTGTAGTTCATTCCTAACGTTTTGGTACGCATATATCTTCCTGATTTTTGATTTAAAAAAGCGAGATATTTTCCTTGTTTTGGTTCAAAACCTAAGTCATTCATCTTTTCAATAAACTGCGAATAGCTGACACTTTCGTTGATTGCCTGGTCGATGGCCACTTCTAACGTTTCCTTGAAAGAAGTGCCTTTTAATCTTGCTCGCTGTTCTCTTTGAGAAATATAATGAATCTTATCTTCGTGCTTTCTTTCTTGAGGAATAATTAATTGATACTTTCTAGACAGCTTGTCATTTTCAATTCTTAAATTGTCTATCGTATTAATTCTTGATGTATCATACATCAGCAAACTATCCGTTTTTACTTGATTAAAAATAATGTGATTATGAATGTAATTCGTATCAATATGAGTGGCTATAATGTATTGGTGTTCCCCTTTTAAATAATTATCTGCCAATTCAACCCCAATTTTATGAACCTCTTCAGGCGTAATATCTTCTTCAAAATCAAAAGATTGGATTATCATCTTGGCTTTGTTTTTGGTCTCTTTTCGTAGCGTATTTCTTCGTTCTTCATACAACTGATTGAAGTCTTCTAAGATATAATCTTTGTCACAATTAAAAGTAGAGACGAGGTGATTTTTCGTCTTTTTTTCCTGTTGGATATATGCAATTGCATTATCTAATCTTCTTACTGATTGAATTTTTACAATCGACATTATTCATCACGTACTTTCCTATATTCATCCAATGTATCCAAAACAAGAATAAAATCGTCTTCTTCCAATTGGCTTTTTTCTTTTATAATTTTTTGGTTGATGCGATAGATTTGCTTATCCAAAGCGTTGGAAAAATCTACCAACCGGTCATACTCATAAGAATAAACATCAAATGTTTCTAGGAAACGTTCGATGTATGGGGGATAGGTTTCATCTAAATCACTTTGAATCGTTAGATCAATAAATGAACGTAATTGCAAAACGATATGGTCACTGATATTTTCATAAATCAAATAATCAGGAACACGTTTATCTTGTTTCTCCAATAATTCTCGTAATTGTCTTGCTGACATTTTTTGCATTTCAAGCTTGGTTGTATTGATTTTTTGTTTCTCACTTTTTAAGAGTTCTTCTAAACTTTTTAAATGCTGCTCAATGCCTTTCATATGACTATCAGAAACAATGTGATTAAAACGAATGTCTCTGATCATGCTATTAATATTGTTGCCAATCCTTCTGAATTGAATCACTAGATCTCGATAATCGGAAGTATTTAAATTAACCGTGATATGGTTTTCGACACTATTAATAAGAAGGGCAGAAATACTTGTCTTTTTTTCTTGCGCCTTCCTTTGAATCATTTCTTTTTCTTCTTGTGTCACTCTGGCTTCTATCTTAAATTTTTTACTCATTCTTCAAACACTCTCCGTTTATTTACTTTTAAATCGAGCAAAGCGACACGAAATTTATTGGAGTTTACGACAATAATTTTAAAAGGTTTTAGGATTTATCCTAACAGGTAAAAACGCTAGTTTTGGTATTTGTCATGACAAATACGTAGCCTGCCTTACTTAACTTATCACTTTTTATTGTGTTTATTTTACCATATTTTTTTGACTTATGATATAATTAAGAAAACCTTTTCAAGAAAGGAGGGGCAAATAGATGGCAAATATTGATGAAAATGTAGAAGTGGGGATTGAATTGACAACAACCACTATCCGCTTAGGAGCGAAGGTTTTAATTGCAACTATGGACTACTTTTTAAATCTTGACAAAGAGGAAAAAGTCTACCAAGATCTAACGACGAAACAAGGGAAGCAAAAAGTAAAAAATCTTTTTGAAAAGAATCAAAACAGTGGGGTTGAAGCGTTGGGTAGCAATGTTTCCAAGAATGAATTAACGGCGTTTAACAAGGAATTAAAATCCATGGGTGTTGATTTTGCGCCTAAAAAAATTGGCAAGGATAGTTATTCTTTATTCTTTGCAGGCAAAGATCGTGAAGCAATCGAAGCAGGGTTGAGAAATGCAATTGAAAAATATGCGATTAAAGAAACGAAAAAACAAAACATTGCCGAGAAAAAAGAAAAACCGCAATTCAAGATTAAGGAATTGCAGGAACAGGCTAGAGAATTGAAGAAGGAACAAAAACAAGTGAAGGTTCGTAACAAGAAACAAACGCAAAAACTTTAGTTTAATTTCAATTGTGAATTATTGAACGACTGTTGGCGGAAATATTTTGTAGAAAACAAATGAAAGGAGTCGGTGAGAATGAAGCAAGTTGTTGAATTACTTGTTGTAAATAAAACCATTGCGACTGTTCGAGATTTGGACACAGAAGAAGAAATCCAAGTTCCAATTAGCAAAGAGGAAAGTCGGGTGTATGCTGCCATGCTTGACGAAGTCAAAGAAGACGCGGCATTAACGAATGAACCAACTGGAGTGATAGCATTTATTGATCCTGAAACAAAGACGTTTCTTTTCCCAGAAGATGAAAGTGAGTTGTTTTAATCATGAGTAAAAAACAAACACAAAAAGAAATTATCGATGAATTAATGGCTGGTATGAATGAGAGTATCAAACAGTATAAGAATGACCCGTTGGAAGAACTAAAACTGTTGGCATTTATGAATCGTTTTAATAATTATTCTGTTAGAAATATTGCCTTAATTCAGAAACAATTTGGTGAAAGTGCAATTGGGGTGGCATCTTATAAACAACATCAACAAAACGGCCATCAAGTTCAAAAAGGCGAAAAAGCCATTCGCATATTGGCTCCTAAGTTTCAAAAAATGTTTCAAGATGAAAAGACTCATGAATGGAAATTTTTAAGCCTGGCAACCGCAGAACAAAAAGCCAAAATAAAAACTGGCAAGATGAAAGTAGCCGATAGATTGGTTGGGTTTCTTTCCGTTCCGGTATTCGATATCACGCAGACAAATTGTCCTGAAGAAGATTATCCAAAACTCTATCCGAATAAACCGGAAACCTTTAGCTTTGATGGTTCAAAAGAAGATGTGGAACGAATTAAAAAAGTGCTGGTTGAATTTGCAGAAGAGAAAGATATTGAAATTACTTTTGATAAAACGAATAGCACGGCTAAAGGATACTTCGTACCTGCAACCAATGATATTGTGATTAAAGATAGTATGGATGAAGTCGAACAGGTCAAAGTTCTATTGCATGAATTGGCTCATGCAGAAATGCATAATTTAGCTAAACTTGCTACTAAAACGGATAGTGAAGTAGCAACTAGCGTCTTGGAATATCAAGCTGAAATGACGGCCTATATCGTTAGTTCGACCTTAGGAATTGATAGTGAGGATTATTCGAAAAAATACTTAGCGAATTGGACGAAACGAAATGTAGATGATGAAGTTTATATTAAATCTCTGGAAGAAGTTAAGCAGGTTGCAAGTAGTTTTATCACTACTGTGGCAAATCGATTTGATAAACTATCTTTGGGAATTCCTGAAATTGAATTAGAAGCTTTTGTATCAGCTTTGAATGATTTTTCTGAACGTGAATTTGGAACAAATCAAACGTCTGAAAAGATTATGCATACCATTGAAAAAAATGGCTACCATGCGGATCTGGTTTATACGGAAGAAGAAGATTCAACGAATACATTACAATTTTCAAAACAGGTTTCGTATGATTTAAAAAACAAAACACAGATTAATAGTTTATCGAATGAATTCATTACGTTGGAAGCTGTCTATCCTTATGGCATTGAAGATTGTACATCAGATTTAATGAATTGTCGGTTTGATGATTTCTTTGATACAACATCAAGTTTTAAACTATCGATTGATGATGTTACTAATATGATTAAATTAACTGCTTTAACGGAAGATACACAGTACTTAGACAAATTTGTCGCAGAAAATAAATTTGATGTTGTTCATCTTGATTTAGAACATATGTATAAAATAAAAAATGATCTATTAAAGAATTTAGACACAGAAACGATTGAGTTCTTTCAGGCATTTGATGTAGCAATCCCTGATGATTTTATCTTTGACCATGAATTTAAAAACATCATTAGCTTCCAACTGTCGCCATATGAAACTTATGAAGAGAACGGCTACGGAGAAATTCTTTATACGAAAGATACGATTCGACAAAACGGTACAGAAACATTTACCAACTATAAAGACTTATGGGAAAAACACTTTAAAGACGAGCTGGGGAGCGACTTGGATAGTTCTTCCTTAAAAGAGTTGCAACAAAATAGATACTTGGCAAAATCTCCTACACTTTTGAATCGACTGGCAAGATTAGATACAAATATAGCAACGACTCTTGCTAGTTTAAAAGAACAGAATCGCAGAGTTAGAGAATTGGATTTAGACAATGACGGTGTGCCAGATCGGATTGATCCGGATGATACAAGAAGCGTGATTCGGACTGAAGCAGATAAAACGCTGGTAGGAAATCGGACGGATAAATACCATGAAGTAGAACAACAAAGAAAGCCTACAAGAACTAGATCACTTAAAAACAATAGATAGTTGAAAATCAACTATCATCTTGAACTTCGACCTATACTGACTTATCAGTAGTACCCAACCATGTGAAAACAAACGCAAGGACACACTAAAGATTAGCTAGGTGATAACTTGTTTTAGCGTCTTATCGCCTAGCCTTTAGTCTTCATTTGCCCAATCATGAATGGGCATGGAAGGTAAATCTTTAGTCTCATGGTTCATATCTTTACCGATAGAAAGGAACGCATTTTTGAAGGAGCTAAATAGGTAACTGTTTATATCTTCTACTTTTCCATATTTTTCAGCTTGGATGCATTTCCAGAATGTCTGATTTAGTTGTTCTTGGTAAATTTGATATTTCGGGCTACTGTCTGTGTAGACACTGATTGGATAGCCTAACTCCCTTTCAGCACCTTTATTGGCATAATGAATTTTTTCATGGAATAATTTTAAGCGTTCGAAATTATTCATGCTGAATTTTTTTAGTGAGTGGGTTAGGTCTTTGCCAAAAAGGTCTTCTAAAGAATTTTCTATTAAATAAAGAGATATTAGGTCGGCTTCTAATTCGGGATCTGATTTAGTGTTAGATATCCCTGAACGGAGTAGGTCAGATTGACTTTGATATGTAGAAGCCTGATCTTTATGTTCTTTATTATCTTTATTCTTTAATTCTTTATATAGATATAGTTCATTTTTTGTGAATCCGCTTGTATCAAGGGTTTCAGCCATTTCTTCTCGGTTCACAAATTTTGTGAATCCGTTCGTACCAATGGTTTCAGCTGTTTCAAAATTTTCTTCTCGACTCACAAATTTTGTGAATCCGCCATTATCAAGGGTTTCATGGCTTTTTTGGATATTTTGGTATGCATATACCTCATAGGATTCTACTTCTAAATCTGCTAGGTAAAGGCGATTGGGTTTGTTTTTCTTCGCTTTGGGATCAAAACCTTGAACCACTTGAAGCAGGAGGCCTTTCTCAATCAATTCTTTTTTGATTTTAGTCACGCTATTGATCGAGCAGTTTAAAAGATTCATGATTTCATTTGTTGTGTAGATGAAATACACGTTTCCATCTTTATCAACCCAATTATTTCGAATCGAATACTGAAGTCGGTCTTTGAAAACCATATAGGCTATTTTGGCACTGTCTGATAAATCCTTGTATTTATCACTGTAAAGAAATACTTTTGGAAATTGCAGGTACAACTCGCCATAGGCTTTGTTTGCTTTGTAAAAATTAAAATTACTCAATATTTTCAACTCCTTTAGAAAGGTGTTTAGTCTAGATCATTTATTAATCTATCCAGAGTGTCTAATCGTTTTTTTCCAATCAATCGTTTCAGTGTTTTGTTGTAATCATCTTCGTCAAATAATTTTTCAGGATGTTTTTCAGCATAGAATGTTAGAACTTCTTTGGCTTCTTGCTGAGTAATTATTCTTGCTTTGTAATCGCTGATAACTTTTTTTATTACTGGAACAAAATCGGTAACGGTAGCAGGGTATAATTCATATCCATGCTTTTCAAAAAATTCAGCATAATTCATTTTACCACGTCCTTGTGTAATATTTAATTTGATTATACCAAACTAATGAACATTTGCAAATTATTTTAATTATTTTTATTTTCCACATTATATGCCACCTTTGGTTTTCGAATAATCACTTCGACTAGATAATTTTCTGAACTGTCTGTAAGTTATGTTAAAATATTTTTAAAACTATTATTTAAAGGAGAAGCTTATGGAAAAAGAAGCATTTGTCATTCGAATAGAAAAAGAACTAGACGAAGCATTTCGTAAAGAAGTAAAACGACAAAACAAGCAACTAAACCTTTCTTTAGAAGAAGCCATCAAGCTGTGGTTAGAAAAAAATAAAGTAATTAAATAGACAAGGTGGCAAAAGGTGGCAAAAGGTGGCAAAGTGTGTTAGAATATAGAAAGTAGGATGGATACTATGTCTAATGAAGTGGAAGTAAAGCGGAAATTTCCGATTGATAAAGCCTTACTGGCAGAGTTTAAGCAGCAATCAAAAGCAGTAGGGAAGTCTTATAAGCAGGCTACAAAAGAAGCCATTCAATTGTGGCTAGAAGCTCAAAAGGAGCGGTAAATATTATCGTAGGCCTCGATTGATAGGGTGCAGGGAACAGTGAAAAAATCACTTCCTGCCAACTGCAATTGTGAAATATCGAACTATCTAACGGATTATACATAAGCCACGAGGATCAAATAGTTGGTGGTTTGAAAACCAAAAAGGAAAGGAATTGTACGATGAAAAAATTACTATTTACGCTGTTTGTTAGCTTTTTTGTTTTAGCAGGTTGTTCTGGAAGCAACGTAAAGACGCAACCGTCTATTACACTTCCTTATGAAATTACAAATGAAGAAGTTCAAGCTTTTAAAGAAGAAGGTTTGGATTATTATACGGATTATCAGGTTTTAGAAAAAGTAACTGTTCGTGATCTAACTGCTGATGAAAACGAAAAGTTTCTTGCAATAATGGAAAACAATACGTTGAACACTCTAAATTCAGATTATTCTGCTGTTGAGTTTTATTTTGGGGATTCAGAAAGAATAGACAGAATAAATAGAACTGTTTATAGATTTGATGAAAATACTTCAAAATTTATTTATGATGATGAAATACTTAATACCAAACTCTATCAAATGACAATAGCCGATAAGGATTATTTAAAACGATTTGATAAAGAAAAAAATGAAGAAGTTGTTTATGGAGAAGTTGTTAAAGACTATCGAATTATTACAATCGTAAAAAAAGACTTTATAAAAAAAGGGCTACAGTTCAAAGCAACAATCAATGATGAAGTTGTGTATATCGATATTGATTAGAAAAGGCAGGTGATTTCAAGGTGAATATGACATCTTCTCTGATAATAGGTGCAGGTTGGTGGAATCCAATAGGAAATGCTCTATCAGACGCCCTCGAAAGCTTGCAGGCACTATTTAATGACGTATTGATAAGTTTTACGAAATCTTCATTGGAAGGCATGACTGCTCTGTTTAATACCTCTGTGAATGCATTGAAAAGTGAAGTCGCAATTACACCGGCTCAATTTGATGGAAATATGGTTGATACCTTGAAGTCCATTTCTGATACAGTAGTTTTGCCAATCGCTGTTTTACTAATTACCTATGTTTTTGTGTTACAGATTATTGAATTTGTTACAGATAAAAACAAAGGCGGGGAATTTGATGTTGGCAATATGATTATGCTGATTATCAAAACCACGATTATGATTTTGTTAGCTACGAATGCTTTCACCATTGCATTAGGATTCTCTGATCTGGCTACATGGATGATTGATAAAGTACCGACCGAGCAAATAGAGATCACTGCTGATGTATCGGATTCATTGGTAGATTCTTTAAAGCCTGTTGTTGTTGAAATCACTGCAGATGGTACAGAAGTTGTTAAAGAAGATTTGGACGAAGTTGCAGACGAAGATACACAACGAATGGATTATAAATTAGGCGAAGGATTAATGACGTTGATGATTGCAGGCGTTGGATTTCTGATCGTAGCAATTATCTGTGGCATTATTTATCTGGTGGCATGGTCGAGAATTATCATGATTCTTATTTATGTTACGATCGCGCCAATTCCAATGGCGACTGTGATGTCAGAAACATGGGTCAATTCCATTGGTCAAAATTACTTGAAGAACTTAATGGCATTGACCCTTCAAGGATTTTTGATGTTGGTATTAATGGTTATCTACAATGGGTTGGTTTCACGTACTACTACCTTGATCGATGGTGGTAACGGTGGATTTATGGGAATGATATTGATTGTAGTTTCCATGGCAATTGTTGCAAAACTTTTAATTGGTACACATAGTTTAGCGAAGTCAATTACAGGAGCAACTTAGAAGAAAGTTGAGGGGAAAATGATGGGAAATTATTTTAAAAAGCAAAAGCCAATGTTTATTCTTTTGGGAGTCAATATTCTTTCGTTTTTTCTCCTATTCATTGGTTTGTTGCTTGTCACCGTAAGCAAACAAGAAGAAGTCAACCAATACTTGCTTACAGCTAAATTAACCGGTGGCGTGATTTCAATTTTTGTTTTAGGTGGGATTTTAGTCCTATTATTCTTAGTATTTTTGTTCCTGATAAGCGTCTTATTTATCAAATTACTTATACCGAACAGAAAAATATTTTCAAGCTTAATGATGAAAGATGAAATAGATTTTTTATTGAGATTACCAAATAAATTGAAAGAGGAAGTGGATAAAAATGGCCAATAATATTATTGTACCAATCCCAACCGAGTTAAAAGAAATCCAGTCGAAACTTTTTATGGGATTAACCAAAAGACAATTAATTGGATTTGGCTTAACAGGCATTGTTGTCGTTCCATCTTTTCTTCTTTTAAAAAAACTGGATATTAATCTTGCTATGTATGGTGCTTTTATTGTCGGTGCACCAATCATCTTTTCGACTATTTTTAAAAAAGATAAATTGTACATTGAAAAATGGGTAAAGAATTGGCTGGAAACCAATATTTTATTCAATGAAAAGAGACGATATCGTTTAACAAAAGAAAATCGAGAAGTCGCTATTCAAAGGGGGTTTATCAAAGATGATCGAGAAAAAGAACTTAGTTCAGAGGATTCAACAAGCGATACATAATCGAAGAAATGATGTGAAATTGCTATCGACACAAGATAGCCTGCCTTTTAATAGGTTTGATTCAAACGGTGTTGTATCTATTGGGAAAAATATCTATAGCAAGAGTATTCGTTTTAGCGACGTTGGCTACCAGCTGTCAAAAGATGAAGATAAGACGAGGATATTTTCCCTTTATTGCTCCTTACTCAATTGGTTTGATCCTGTAGTACAATTTCAGTTTTCTTTTATCAATCATGCGATTGAACAAAAAGAGAACGACAACAAGGACATGGACGAAGGTAGCGAGAAGATTCAACAATTACGCAAGGAATATGCTGATTTCATTGGAAATCAAAGGGAAAAGGGCAGTAATGGAATCACTCGGAATAAGTATTTAACCTTTTCAATTAAAGATGCGAGTTATGAAAACGCCGTTAGAAGATTGGAGACGATTGAAGAGAATGTCAAACGCCTCTTCAAACGATTGGGTGCAAGTACTTATTCATTAAATGGGGTGGAACGCTTATCAGTCTTAAATAAATTGTTGAATAACGGAGAAAAAAGTTATATTAACGTGGAACATCTTCCCAACGATATTTTTGATCAGGCATTGGAAAAAGACTATATTGCTCCTCGATTACTGAATTTCAACAATGAGAAGCGAACGTATTTTAAAATAGGGAATCGTTTGGGATCGACCATGTATTTTAATGTTACTTCATCGGAATTGGCAGATAGAGTGCTAGTCGATTTCTTGGAACTACAAAAAGAACTAGCCATTAGCATTCATATGCGTTCCATGGATCAGCAGAAAGCCATTCGGATGATGAAAACCAAAAGTTCCGACTTGGACGCAATTAAAATTAAGGAACAACAAAAAGCGATTCAACGTGGGTATGACATGGATTTGATGCCTGCTGACTTGGATCCAAACCGTGATGTAGTAACAAAGTTATTGAAAAACCTGCAAAAAGAAGATGAACGGTACTTTTATATTACCTTTACTATCACTGTTTTTGATAAAAACATGACTGATCTCGATAACTCGATTTATCAATTATCTTCGTTGGCGCAAAACTACAATTGTGAAATATTAAACTTAAAAAACCAACAGGAAAAAGCGTTTATGAGTGCGTTGCCTTTGGGAAATAACATTAATGAAATTGAGTTTGAACGAGGGTTAAACACGACTGCAACTGCAATATTCGTACCTTTTACGACACAGGAATTGTATCAAGAAACCAACGATCCTGTGTATTATGGGTTGAATGCATTGAGTAATAATTTGGTGCAGGTTAGTCGGAAGAATCTACGAACGCCTAATGGACTATTCTTAGGAACACCGGGATCAGGGAAAACTTTCAGTGCAAAAAGAGAAATGATTGATACCTTTTTGAATACCCGAGATGAAATTATTATCACAGATCCAGAAGGGGAGTACGGAGACTTTGTCCGACAGCTGGAAGGAGAAGAGATGATTATCTCGCTCGATAGCAATGTCTTTATCAATCCATTAGATATAAATGATGAATATGGCGGACAGGAAGACAACGACCCGATTCGCTATAAATCCGATTTTGTGACCAATATGATGAATATTATTGTTGGAACAAAAGACGGACTGACCGGTAAGGAAAAAAGCCTGACCGATAAAGCGGTTAGGAAAGCCTATAAACCGTATGTGGCTTCTAACGGAGATCCAGCAACGATTCCGCTATTAGAAGATATTTATGAAGCGTTCAAGAGTTTTCCTGAACCAGAAGCAAAAGAACTGGCGGATGCTTTGGAGCTGTATGTGGATGGCTCATTGAATGTGTTTAATCATCGAACAACGGTTAATGTAACGAGCAGGATTGTTTCTTTTAATATTCAGCATTTGGGTAGTAATTTAAAAGATTTGGGTATGCTGATTTTACAAGACTATGTTTGGAATCGAGTCACAAAGAATAGAAACAAAAATGTGACAACTTGGTATTACATGGATGAATTCCATGTGTTGCTGGCAGATGAGAGAACCAGTGGTTATTCTGTTGATTTTTGGAAGAGATTTCGAAAATACAAAGGGATTCCGAGCGGAATTACGCAAAACGTGCAGGATTTATTGTCTTCACCTAAGATTGAAACGATTTTGGGTAACTCTGATTTTATCTACTTGTTGAATCAAGCATGGGACGATAAATTGATTCTTCAAAAAAAGCTGAATATCAGTGATTATCAAGCAGAATATATTACAAATAGTGAAGAAGGGGAAGGTTTGATTGTCTATGATGGAGAGATTCTACCATTCAAGGATAAATTCCCCAAAAATAATCATTTATATCCGGTCATGACTTCAAAACCAGAGGAACTTGCAGAATATAGAAAGAAGGCAGGGAAGCAGTAAAGGAGTGTGAAACGTGAGTAAAAACGTGAGAAGAAACGTATATAGAAATGTGAACACGACTGATGATCTTGCAAAAAAATCAACAGATTATATTGAGGAAAAAGCAATAGGACAGTCAAAAAAGGTTGTTGTAAAAATGACCACCGCTCCTATTGTAGGGTTAAAACAGACAAGGAAAATAAAGATTCATAAAGATCAAATCAAGACGATTCAAGGAAGTAATCGGTCAGAAATTCCTCTTGTAAGAACGGGAGACTTACCTCAAAAAAGAGAAAAATTGCTAACCGAACGAGAGCAAATTCTCCATAAATCTAAAAAGTTAAAAACGTCTTTGAGTTACTTAGATAGTAAAGAAGAGAAATTGATTAAAAAAGAGCCTGCGACGGTAGGAAGAGATCCGACAAAAAAATCCCATAAGACTGAGAGGTCGCTTGGCGAGAAGAAAAAAGAAAAACTGGTTCAGCGATCAACATTCGATAGTCCATTAACTTCAAAAGCTGTAGGTAAAAGGAATTTTGCTCAAAAGACGGTAACTAGTCCAGTCAAAGCCATAAGTGATGCAGGTGCAAGTGTAAAGGATAGTTTCAATCGAGAGATTGAAGAGAGTGATACCGGTATCCAATTGGCCAATCAAATGATTTCTCCTGTAGCAAGTAAAGTTAGCTTTGAATCTAATAAATTGATCGCACGAAAAGTTGGCTTTGACCGAAAAGCCTATCAGTTGGAAAAAACAGAGAAAAAGATTGTCAAAATAGATAAAAAGTTGGCGAAAGAAATCAAAGGAAAAAGGAAAAAGATCCGGAAGGAAGCGGCCATTCAGTCTAAACTTGTGGGTGGGAATTCACTAGCGATTTCCAAGTCCTTTCAAATGCGTTCCTTTGGTTCAATGAATGTTTCGACTACCAAAGCAATTGAAAAACTAGTTGAACTGATAAAGTTGGTTAAAAATCTCAAAGTAATGGCAATCGTTGGCGGAGCAGCTTGCTTGCTCTTGATACCTTCTTTAATCATGACGCCTTTAATGGCTTTGGGTGGCGGTGGATTTATGGGAATGATTGGAGTTGAAAAGAACTCCTCGTCTAACTTAATGCTTGCCGGCCAACAATTAAATAGTGATGTGTTGCAATGGGAATCGGCGGTTCGTTCAGAGCTGAAAAGTCAAAATCTGTTAAATTATTTAGATTTAGTTTTGGTTATCATTCAGCTGGAAAGTAGCGGAAATGGCAAAAAAACGCCGGATATTATGCAATCAAGCGAGTCTCAGGGTTGGTCAATGAATACGATTGACAATCCAACGGAAAGTATTAAATACGGCGTCAAACACTTGAATTCTCTTTTAAAGGAACAAGAAAAATATGACGTGGATATGAAAACAGTCATACATTCTTATAACTATGGGATTGGATTCATTTCATATGTGGCTTCCAACGGTGGGAAATGGACGCAGGAGTTAGCAAATTCTTTTTCTTCCATTCATGCAGAAAAAATGGGTTGGTCTAGTTATGGAGACCCTAGTTATGTAGAAAAAGCTATGAGATATCTTTCGTTTAACGGAGAAGATGTGTCTTTAGTAAATGTCGAATTTGACTTGGAAGGCAAGAAACTGCCTTACCCGATGCCGGGATTTACAACGATAAGTTCTCATTATTCTAGACGTGTCCACCCGATTACAGGTGTAGAACATTTCCATCTAGGAACTGATTTTCCAGCTCCTACAGGAACCCCAGTAATTGCAGTGGCAGACGGAGTAGTAAGCTTCTCAGGGTGGATGAATAGCTATGGCTATGTCGTAATGATTCAACACGCAGGAAATGTCGTTACTGTATATGCACATAATTCTAAATTATTGGTTAGAACTGAAGAAACGGTCAAAGCCGGTCAGGTGATTTCCCAAGTGGGGAGTACTGGGGATTCGACTGGTGCTCACTTACATTTTGAAGTAAGAAAAGACAATAATTATACTAACCCGGTCAGTTGGTTGAAGTAAAACGTAATGGAGGATACATGATGGATATTGAAAAAATTAAAGAGCAAATTGAAAAAAAGCAAGAACAAATAAATAAAACTGAAGAGCGTTTGAAGAAATATAAAGAGCAGTTGAAGGAATTGGAGCAACAAGTAGAAGTGGTCAAAGTCAACCGACTGTTACAAACAATTAAAGATCAGGGCTTGAATATCGAAGAAGCAGAACGATTAATTGGCGAACGGAGAACCACGTAGCAAAGTAAAGGAGAAAGCTAATGAAAAAGTTGAAGAAAATATTCTTACTTCTATTCCTTGTCTCTTTTTCAATGGGAACAGTTCAAGTTTTTGCTGAAGACGAAACCACAGAGACGGTGGTTGAAGAAGAAATTCCTGTTGAAGAAGGTGATGATGGTGGATTTATTAACGATGAACGAGTCACCAGTGAAGATCAAGCCAATCGAGATAAAGAAGTGATTAAATCACCGATTGAAACGCCTGCTTCAGTGACCGGAGAAAAGTATAACGGTAGCGGTACGGTGGTTGATTTTACGACTACCGGATCGAAAGCTTTTTATACGGTTCAGGCAACGGATCATTCCGTTTACTACATCATTATTGATTTAGACAAAACAGAAAATAATGTCTATTTTTTGTCAGAAATGAATGGAGAAGAACTTGCATTGAATGACGTTACTTCTAATCAAGTAGCACCTTCCGTTGTCCAAGAGGAGCCACAAGAAGTAGAACAAGTGATAGAAACCGTTACAGAACCTGCAAGCCAACAACAAACGAAAAAGAGTACCAATTGGTCATTGTGGATTCTTGGTGTAGGGGCAATCATCTTATTTGCTTATCAATTTACTCTGGGGAAATTAAAAGATCTTAATCCACTAAGTAAAAACAAAACGGATGAGGACGAACTTCTGAATGAAGAAGATGTTTACATTGGAGAATTTGATGACGAAGATGATGACGATGAAATTTAATAAAGTGAAAACAAGCTTGCTAAATTTAGACAGAGAGGAGATTACTCTCCGGTTGCCTGTAAAAAATGCAGAGCTGAGAAAATTATTGATTGCTAAAAACGTGGTGTGTGCGGATCAGTCTAAGGTACATCATTTAGATGGTCGGTTGAAATCAGTGACGAAAACTGAACTACGGAATTTTACGATTGAGAAGCCAACCAATATTTATTATTTGAATAGCTACTTCCTATTTTTGAAAGAAAAAGATTGGGAACTTCCCGAAGAAAATATCACGATTACAACCGAGAAATTGAAAGAACTGATAGCCGATATCTTTAACTTTCCTAAAAAAGATATGACGTTGGAAGAAATTTTCCAGACGCTTAATTCATCTAATGCACAAAAAGAACTGAAAAAAGATAAACCGATATTTAGCATTTATCAACTGCAAACCAATCACAGAGAAAGGAAGAGAAGACAACATGAAGAAACTAAAGAATAAAAAAGTTTTGATCATCGGAGTTTCTGTCATTTTGACAATCTGCATTTTATGTGTTGGGACATATATAGGCTATCAGAAAATATATCTTCCTTCCCTAAAAGATGTGACTGTGTCTGTTTTTAAAGATAACGGCATTAAGATTAACGAGTTGTCGTTCAAAGAAAGTAGTTCCTTGAAAATTTTAGATGAACAGGGGGAATTCGTGAATGAGATTGACCTTGATGAAGAAACTGGCAAGGTGACATTGTATGCTGCTTCAAGTACTAAATCTCTTTTATTAGATGATTGGGAATTTGAAGAAAAAGTACTAGAAAATGGCTTCTTGCAGCGTGACGAAATTTATTATACTGCAAAACCTATGTATCTAGAGAAGCAAGATTTTGTCCTTACCTTTATTACAGGTGAACACAGTCGATTCTACGAAAAAGACCAACCGCTTAATTATGTTAGCCAAGGTTATAAAGCGGGAACGAACTTGCAAAATTCTTTACTTACTCCGTCGATTGATTCAGATTACAAAGGATTTTGGACGATAGAGGGGCATGAAATTACTGATGAAACAGTCATTTATGAGGATACTGTTTTAGAATTTCGAACATATCAAGATAAAAACGATAATGGGATTGATGATTTTTCTGAAGAATTTGAACTTCATTTTGTAACGAATACAGAAGAAGAAATTGAAAGCAGGGTGGTGACTTGGGAAGAAACCATTGATTTACCAGTATTACAGACCTTAAAAGAAGAAAATAAGGTATTTTATGATTGGTATGCTGACGAACAAATGACGGAAGTATTTACCAGTGAAACGAAGATTACCAACGATATGACCTTGTTTGCGAAGGTGGAATATATTCCGGATATTATCAATACAACAATTGAATATCCGATTAGTCGAAATGATATAGCCATCGAAGTTCAAAAAGTCTTGAACGAGCAAAATAAGAAGGTAGATGAAGGTTTTAATCAGGAAATCCAAGAAACGGAAAAGGAACGTGCGGAAGTAAAGGCGTATAACGAAGAGAATAATATTGTAAATAACAATGTTGAACAGGTGGTTCAGCTTCATAATTTGGGACAGAATAAATTGTATTTGATTACCTTTTTAGATCCGTTAAATAATTACTTATACTCGATTGTTGCACCGTATGGTCAAACATTAAAAGTCGTTTATGAAGACGGTCAGCTTTACAAAGAATATGCGATTAGACAAGATACAACGATTGTTTTAGACCAGAAGGTATTGCTAACTGAATCGAGTGAATTGGAAAGATATGATTTTGAATATCGACAAATCAACGAATCGGTATTCATAAAGCTTCAACCTGTAGGAGTGTAAATTTTGAAAGTTAAATAAATTAAAATGAAAAAGGAGATTATTATTATGGAATTTTTTGTACAAGGAATTAGTGTTTTACAAACGGTTGTTACATTGATTGGTGGCGGACTTGGCTTGTGGGGGATTGTCAATTTAATTGAAGGTTATGGGAATGATAATCCGGGGTCTAAATCACAAGGAATGAAACAATTTATGTCTGGTGCAGGTCTTGTATTGGTTGGTCAAATCTTAGTCCCTGCGTTGGGCAATCTTCTCTAATATGTATAATTGAAAGTGGCATCTGTATGCCGCTTTTTCTTCATTTGAAAGGAGAGATAGCGAATGAGTAATTTATTGGAGCGGATCAAAGAACATAGAATAAAAATCATCTTTTACCTGCTGGTATTCCTTTTGAGTAATTATGTTTCAAACTTTTTTACGAGGTATACAGGTACATTTTTTAATAAACTAATGTATTTAACTTCTCGTCCAACCGTTGTATTTGAAGCCTTTCCTATCGCTTTAACGCTAAAGGATATCGGTATAGGATTGATTGCTACAGCTATGTTGATACTTTTGGTGTCACAGAAACAAGAGAATAATAAGACTTATCGAAAAGGAGTGGAGCATGGATCTGCAACGTGGGGAAATATTCAAAAAGAATTACAAGGTATGTATAACCGCAAAGACGATTCAAAAAATATCCTTTTTTCAAAAAATGTAAAAATGGCGCTCGATAATAAAGATGTGTCCGATTTAAAAAAGCAACGGAACAAGAACACGCTTGTGATTGGTGGTTCGGGTAGTGGGAAAACTCGTTTCTTTGTTAAACCTAACATCATGCAAATGAACTGTGATTACATCATTACGGATCCTAAAGGAACGATATTGAATGAATTGGGGTATGTCTTACGCTCGAAGAAAAATTATGACATTCGAATATTAAATCTGATTGAATTTTCTAAATCGATGCATTACAATCCATTGGTCTACATCAAAAAAGAAGAGGATATTTTGAAGGTCGTGGAAACGATTATGAAGAATACGAGTGCGAAAGATGCCAAAGAAGATTTTTGGATGACAACCGAAAAATTAATCTATCAAGCCTTAATTTCGGCAATCCTTGAATATTTTGAACCGAAAGAACGGCATTTGGGGACATTAGTGGACTTGTTAGCTTTGTTTGAAGTCAAAGAGAATGATGAAAACTATATAAGTGTAGTGGATCAGATGTTTTTGGATATAGAAGCAAGCAACCCTGATGCTTTTTGTGTGAAACAGTACCATGGATTTAAGTTAGCGGCCGGAGAAACCGCAAAGAGTATTTTGATTTCGTGTGCGACTCGATTGGCTCCGCTAAACATTCCTGCAGTCAGAGAATTATTGAGTAAAGATGAAATGAAATTGGAAGAATTGGGTAACAAAATTTTGCGAGATGAAAAAGGGAACATTCAGTATGATAGGAACGGAAAAATACTCTATCAACCGGTTGCTTTATTTGTCCTCATTCCTGATAGTGACAAGACTTTTAACTTTATTGCGAGCATTATGTACACGCAAATGTTTAATACGATGATCACGATTGCAGATACCAAGTATCATGGATCCTTGCCTAGACACATTAATTGTTTGTTTGATGAGTTTGCAAATACTGGTGAGATTCCAAATTTTGAAATATTGATTGCCACTATACGTTCAAGAAATATTTCGGCTACGCCTATTTTACAGACACTTTCTCAATTGAAAGCAATCTATAAAGATTCTTCTGATACCATCGTTGGGAATTGCGATACCTTGGTCTTTTTAGGTGGGAAAGAAGAAAGTACTTTGAAGATGATTTCGGGTCAATTGGGGAAAGGAACAATTGATGATTTCAACACGTCTCGAACGAGAAGTCAGAATGACAGTTTTGGTCAGAATTATTCAAAATTGGGTAGAGATTTGATGACACCTGATGAAATTCAAAAAATGGATCGAGATAAAGCGATTATCATGATTACAAACTTACCACCGTTTATGGATAATAAGTATGACATTACGAAACATCCAAATTATCAATATCATGGGGTAGCGCCTGTGATTGAGAATGAACGGATAGTCAGAGAAGGGAAATATTGGTTTGATACAGATCGATATCTTCGAAGTTATAGATCTGGGCGATTGAAGACTTATAAAAAAGTAGAGTCGATGAACGATCAGAACGATATGAAGCGATTTGTTGATATTCGTAGTTTTTGTAAGAAAATAATGAAGGAAATTCTAGCTGATGATCCTGATTTCAAAATATCAGTTAAATAGAAAAATTTCGACCGATTTTTAAAGTGGTTGTTCCATCAACTATGAAGGATAATTTTTGAAATGTGCTTAGAATCGCTCTCTGACACATTGGATTTTTTCAGATATCAATCATTATTGCAGTTGAAAATATGCTATACTGACTAATGGCAACTTGCCCCGAAAGGGGGTGCTACAAATGCTAAAACACTTCTTCACATTGGTTATCGCGCCACTTTTCGTGGAAATAGTCGCTGGACTATTTGTTTATTGGTTAGGTAAGCGAGACGATAACTAAGCAAGTTGTCACTAACCCACACGTTCGCCGTCGCATCGAACGAAAAAAAAGCCAATCCTATTCGCTGTAGGATTGGCTTTTGTGCTACAAATGCTCGAAATCTTCACATTTCGCATATTCATTATAGCATGATTTTGCTTAAAATCCAACTTTGTGTTGCTCCGTAGCTAGTTCAATACTCTCAACAAAGCGGTTTGCAGGGTGGTTTCTTTTTTTGTTTGCTTTTAAGCATTACTTGTACTGCTCCACCAACCAGTTTTCCAAGCGTTTTTGTAGGGTTCGATTCGGATAAGGTAAATCGGTTAATTCAATCAAATCGACGTTCTCAAACAAGGCGAATTGGCCTAAAATGCCAAAAGTTACCTTTCGTGAACCAAAGGTGTCTAAGGCTTTTTTGACTTTTTGTGGGAGTTTCTCATCAAAATAATTGATCTCGATCGTTTCCTCATAACATTTCTTCAAAATCAAGCTTTTTTCGTATTCTTTGATTTGATAAGCAATCATGGCGTCTCTGCGTTCAATGGCTTCAGCCGTGGCCAACTTTCGCCCGTCGAGCACGCCTGCTTGATAGCCTTTCTGATAAGCCAGTTGGTGCTCTAAGGGGTTGTCGGTTTCCATGAATTGCTTGCGGACAATAAACTCTTTTAAGCTTTTCTCGTCAATCTCATAGCCTTGTTTTTTAGATATGAGTGTGGCTTCGATTTTCCCTTGTCGCAACCAGCGACGCAACATCTGTTTGCTAGAGGTAATCCCTGCTTGTTCTAAGCGTTCTAATGCTTGATTGGTGTCCATTACAACCCCTCCTACCCTTTAATATTACCAGTAACTTTATTGTAACATGGATTCTTTTTAATTGCTATAACTGTTAAGTAAATAGGATATTTTTCGCTTCATTTCTCTAAACTTTAGGTTTTGTTCGCTTTACAAAACGAACAAACGTTCGTATAATTGAGCTAAAAAAGAGGTGGATTGGATGTATTTTGACTATAATTTTGAACCTCATGGCGATTATCTATGCATAGACTGTAAGTCGTTTTATGGTGCGAAACGTTCCTAACTGAAAAGGTTAGGCACACAAGATTTTCTTGTGTAGAACTAATGATTTGAGGAGTGAAATGACGGTGTAACGACCTGAAGCGCTCCCTCTGATACTCCGATTG
>NZ_JBSMVT010000019.1:0-60384 GCF_053760925.1 Enterococcus olivae
TACTGCTTGCTTTGTTGTGTTTGCTTCTATCTAATAGAAGCATCCTACACATTGGTTCGTTTGCTTGCTTTGTTCAGTTTTCAAAGGTCTACGTCGTGCTGTGTTAGCAACTTTTATATCATATCAGATTGAACAATGAATGTCAACCACTTTATAAAAGTTTTTTCAGAAACATTTCAACTTTCTGATGTGCTGTTTTCAGCGACTTGATCATCTTAACAAATGACTTGTTATCTGTCAACTACTTTTTTGAAATGTTTTTGCTGTTAAATCAGCGAAAACATCCAATCAGTAATTTAGCAACTTTGTTATACTATCATCTATTTTGTCGAAGGTCAATCTTTTTTTCTCGAAAAAGAAAAACTTTCCCTCCTCAATTAAGACAAGTAATAATATACCAACTTTTACCCCTTTCGTCAACAGAAAAACCATTGATAGACCAACGTTTCTAGTTACATCCCTTTCTCTGATCTAGAGCTGTATTTTTGTTCGCCTTTCCTTTTGTTTTCTCCTTATATTTGGTTTTTTTGTCATGAATGTTCGTCATTGTCTTTCGCTATCTCTGGCAATTCCTTATATTCTCTAAAGATTAAGTAGAAATTTATCAATTTTTCGCTTTTTTTGATAAAATACAGCTAAATACTACTGTCTTAGGAGGACACAACATGAAAATATTAGTAGCAGATGACGATAAAGAGATCGTGGAACTGATCAGTATCTATTTACATAATGAAGGATACGAACCTGTGAAGGCTTATGATGGCAAGGAAGCCTTGTCGAAGGTCCGAACAAATCCTGACATTGAATTACTGATCTTAGATATCATGATGCCTGAAGTAGACGGCATGCAGGTCGTCAAGATCCTACGAAAGGAATCACAGATCCCGATCATTATGCTGACTGCCAAAACAACGGATATGGATAAGATCAAAGGGTTAGTTGCTGGAGCTGATGATTATGTTACCAAACCCTTTAATCCACTGGAAGTCATGGCGCGGGTCAAATCATTGATGCGTCGTACAAAAATGCAGGTAGCCTCTAATCAGCCGGATGTGCTGGAGGTCAGTTCTCTAGTCATCAACCGCGATTCTCACGAAGTAAAAACGATCAACGGTAAGGAAATTCAGCTGACTGCTTTGGAATTTGGGATCCTGTATCTGCTTGCTTCGCATCCGAATCGTGTCTTCAGTGCCGATGAAATCTTTGAACGGGTATGGAAACAGGAAAGCGTCGTTTCTGCCAAAACCGTTATGGTCCATGTCAGCCATTTACGTGACAAGATCGAGGAAGCGACTGGCGGCGAAAAAATCATTCAAACCGTATGGGGAGTTGGATACAAAATAGATGCGAAATAATAGTGTAGAGAAAAAAAGACGAATCACACTCACTTCCAAAGAAATCAGTGAGCTATTCGCCGAAGCGATCATCACGATCATCCTCTTGATCATAGTCAATATTGCTATTTTGGTGATTCTTTCTTCTATAGTAAGAGAAAATTCTGCGTTGAGTGAAGTGATCTTTGCTTCTCGAACGAGCTTTGTAGAAAATTTCAATTCTACTCTCTTTTCAAGTGGTAAAAATATCTTGGTCCCTCTCTTTCTAGTCATGGATGTCGCTTTCTTGTATTGGCGTCTGATTCGTCGTTATCGACAAATGCAGTTGCGTCATATCATCAGTGAGCTACATTATATTGCAGAAGGAAACTACGATCACCGAATCCCCTTTGAACTGCGGGGAGATTTGAATCGTGTGGTCAGCAGTATCAACGGTCTGGTTGACAGTACGGTGACTGCCATCGAGGAAGAACGCCGGATCGAAAAATCAAAGGATGAGCTGATCACTAACGTCAGTCATGACATCCGCACGCCTTTGACTTCGATCATCGGTTATCTAGGCCTGATTGAAGACCGACAATATCGCTCGGAGGAAGACTTGCTGAAATATACTCACACGGCTTACGTCAAAGCCAAGCAAATGAAGTCTCTGGTAGATGACTTGTTTGAGTATACCAAGGTGCGACAACCTAGTGTTCCGATCCACTCGATTACCTTCGACATGGTCCAACTTGTGGAGCAGCTGGCAGCCGATTTTGAACTGGAGTCCAGCAAAAAAGGAATCGAAGTGCTGACGGTGGCTCATCCGGCTCAGATCATGATGGAAGGCGACACAGAAAAACTGGTACGAGTTTTCAACAACTTACTGACCAATGCTCTAAAATACGGTAAAGGTGCGACAAAAATCATTATTGAAGCTGAAAAAGTCGGGACAGAAGTGGTAGTCACCGTGAAGAATAATGGCAAAATGATCCCGAAAAAAGCCCTAGATTCCTTGTTTGACCGTTTCTATCGAGTCGAGGAATCCCGTTCACAGGAAACTGGTGGAACCGGCTTAGGTTTAGCGATTGCTCAAAGCATCGTTGCCTTACATGGTGGCTACATCTATGCCAAATCAGCGCCTGAATGGACATCGTTTATCATCCATTTGCCCTTGAATCGGAATTAGTCGTCAACTTGTGCGAACAACAGTTGACGAACGGCAGAAATTCCGCTATGCTAAAACCAATCAAACACTTAACAAGCAAAGAACCTAGTACAGGTTAGATCTTTTTTAGAGAGCTGATGGTCGGTGAAAATCAGTAAAGGTCATTCTGGAATCCAGTTCTTATGATGCGTCTTTTGAAAGAAAGAACCTTCCCTCTGGTTACGAGGTCAAGTGCGGCGTAAGCCGAACTTGGGTGGCACCGCGAGCAAACTATTTCGTCCCAAGCTATTTGCTGGGAAGGAATAGTTTTTTTATTTTTATTACTATAGGAGGAAAAAAGATGTTAGACATTAAAATGATTCGTCAAAATTTTGATTCTGTTCAAGCCAAATTGAAATCACGAGGCATTGCTGAAGAAGTCCTTGCTGAATTTTTGCAGTTAGATGAAAACCGCCGTAATTTGCTGGTTCAAGTAGAAGAATTGAAAAAATACCGCAACGATGTCTCTGGTGAAATTGCAAAATTGAAGCGCAACAAAGAAGATGCTGCAGACAAGATCGCTGAAATGAAAGAGGTTGGTGGCAAGATCAAAGCGCTAGATATAGAGATTGCCGAGATCGATGAAAAATTAAAAGAGATCTCTACGACTTTGCCAAACTTGCCTCACGAAAGTGTGCCTGTCGGTAAAGATGAGGACGACAATGTAGAGATCCGTCGCTGGAGCGAACCAAAAGCTTTGGATTTTGAAGCTAAGCCACATTGGGAGATCGCTGAAAATTTAGGGATCCTGGATTTCGAACGGGGCGCCAAGGTTTCTGGCAGTCGCTTTGTCTACTACACAGGTCTAGGTGCTCGTCTGGAGCGTGCCTTGTACAACTTTATGCTGGATCAACATATCTACGAGCATGGCTATACAGAAATGATCACACCTTATGCCGTCAACAGTCAAGCGATGTTTGGAACAGGTCAATTCCCTAAATTCAAAGAGGATGTCTTCCAGCTTGAGGATTCTGATTTGACTTTGATCCCAACTGCGGAAGTTCCGCTGACGAATTACTATAGCCAAGAGATCCTGAATCAGGAAGAGCTGCCAATCTACTTCACTGCGTTAAGCCCGGCTTTTCGTTCAGAAGCTGGTAGTGCCGGAAGGGATACTCGCGGATTGATTCGTTTGCATCAATTCAACAAAGTCGAAATGGTCAAATTCAGCGACGCGGAGCATTCTTATGAAGAATTAGAAAAAATGACAGCTGATGCAGAAGCAATCTTACAGAAACTGGAATTGCCTTATCGTGTCATGGCACTTTCAACTGGAGATATGGGCTTCTCTGCGGCGAAAACCTATGATTTGGAAGTATGGATTCCAGCACAGGATACCTACCGTGAAATCAGTTCATGTTCAAACTGTGAAGACTTCCAAGCGCGTCGTGCCATGATCCGCTACCGTGACACCAACAATAAGATCCAATACGCGCATACCTTGAACGGTTCTGGTTTAGCTGTTGGTCGTACGGTCGCAGCCGTGTTGGAAAATTATCAAAACGCAGATGGTAGTGTCACGATCCCAGAAGTACTTGTTCCATATATGGGTGGTTTAACGAAAATTGAAAAATAAACAAAACCAGCGATTATTTCTTCGGAAATCTTTGCTGGTTTTCTTAGTTAACGATTGATTGAATGTTACAATCGTGTTACATTATTCCTAATCAGTTAAATAGAAAGAAGAGAGCTCATGACAACTTATGCAAAGCGTAGTCAAAGACATCATCGAAAGTCGCCTAATTATCTCGTTTGGACTGTCACGATATTATTTATTCTTTTACTAGTCGGAGGCGGTTCCTATTCGATTTACGGATTGATCGAAGAAAAAAAACTACAGGAAAAAATTGACGAAGCAGCCGACCAATTGATCCAACAAATAGAAAACGAACAACAAAACAGTGACCTGTCCAGTGAAAAGCAAGAACAATCTACCGGCAGGATTACCTCTATCTTATATTTTCCAGAACAAGGACAAGAAATCCCTTTTGATGTTTCACATGAAACATTCAATGATTTGCTGAAAGAAGAAAAGAAGAAGCTGGATCATCCCAGAAAAGCGATCCTGATCGGTCAGGTAGCGAATGAATCCTTGTCTGAACATTTAGGTGCCTATACCTTAAAAGTAGATACCTATCTTTGGCAATCTGAAAAAGAAGACTTTGAGAAAGAACGAGAAACATTGGATCAAGCCACTTATTATCTAACGGAGACCGGCGATTCAGTCACTGCACAGGACCTGATTGGTTCAGAAGCAGATTTGCTGGGGATCCAACAAGTGATTCAGCAAAAAATCCTGGATCAGTCAGAGGAACCAGACAAAATTATCGATTCCGTTCTTGATCTACCTCGAATCAGTCTGGACACCACCATGACTTATATGCCGGATCAGCTGAAGGTCGAGTTACCGGAGAACGAAACAGGAACTACTGAACTTCTTTTACCATATGAGGATATTCGTCCCTTTATCCAAAAAGATTTGGTGGATCCTCGATATCTGGAGGAAGCCTCTTCACCATTGGAAGAAGACAAAAAATACGTTGCACTGACCTTCGATGATGGTCCTAATCCAGCAACGACTCCTGAATTACTGACGATTTTGGAACAAAAAGAGGTTCATGCAACCTTCTTTATGCTGGGACAAAATGTCGAGAACTATCCAGAAATCGTCAAAGACATCCATGACGGAGGCCACGTCCTCGCTAGTCATTCTTACTCGCATCCTCAGTTAAATGCTATCGGAGAGGATGAATTGAAGGAGGAGATCCGCAAAACAGACAAAGCAATCTTTGATGCATCCGGTATCCTGCCTAAAACATTGCGTCCTCCATATGGCGCGATCGGTCCAGAATCAGCCAAGATCATTGGCAAACCGATCATTCAATGGGACATCGATTCCTACGACTGGCAATCAAAGGACAAGGATGCCACGATACAACGAATCAATGATACTGTCGTACCTGGTGGGATCATTTTGATGCATGACATCCATCCATCCACGATTGCTGCTGTTGCTGATGTGATCGACAACCTTCATGAACAAGGCTACGAGATCGTTACGATAGAAGACTTATTAGCTCATAAAGAAAAACCCTTGTATCAATACTTTGGGCAAGACGATGCCCGAGAGATCTAAACCAAAAAAAAGGATTCGCTTGATTGCCAAGCGAATCCTTTTTTTGTTCTAATTAGCTTTCTGGAAAGAGTATGACTTTTCCGTAATACTCTTCTTTCCTGCTGTTGGTCAACCGCTCAAACATTGCTGGACCTTCCTCCATGTTTTGACGATGGGTGATGATCGAAGACAGTTCTATTTGCTTGTTTTCCAACAAGTCTACGACAGTCGTCCACTCTTTACCTGGAAAAGGTGCGGAAACGGAATTCCAGGAACCCCAGATTGCTAGCTCACTGCGAACGATTTTTTCAAAAAAGTAACGTTCAATATGGATGTCGCTGTAAGGAATGCCTAGGAAGACAACTTCTCCCCCTTTTTTAGCATAGGCAAAAACCTGTGCAGATGTGATGGGAGAACCAGCCGCCTCTACGACTACATCTCCACCCAATCCCTTGGTCAGAGCCTGGATCTGATGCACAGGCTCCTCATGTAGAGGATTCACAACATGGGTTGCTCCCATTTCCTGCGCTTTTCTCAAAGCAGCTTCAGAAATATCAACAGCAATGATATTACTTGCCCCAAAAATCTTAGCAAAGGTGACCGCCAGCAGACCAATATTCCCACAACCTACGATCACGACACTACTTCCTGCTGTCAAACGGGTTCGGTACAGGCCGTGCAAAACGACCGCGGATGGTTCCAACAAGGCGGCAGTCTCATAGCTGATTGCTTCGGGAACGACGACACAATTCTTTTCTGGCAGTACGATATATTCGGCAAAACCGCCGGGTACATAGGCACCGACGACCGAAAGTTTCTCGCAACGGGCATATTCTCCTTTTTTGCAATACACACATTCCTGCTCAAGATCCTCCTGATCCTGACAGGTCAAGGTCGGTACACCGGCGATCCGATCACCGACACGAACCTTTTGGACCCCTGCTCCTACCGCAACGACTTCGCCTGAAAATTCATGTCCCCAGACTGTACCTGGCACATAGGGTCCTTGTTTTTTGTAACGCGATAAGTCTGAACCGCAGATTCCGGCAGCTTTGATCTTGATTAGAACATCGCGCTCTTTTTTGATCTCAGGTTTCTCTGCTTGTTCAAAACGTAGATCCTCTATCCCGTACAATTTTAGTGACTTCATAATGACACTCCTTTTGACGTATTGATTAGCTCCGATCAAAACTCGCTTAAAATTTCTTTGGTTTTACTGATACCGATCCGCTCGGCACCCGCGGCGATCGAATCCAAGCAATCCTGTAAACTGTTCAATCCTCCGGCAGCTTTGACCTTTACTTTGTCCGAAACTGCCGCACGCATGATCTGCAGATCTTCAACCGTAGAACCAGTTGGCGCAAAGCCTGTCGATGTTTTGACAAAGGCAGCACCCGCGGCTTCCACCAGCTCGGACCCTTTTTTGATTTCCTCTTTCGTCAAATAGGCATCCTCCAAAATCACTTTGACGATCGCTGGTGTTGCCTGAACGACAGCTTCAATCTCTTGCTGAACTTTTTGATACTCGCCAGCTTTCAAAGCGCCAACATTGATCACCATATCAAGTTCTTCTGCACCGTTCGCATAGGCATCTTTGGCTTCTGTGACCTTCGTGAAGGTCGTGTGTGCACCAGAAGGGAAACCGATCACCGTACAAACCTTCACCGCTGTTCCCGCCAGCATTTCTTGTGCCAAGCGAACATTATGGGGACTTAAACAGACCGAGGCACAGCCTAGTTCTCTTGCATAGGCGATCCCATCGATTACTTCCTGCTGGGTCAAAAAAGGTTTCAACAATGAGTGGTCCACACATTTTACAAATTCTTCTTTTGTGATTGTCATAGCGTTTTTCTCCTTTTGTTTGTTTTATTTTATGGTACTTTTACACCCTTCACTGCTGTCCAGATCATATACCACTGTTCAGGTGTTAGCTGGTAGGCTAATGCAGCGACTGGTTTTTTGACAAAGGCGATGTCGCCTGAACCGGTGATCGGCAGCATATCTGCCGGATGAGACAACAGCCAAGCAAATACAATCTCGTCAATGCTCTCGGCTCCGACTTCTTCTTGAATCACTTGTAAGACTTCTCGTAGTCTTCTGACAGGTGCTTCTTCACTGGTAAAGATCCGTCCGCCGGCTAAGGGGGACCATACCATTGGATGGCTTTTTTGTTCCATACATAGATCGATCATCCCGTTTTCAAAATGATCCATGCACAGCGGCGACACTTCGATCTGGTTGGTCACCAGTTTTTCTTCACAAAAGCTCTGCAGTGTCTGAAATTGATGGGGCAGGTAATTGGACACACCAAAGGCTCGCACCTTGCCAGCTTTCTTCAGTTCATGAAAGGCTGCAGCAATCTCTTCTGGATGTCCGAACCAGTCCGGTCGATGGATCAGAAATAGATCGATCGTCTCGATCTGCAGCTTACGCAAGGATTTTTCCGCCTGTTGGATAATATAGTCCTTTGACGTGTTGTAATACTTGACTCTGGCTGTGTCAGACGGATAGACAATGCCACATTTGGTGACGATCTGCATCTTCTTTTTCAAGTCATTTCTCCCAGCCAAATGGTTACCAACGATCTCTTCCACCGTGTAGTTGCCGTAGATGTCTGCATGATCCATCGTAGTGACTCCCAGATCCATCACAGATTCTATAAAAGAAAGAAACTCTTTTTTACTTAGCTTCCAGTCAAGATAACGCCAAAATCCTAAAACAATGCGAGAAAACTGTAGCTCTTCTGTTAACTGGACGTATTCCATCTCGAAACCTCCTTGTTTTTGTTCATATGAACACTGTACATTCATTTGTTCATTTCCATCATAACGGTTTCATAAAAAACTTGCAACTGTTTTTCTGTCATTTATAGTTTTTCTTTCGTAGAATCGCTTCACTACAAGCATTCCGATCATGAGTAACTTTGCAGACGAATGCAGTGAAAATCGCTATACTTTGCGAAATGAAACCGACTGCGTGAGGTAATGATCCCTTGGTAAATCTCTCCTGTTTTTAGACAAAATAAAAAAGCCAACAAAGCATCATGATGCTTTGTTGACTCTGATTGTTAGTCCAACAGATACGTTCCTGTCTCGTGGTCGGTGATCAAAACATCGACATAGCCTGCTTCGGCAGCGATCTTGATCGGATCGTGCTTTTCAAAGCCCCCAGCAATACAGATTTTTTCAGGGATGGCTTTTAATGCTTCCCTGCTGATGCCGACACTGCGGTCTGTGATCTCTTCCAGTATCGGTTGACCACTTTGATCTAAAAAGGCGATCGAAACTAGCTCACAGATCGTTCCACTTTGTTTGATCTGCTCCATCTCTTCATCAGTAAAATAGCCGGTCTTGTGCACTGTGCTCCATTCGTAATTTGGTGCACCAACACCAAAAATAGCTTTGCTTGCCTGCTGAGTCCTAGCGATCACGCTGGCGATCGAAGTGTCTCTCATCAAGGTTGCCTTGTCTTCTTTGGAATCTACATAAGCCGGTGCTAAAAGTGAATGCGGTTCGCCATTCCAAGCCGCAGCTAGATCCGAACAGATCGTGGTTGCATGCAGATTTAAATGGCTTTTACCGTGTCCGCCAATGATCGGTGACAACTCAAGCTCTCCTTTGAAGTCTCCCTCGCAATAGGCGACCATCTCATGCAGTGTTGATCCCCAACCCACAGCGACCAGATCGCCTTTTTTCAAGGTATTGTTGAGGTAATGAGCAGCGGCATTCGCCAATTCGCGTTTGAGACTGTGGGATTTTCCAGGAACGATGATCACCTGCTGCAATCCGTATGTTTCTTTGATTTTCTTTTCGAGGGCCAGATGAACACCGCCGTAATCAATCGATATTTTCACGACTCCTTGATCCTTCGCCTTTTGCAGCAATCTGGAGACCTTCATTCTAGAGATTCCAAGCTGATTGGCGATCTGTTGTTGCGTCTGACCTTCATAATAATACGCATCGCTGATCTCTACTAATAGTCTTCTTTCATTATCCATGATCTCTCTCCAAATATAAGCCTGTATTTTCCCACATTATAACAGATAACCCGATGGCTGTGTTTCCTCCAGTCAAAAAAAGCCCGTTGATCAGATTCTGACTGATCAACGGGCTTTACCTTTAAGATTCGATGGAATAGTTTGGTGCTTCTTTAGTGATCTGAACATCATGCGGATGAGATTCTTTCAAGCCATTGCCACTCATTTGAATAAACTGAGCATTGTCACGCAACTCTTTCAAGTTGGCAGCACCCACATAGCCCATACCGGATTTTAGACCACCCAGCATTTGGAACAAGATGTCAGCGGCACTTCCTTTGTAAGCAACACGACCTTCGATGCCCTCTGGTACTAATTTATTGGCTTCATTCACGCCACCTTGGAAGTAGCGATCGCTTGAGCCTTTTTCCATGGCACCTAGAGAACCCATGCCTCGGTAAGTTTTGAAACGTCGTCCTTGATAGATTTCGAATTCACCTGGCGATTCGTCGGTTCCTGCCAGCATGCTTCCTAACATCACGGCATGTCCACCAGCAGCCAACGCTTTGACGATATCACCTGAATACTTGATTCCTCCATCGGCGATGATTGCTTTGCCATATTGACGAGCGACAGAAGCCGCATCATAAATCGCCGTTAGCTGTGGCACCCCTACACCGGCAACTACACGTGTCGTACAAATTGAGCCCGGACCGATTCCTACTTTTACAACGTCCACACCGGCATCATACAAAGCCTTCGTTCCTTCTCCAGTTGCAACATTTCCAGCAATCAAGGTTGCTTCAGGGAAGGTGTCACGGATTTCTTTGATCTTGCGCAATACTCCGGCACTGTGTCCGTGGGCTGTATCGATAACGATCGCATCGGCACCAGCATCCAGTAGCGCACCGGCACGTTCAAACGTATCACTGGTTACACCTACCGCTGCGGCAACTAACAAACGACCATGCTCGTCTTTGGCTGCATTAGGAAACTCGATGACTTTTTCAATGTCTTTGATCGTGATCAGACCGCTCAAGCGACCTTCTTCATCCACGATCGGTAATTTTTCGATCTTGTAGCGCTGTAGGATCTGTTCGGCGTCTTTTAATGATGTGCCAACAGGCGCTGTCACTAGATCATCCTTCGTCATGACGTCTTCGATCGGAATTTGATAATCTGTAACAAAGCGTAAGTCACGGTTAGTCATGATCCCTACCAATTTGCGGTTTTCCATCGTTTCAACAACAGGCACACCGCTAATACGGTAACGACTCATTAGTTCTTCAGCATCTTGAACCAAGTGCCCTGGTGTCAGGAAGAATGGATCAATGATAACGCCACTTTCTGAGCGTTTGACTTTTCTTACTTCATCAGCTTGGTCAGCCACACTCATGTTTTTGTGGACCACACCTAGACCACCTTGGCGGGCCATGGCGATCGCCATTTTGCTATCTGTTACGGTATCCATACTGGCGCTCATTATTGGAACATTCAGCTTAAGGTTCTTTGCTAATTGAACACTCATATCAACATCATTTGGCAATACATGACTTTCAGCAGGCACTAGCAGCACATCATCAAAAGTCAATCCTTTTTTTACGAACTTTGTTTCCCAGTTGGACATTTTCGTAACCACTCCTTAAATTTTTTATATTTTAATGAAAATAGCAAAATTTGTGCCATAAGTCAACTGTTGCAAATAGAAACTGAGAAAAAGTAAGGAAATAATGCTTACAATTCACAGTTATTTTTAATCGAAAGGCAGTCGGCTTCCTTATAGTCTATCAACAATGAAAAAATACGACAGCCAAAAAGCTGTCGTACTGTCTATCTTCTCGGAGCAGACAAGCTGCCGATGATATTGTATCTTTTTTTCAAATAGAAGCGCACGCCTACCGCTGCGGCACCGATGATCACCAAGTAGACCGGATCCAGAATCACATTGATTGATGTTGGGATCAACATTGAAGACAAGGCGATCGAACCAACCCAGACAAAGAAGGCTCCCATCATGATCAAAATAGATTTCCACATTTTTGGTCGCTTGCTTTTGTCGGCACCTGGATGTTCGTACTGATACATATATTTATACATCAAGTAGAAGACCCAACCACCGGCCATCGCCATCACGATCAGTGTGATCAAACCATAGACCTGAGTACTGTCCTCGACAAAGATTCCCATTACACCCATGATCAAGCCAAAGATTCCCAAGATCAGCAAGGTATTGTCCAACCACATCAGTAGTGGTGAGGAACTCTCAGTAGGTGTTTCTGGTGTACTCAAAATTGCTTCTGTTCGTTCAGAGACCGTTCCAAACAGCTGACGAGCCGTGCGTCCGCCTTTTTGTTCTTTGACTAGCACAGGTAGCATTTCATGTAAAACCTTTGTTTTTTCTTCTTCTGATAGATTGGCAGCATTCAATGATTTTTTCAAATCGAAGATGTATTGCTGGTTTCTTTTTGTTAGTTGTTTCTCTAATTCACGATTTTCTGAAACATATTCACGCAGAGTTTCTGGTTCCATGATTCTCGTTTCTCCCTTCTCCGCTTTCACTAATAACATTCCACAGGCTATTTTAACACAAGCATTTGCTTTTATGATAGCCCTTTAATGGAAAAAACCTTGTTTTATACGTTAAAACGGAACAACATGACATCGCCGTCTTTTACAATGTACTCTTTTCCTTCTAGACGGACGCGTCCCGCCTCTTTAGCTGCTTGCATATTGCCGTATTTATCCAAGTCTTCAAAGGAAACTGTTTCGGCACGGATAAAGCCACGTTCAAAATCAGAGTGGATAATGCCTGCTGCCTGTGGTGCTTTGATTCCTTTACGGAAAGTCCAGGCACGAACTTCTTGTTCACCCGCAGTGAAATAGGTCGCTAAGCCCAATAGATCATAAGCCGCACGGATCAGCTGATCCAAGCCAGACTCTTCGATGCCTAATGCTTCAAGAAATTCTGCTTTATCTTCTTCGTCCAATTCTGCGATCTCTTCTTCTGCACGAGCACTGACAATGATTACTTCCGCATTTTCGCTTTGCGCAAATTCACGGACTTGTTTGACATATTCATTGTCATCCGCATCGGCAACTTCGTCTTCAGAGACATTCGCCACATACAAGACTGGTTTAGTCGTCAGTAGAAACAGAGAGCGAACGAATTTTTCTTCTTCCGCTGTGAATTCGATGGTTCTAGCTGACAAGCCTGCTTCTAAAACTGGTTTGATTTTATCTAGAATTGCCATTTCGGCCAAGGCGTCCTTGTCTTTGGTCTTGGCTACCTTAGCTACACGAGTATAGCGTTTGCTCACAGACTCGAGATCCGCTAAGATCAACTCCAGATTGATCGTATCGATATCTGCCAAAGGATCAACGAAATCTGCTTCACGGTTTTGTTCACGCATGATATTTTCATCATCAAAACAACGAACCACGTGACAGATCGCATCTACTTGACGGATATGGCTCAAGAATTGGTTACCCAGTCCTTCCCCTTTACTGGCTCCCTTCACGATTCCGGCAATATCCGTGAATTCAAAGGTTGTTGGGACAGTTTTCTTTGGATTGACTAAATCTGTCAAACGTTGTAGACGCCAGTCAGGAACTTCCACCATCCCAACGTTTGGATCGATCGTTGCAAAAGGATAGTTCGCTGCTTCTGCACCAGCTTTAGTAATTGCGTTAAATAAAGTTGATTTTCCTACGTTCGGTAAACCAACGATTCCAGCAGTTAATGCCATGTCTTCTTCACTCTTTCTCTGCTTTTTCTAAAACTTTTTTTAGTTTTTTGGTAAATTCACGGCGGGGCATCATGACGATGTGGCCGCATTTTTCGCATTTGATCTTGATATCAGCACCCATGCGAATGATTTGCCAACGATTGGTTTGACAGGCATGAGGCTTTTTCATTTCTACTATATCGTTCAAATCATACATCGTTTTTTCTCCTTTGACCGTCTTGCATTCTCAGGCTTCATCAAAATGGATGTCCAGAATATCTAAGATTCGTGTCAGATCACTTTGAGACAGATATTCGATCTCGATTTTTCCCTTGCCTTCTTTTTCACGGATTTCGACACTCGTGCCGAATTTATCCATCAGACGATCTTCACTTTCGCGAAGATAGTACGGTTTTTCTTTGATCATACGAGGAACTTTCTTCTTATCCTTGGATTCATTCATCAGTGAAACAAGCTGTTCTAGCTGACGTACAGTCAGATTTTCCTTGACGCAACGATTCGCTAGCTTCAGGATCTGTTCCTTGTTTTTCAAGCCCAGCAGTGTTCTTGCCTGTCCCATCGACAAGCGTTCATCCTGCATCATTTCTTTGACTAGCTTTGGTAAAGCCAACAGACGCAAATAATTGGCAATGTATGGACGACTCTTACCTAAGCGTTCTGCAACTTCAGCCTGTGTCAGCTTCAGGTTTTTCATCAGCATGTCGTAGGCTTCGGCTTCTTCCAGCGGATTCAGGTCTTCCCGTTGCAGGTTTTCCAGAACCGCGACCTGCATCATTGCTTCTTCATTAAAATCGCGAATGATAGCCGGAATCGTTTCCTTTTGCGCTAATTTAGAGGCCCGAAAACGACGTTCACCAGCAATGATCTCATAGCCCTTAACGGCTGATTTACGAACGATGATCGGCTGGAACACACCAGATTGCTCAATCGAATTGGCTAGCTCCTGCAGAGACTTTTCATCAAAGGTTTTCCGAGGCTGGTACGGATTGGGACGCAATTCGTTCAGCGACAGCTCCACGACTTGTTCTTTTTTGACATCGACGTCTTCCAAGCCAGCAATGTCTTGAAATAGGGCATCGATGCCTTTGCCCAAGCTCTTCCCTTTATTCTTCACGCGCTAACACTTCCTTTGCTAATGCTTGATAGACTTCTGCCCCTTTAGAACGTAGATCATAATCGACGATCGACAGACCATGACTTGGTGCCTCAGACAGACGAATGTTTCTAGGGATGATCGTTTCGTAAACTTTTTCTTGGAAGTAACGACGAACTTCTTCGACGACTTCTGCGCCGAGATTGGTCCGAGCGTCGTACATCGTCAGCAATACGCCTTCGATCTCCAGTTCAGGATTAAAATGTTTTTGGACCAAGCGTACCGTGTTCAACAGCTGGCTCAAGCCCTCCAGTGCATAGTATTCACACTGGACAGGGATCAGGATCGAATCACTGGCTGTAAAAGCATTGATCGTCAAATGTCCCAAAGATGGTGGACAGTCGATAAAGATAAAATCATATTGATCTTTGATTTCATTCAAAGCTGTTTTCAAACGGGATTCCCGCGCCATCATCGATGTTAGCTCGATCTCAGCTCCCGCCAGCTGCAAAGTTGCTGGAACAATATCCAAATTTTCGCGCGAGCTCGGTAAAATCGTTTCTTGGATAGGTGTTTCGTTGACTAAGACATCGTAAATGTCTTGTGCCACATCTGGTTTGCGGATCCCCATTCCGCTGGTTGCATTGCCCTGTGCGTCAATATCCACCAGCAAGACTTTTTTCCCACTGTAGGCTAAACTTGCGCCCAGATTCACGGTGGTAGTCGTTTTACCAACGCCACCTTTTTGATTTGCAACAGAGATAATTCGTGCCATGGATCTTCCTCCTAGCTCTTTTTTAGGAATTAAATTTTTGCTTGAAAATTTAGTCTGTTCTTCGCTACGTATATCATTCCACTAGTTACACACTTGGGTTAAGTGGAACTGACATCCTAGCTCTTTTTAGGAATTAAATTTTTTGTCTAAAAATTTAGGTTCTTCTATTTTATTGGCTGCTTGTTTGGCATTCCTGGTTTTCTTGGATATTTTTTCGGCGTTTCCTTTTTCTTAGCGATCACTAGTGTATGACGTTCGTCTCCTGTGACTGGCAACTGGACTTCTTTGTCCTCGATGAATTTCCCACCTAGAAGAGCGATCGCTGGTTTGGCTTCTGTTAGCTCTTCTTCACTTTTTGCTGCTTTCAGAGCATAGAAAAACCCGTCTTTTTTGACTAAGGGCAGGCAGAGTTCTGCTAACACATTCAAACGGGCAACGGCACGGGCAGTGACATAGTCGTAGCTAGCCCGATGTTCGGGCTGCTGACCAAATGTTTCTGCACGGTCGTGGAACAAAGAGACTTCCTCCAGTCCCAGCTCTTTGACCAATGTTTGTAAAAATGTGATGCGCTTGTTCAAGGAATCGACAATCGTGATCTTCAATTGCGGAAAGACGATTTTCAAAGGCAGACTAGGAAAGCCTGCGCCAGAACCGACATCGCACAAAGCCGCATCTTCCTTCAAAGAAACCGACAGCGCTAAAGTGATCGAATCATAGAAATGCTTCAAGTATACGTCCTTTTTTTCGGTGATGGCGGTCAGATTCATTTTCTCATTCCATTCTACCAAAAGTTCGTAGTAACGCTCAAACTGCTTCATTTGTTGTGGACTCAGTTCAATGCCTTGTGAACGTAATGTTTGTTGAAATTCTTCAGGTAACATAGTCTTTTCCTTTCTTTTTCGTGAAACAAAAAAATGTTTCACAGACTATTTATTACTTTAACGCAAAACAAGAACACACGCAATAGTTACGACAGTTATTTCCAATATAAATAAGAATGTTTTAATTCTTTGTGATCGCTTCTGCCAGACAAAAGTCATAAAATTTTTGTAGAATCATCGGCTTCTTGTGGTTCTTTTTGCTAACCAAATAAATATTCCGGTCTGGTAGTTTATTTTCAATCGTGATTTTCTTGACTGGATACGAGGAGATCGAAGAAATGTTCGGCATGATCGCGATCCCAAAGCCATGACTGACAAATCCTAGTACACTGTGGTCTTCTTCCAGCTCCCAGTCGATTTGCAATTCCAGATCTAGATCCTCAAGAACCTGATCCAAATACGAGCGCAACCCACTTTTCTGACTGTAATAGACATGTCCATAAGCCGCCGTTTCTTCTATAGAAAGCGTATCGTGTTGAGCCAGCTCGTGATTTTCAGGTACCACTACAACCAGCTCTTCCTTGGCAAAAACATCATATTGCAACTCTGGATGGTCAGAGACCTTTGAACAGATCCCTAGATCCAGTTGGCTGTTTAAGACCAGCTCTGTAATCTTATGTGAATTCCGCTGATGAAAAATAAAATGAATGTTTTCATTGTTGGGTAATTCACGAAATTTTTGAATCAGCTGAGGAACGATCACTGAACCTAGCGTAAAAATAAAACCCAGCTCCAGCTCACCTGAATTTGGATCAATCATTTTAGCCAATCTTTCCTGACCTTCGTAAATACTGTTTAAAGAATCCGACACATACTCATAAAAAGTAAAGCCATACCGCGTCAATCCAATGTTTCGACCTTTTTTCTCGATCAAAGGAACGCCTAATTCCTGTTCCAAACTGGAAATCGCATGACTGATATTTGGTTGGGAAGTATTCAATTTTTTTGCTGCTTGAGTCATATGCTGGGTTTGCACCAACGCTCTAAAGTACTCCAATTGTCTTAAGTTCATCAAAGCACGTCCTTTCATAAATTTATTTTATCAATAGTTACAAAAAAAAGCATTAGTCTTGTGAAAGAAAATCGGTTAATATAAAAGAAAAGATTAGTGAAATAATTCACAAAAATAGGAGCGGGAATTTTTATGAAGGAAAGAAATTATAAACCGTTGATCGCCAGCCTGTATTTCAACTACATTTTTCAAGGAATGGCTGCCATTATTCTGTCGCAAAACATGAACCAGCTGAAAATCCACTGGGGGGCCACAACAACTCAGATCACGCTAGTCATGAGTGCAATCGGGCTTGGTCGTATCCTGGCATTGTATTTTTCCGGTTACTTCTCAGATAATTTTGGGCGCAAGAAGACAGTCATTATCGGCATCCTCTCTTATACGATTTTCTTTCTCGGTTTATTGTTGAGTCACAGTTATCTCTCTGCTTTCTTTTTCGCTCTGTTTGGTGGTTTCAGCAATGCTTTCTTAGATACCAGCACCTATCCGACACTGATCGAAGCCTTTCCCGATGAAAAGACCAACAGCTCACTCAGTGTTTTGAACAAAGCCTTTATTTCAACCGGACAGTTTCTTCTGCCTTTTCTGACACGCTTCCTGATCCAAAGAGAACTGTTCTTTGGCTGGACCTTCGTCTTATGTACAGTCTGTCTCTTGATCAACATGGGCTACTTGCTTTTTGCACAGTTCCCTGAATTAAGCACCAAGAAAACCGTCAAAGTGATCAAAGAAACAAAGACCGCTCGACTAAGCAATCACGGAACATTCAAAATAGACGGCATCGCGCTGTTGGTCTTCTCCTTTGTTTCGGTTTCGATCTTTAATATTTTTATTTTATGGGTCCCACAGTTTGCCGAAGAGATGCAAGTCGTCTCTCATGAAGACAGTCTAACTTTGGTCAGCATCTATAGTATCGGCTCCTTCCTGTCAGTCTTTTTGACTTCAGGAATCGTCAAACGTGGCGTGCATATTCCGCGCTTTATCGTTTTCTGTCTGCTTGCTTCCGGCAGTGCCTTGCTACTGATGCTTTTGGTTCCATCTTTTGCCACTCTGATCATTGCAGCGATCTGTATTGGGATCTTTGCAGCCGGTGGCATCTGGCAATTAGGTCTGGCCTTGATGCTGGAATTATTTCCTACCTACAAAGGAAAATATACCAGCTATTATTCCCTGGCAACTTCGGTTGCGATTATGGTCACGCCTTACATCACTGGTGTTTTGAGCCAGTATGGGGTCGCAATGATTTTTTGGTTCAACCTATTCTTGCTAATTCTGGGATTGATCGCTGCCTTTGTGATCACCTCACGCTATGACTATCTGTTTCCCAAAGAGAAGGCTGCACCCACGTTTTCATGACTTCTCTTGTGAATAAACAAACGAACGAGACGTAAAAAAATTGACGAGTCTTCTTTTCGAGGATTCGTTTTCTTCTCAATAAACAATAAATAAAATCTATAGATTCACCTTAAATTAACTATTGGAATTTATCAATGAAATCTCATACAATAGATATGTAGGATTGTTCATTTTTTATCAATATGTCAGAAAAGTGTATTTTTTGTCTGTCACAGCTGTTTTTTGAGAACGACCTCATTATTTGTAAGTGTTGTATTAAGAACCATCCATTTATTATTTTTTGTCAAACTCATTTGTCTTCTATCATGTGAAAAAAATTACATTAGAGGACTGAAAAAGATTTTATTAAAGGAGATCGATTACATGTCAAAAAGTCTATTTGATTCAATTGAGTTACATTCTGGAGCAAGCTTCAAAAATCGTTTATTTATGTCTCCAATGACCACTCAGTCCGCTTTTTACAACGGAGAAATCACACAACAAATCATTGATTACTATGAGGTACGTTCTGGGGATGCAGCAGCAGTGATCGTCGAAAGCTGCTTTATCGAAGACAAGGGGCGCGGCTTTCCCGGTGCTCTAGGTGTTGATACAGACAAAAAGGTCGCAGGTCTAGCAGATTTGGCAAAAGTTATCAAAGATCGGGGCTCAAAAGCGATCTTGCAGATCTATCATGCAGGAAGAATGGCTTGGCCAGAGATCAACGGTGGTGCTACACCGATCTCCGCAAGTCCAATCGCTGCCTTACGTCCCAATGCACCCGTTCCACGTGAAATGACTCAGGAGCAGATTTTGGAAATGATCCATTTCTTTGGTGAAGCTACTCGTCGGGCGATCGAAGCCGGCTATGACGGCGTAGAGATCCATGGTGCCAATACCTTCTTGCTGCAACAGTTTTTCTCTCCCCACTCTAATCGCCGCCATGATCAATGGGGTGGTAGTCGTGAGAAACGAGCGAAATTCCCTGTTGAGGTCATGAGAGAAGTGCAACGTGTCGCCAAAGAACAACACGCCGAAAATTTTATTGTCGGCTACCGTTTCTCACCTGAAGAACTAGAAGAACCTGGGATTCGTTTTGACGATACCATGTATTTGTTGAATACTCTGGCAAAAGAACAGCCCGACTATTTCCACTTCTCCATGGGGGCTTACACACGGCCTTCGATCGTGGACACAAAGAATACTGAACCACTAATCACCAAATATCTGGCACAGCGTTCACCTGAATTATCAAAAATCCCGATCATGGGAGTTGGTTCGATCCTGCAGCGTCAGGATGCCGAGGATGCCGTACAATTAGGCTATGACCTATTGGCTGTCGGAAAAGGCTTCTTGATTGAGCCCAACTGGGTCGCAATGATCAAAGAAAACAAGGAAGTCGTCGACTACGCTCACGTCAATGCACAACAGCAATTGGTGATCCCTAATCCTCTTTGGGACTTCATGGAATACATGGTTCTTGATCCGGAAGAAGAAAAACGCAAACACGAACGTCTGAAAGAATTGCAAAAAGTCAAATTGACCTTTAAACCAGGAACCTATACGGTAGAAGCCAAAGGACACAACAGTGATCTGGAAATGGCTGTCACTTTCTCTGAAGAACGCATCGAAGACATCGCCGTTGATCAGAGCAATGAGTCAGAAGGCTTGTCCGATCAAGTATTCTTGCGTTTGCCACAACAAATCATTGAAGGTCAAACATTGAATGTCGATGTGATCTCCGGTGCCTCAGCTTCCAGTCAAGGACTGATCGACGGAGTTGCCGAAGCTGCTGAAATGGCCGGTGCCAGCTCAGAAGTCTTGAGAGCTCGTCCAAAACCAACGATCCAATGGTCCAAAGAAATTGTCGACGAAGAAGTCGATGTGGTCGTGGTTGGCTCAGGTGCTGCAGGAATTGCTGCTGCCTTGCGTGCTGATGAGCTGGGATTGAAAACGATCCTCTTAGAAAAATTGAGTTTTGTCGGTGGAGCGATCTCGATCAGTGGTGGGAATCAGGTCGTGATGGGTTCCAAGCTACAAGCTGCAGGGGGCGTCACTGACGATAAGCCGGAATACATGATTGAAGACTTCCTAGCCAACGGCAACGGTCTAAATGTCAAAGACCTCTTGACTCTGTTGGCGGAAAATATCGGTTCAGCTACCGACTGGGTCAATGAATATATGGGTGTCGAATACGACATGGAAGATGGTCTGCACATTCTGGCGGAATATCGTAAAGACCGCGAACTGGCTTACAAAGACGGTGGCCATGGTTTTTCTGCAAGTGCCCGTAAAAAGCTAGATGAAAGCCACGTAAAAGTTTATTTGCAAACAAAAGCTGAAAGCTTGAAAACAGATGGTCAGGGAAATGTCATCGGTCTGAATGCCGTGGAAGATACTGGTAAAAAACACAACATCACGGCAAAAGCAGTCATTTTGACCACCGGCGGCTATGGGAACAACCCGAACCTTTTAACAGGCGATCTAAACAAAATTCTGTTCTATGGAACAAAATCATCAACAGGTGACGGCATCCTAATGTCTCAAACACCTGAATTAAGAGCAGCGACTCGTTTGATGGAATATGGAAAAGTCTATCCAAATGGGGTGGAGGTTTCTCAAGACTATGCCAAATCTACAATCGATGGCAATCTAGTCGTGTTAAAACGCAATGCCTTGCTGGTCAACACAGACGGACAACGGGTCGTCAATGAACGGGCAAGTAACAAAAAGATTCTTGAAGTCTTGCTACAGCAGGATTCGAAAATGCTGTATTTGTTGATGGATGCCAAGAATTTTGAACTCTTCAAAGAAGGAGTCGTTGAAGGTGGGATCGCACCTGAGGATCTGGAACGCTGGATCAACAATACCGCACCGACACCTCCAAAGGCTTTCCGGGCAGATACACTGGAAGAGCTGGCAGCAAAAGCCGGCATGACACTCAACAGCTTGGTTGATACTGTGGCTCGTTACAATGGCTGGGTCGAACAGCAAAAAGACGAAGACTTTGGTCGACAAGTGCGCTTCCTTCAGGAAAAAGTTGGAGAAGGGCCTTATGTGCTGATCGAACAAAAACCACGTTTTGCAACGACAATGGGTGGATTGGTCGCAGACACACAGCTGCATGTCCTGAATGAAGAAAACCAAGTGATCAGCGGCTTGTATGCTGCTGGTGAACTGGTTGGTGGGGTCATGGGATCGGATTCCCCTTCTGGTGCCAACAATGCCTGGGCACTGACTTCCGGTAAATTAGCTGCAGAGAACGTCCAATCACAAATCGAAGCCTAACAAACAGAGCAAGAGACTAGCCACAGCTCTCTCCATAAAAACAGGAAAAATCGCAAATGATTTTTCCTGTTTTTTCTTATTTTTTTTAATTGAAACCGTCGCTAACTCTGCAGGGAAACCTCCAGGGAAACTTCCAGACCGTCTGTCCGGAAAAAATTCCTCATGGTGCAAGACCGCTTTGAGCCTCTTTCAGAGTCTCGCAGCTTTCGGCATTCAAAGCCAGTGTATACAGCAGAAAAATCTGCTGCAACACTGGCTAATTCATCCTCATCTTTAGTGCACGATGAGGTTTTTTCCTACCAGAAGTTCTTCCAGCTTCCGATCCTTGTTTTGTAACAATTTTGACGGTCACTAATAATAGTTTGACTACATAAAAAATATTGCTTTTTATACCACAAAATACAATATAAATTAGAAGCTGGAGGAAAAATCCGTAGGAAATCTCTCGTCGTGCCTTTAAGGAGTTTGGATGAATTACACGGAGTAAGTGGTGCCCCACTAACTCCGTGTTTGAACGCCAACAGCCATGAGACTTTGTAAAAGGCTCCTGGCTGTCCAGCACTACGAGAAGAATTTCCGAAGAGTTTTCCCGGAAGCTTCACAGTTTCTATCTTATTTTAAACATGGATATTTTTAGAGTGCATCGCAAGCGTTATGACATCATTTGCTCGAATTATTTGAACCAAAGAGCAGTTTGGTCAGCATCTTGAACTGCCCTTTGAAAGACGCCACCTGCTCAAAGATATCCTCGCCATCATTGAGCATTTTGACAGTGACCCACCCCAGAGCCTCCGTAATACCACTGGCGACAGTTGCATTGACAGCAGCTCCTGCGACGGTCCCAACTGCAGGAATCAGCTTCAAAATATTCCCCACAGCACTTCTTCCCAAGCCAACAACGACCAATTCCTTAGACAAGCTCTTGCCCAGACTCTCCGACCAAGATTGACCAAAAAGCTTATGCAAACGCGACATCATGATCAACTGTACCGGAACCAGCAGAAAAGCATCTGAAAAAGGAATCGGCGAACAGCCAATGATTGCCGCCGTCAGAGAAGCGGCATGTATCGTATTGTGGCATTTCTTGCGGGTCTCTTCCTCAACACCCTCCAAAAATTCATCGAATACGCCGTCAAACGACTCCTTGCTTTTGGCAAGAATCTTTTCTGCCTGTCCTCGCGTCTTTTCATAGCTGCTTGCAATAATCGATGCTGTTTTTTCTGGGAGCCTTTTCAAGGTCTCAGAGAAAAAGGATCTGAATTCCTGCTCCTCTTGTTCTTCTTCCTCGATCTCTTCCTGTAACTCTTTGTTTTCAAGCTCTTCCACTTGCTGTTTCTGAGATTTTGACCGTTTTTTGAACGTAAATTTTTTCATTTTGAAGCCCTCCTTCACACGAATAAGAATCTCCTCTATAAGAATTGTAGCACATTTACTTCAAAAAGATTAAAAACCCCAATGCAAAGGCTTTGACCGTTACATCGGGGTTAGGAGAGAGCAATGTTTAGTTATCTTTATGCTTTAGGTTTTTTTGAATCGATTGCGTATTGACGACGTCCGCCTGGTTTTGGTACAAGATCACCAAGCATGATACCGAAGCCACCTTCCACACGTAGTTCTTCGCCGTTAGTATAGCTTGCGCGTTTGCTAGCCAAGAACAAGACAGCATTGGCGATGTCCTGTACTTCACCGATTCGGCGGTTAGCAGTCATTCTTCTTCTGCCTTCTTCTACTTCTTCGTCTTCATAGAATTTTGTAGAAAGAGGTGTTTTAACGAAGCAAGGCAAGACACAGTTACTGCGTACACCGTATTGGCCCCATTCAGCCGCAATTTGTTTAGACATCATGTTGACGCCGGCTTTACTTGGGCTGTAAGCACCTGAATAAGTTTCTGGGCTGATTGAAGCGATCGTAGAGATATGGACCATGCGGCCTGATTGTTGTTCGATCATACGACGACCGATACGTTGTGACATTAGGAAATATCCTGTCAGATTGACTTCAACAACTTGTTTCCATTCATCCAATGGTAATTCTTCTAGTAAAGAGAATTTTAAAATGGCTGCAGTATTGACTAACACATCGATACGTCCAAAGTCAGCAACAACTTTTTCAACCAATGCATCTACTTGGTCTTCAACTGTTGAGTTGCAAGAATAGCCTTTTGCTTTGATTCCGTAAGTGCTTGCTAATTCTTTTGCATAGCTTTCCGTTGCTTCTTCGTTTAGATCGACTAATGCTAGATTCGCTTTTTGTTCAGCAAAATCATTTGCGATTTTTCGGCCCATTCCACCTAATGCACCAGTGATGACCACAACGTCATTTGCTAAATCTAACCAATTGTTTTCCATGTTTATAAGCTCCTTCATAATTGTTTTCTTAATTAAAATATACTTGAATCTATCGATAGGTACAAATTCTTTTTTTTAATAAATCTATAGATTTATTAAATGAATCACAAAATCAAAAAGTCTTGCGTAATTTTTTGACTAAACTCGTGATCTACCGGATAGATCACCAGCGGATTGAGCAGCAACGGGTGGAAATCTAGCTGTAACAAGCTTTGTACGAATGATCCAGCTGCGATCTCACTTAAAGAGTACAGTCTTGCTTGTCGCTTGAAAGGACCTGTTTTGTACTCAAGTTGTCGTTGCAACGTAAAAAATCCCTGCTGATGCTCAAGATAGTGAAAAACTTCGTGAGCGATCAGAATCTCCGTCAATGAAGCAGTATCCGTGAAAAAAGACAATTCCGGGTAGCGTTCAATCAGTGCTTCACCTTGCTGGATCAACCGTTGATTCAAGCGAATCTGATTCGGCAGCTGGAATTCAGCCAAAACAAAATTGAACTGATTGCTCTTGGCTTCTTCCTGAAACCTTTCGATCTGAATCCCTTGTGTCTCGACATACTTGGAAAGACTCTGAGGAAGCTCAGCTGCTGCTTTCCCGCATTGAAGTGCCTCTTGGATCAGCTCTTCTTGCTGTTCCAAGGGGATCTTCCGATACAAGTTGTCTTGTGCCAATAGATAACGGCTCAGTTGTTCCAACGGAATCGTCCGAATATCGACTAGTCTTTTGATCAATTCTTTTTCTTCCATCGTTTGGACCACCTTACGTTAAACGATTGGCAGCAATGATGATGATCTCATCCGTACCAACGATCTCACTCATCTCAATATCGATCAGCATCGTCAGCTGACTGTAGTCTGTACTCGAAAAATCCAGCAAACGCGGACCGACACAGAAATAAAAATCTGGTCGGATGATCAGATCACTCTGATAGTTTGCCATGCTTTCCCACAAACGACCGACCTGTTCCAGATAGCTTTGGATCGAGGTTTTGACGACAGCTGCATTTTCTCTTTGGACACGAATAAAACCTTTTTTATCGATCACACGAATGCCATGGCCTTTTTTAGAGTCCGCTCCATAAATATGGAAATAATCGGTCTCATCTAGTAGCTGAACTTTTTCAGCTGGCAATCGGAAATCCTGAACAGCGATCTCTCGAGCTTCTTCCTCGGTGGCAGCACTTTGGATCTCTGTGGATTGAGCAGCCGTTGAACCAGATGCCCGGGCAGTGATCTTTTGGGTTTGTGGATCGATCTCGATATGGACCTCAACACTGTCTTCGGTCGCACCGCTTTCGATCGCCATATTACTAACTTCCTGTTTGATGGCCTGAATATCAGCTTTCGTCGGATTCGGAACGATCCGTTCGACCACATCCTGAACAGCCGCCAAGGCAACACCAATCGAAGAGATGACTTCTGCATTCTCAGGAATTTTGTACCTCAGATTCATCCGTTCGGCAGCGTATTTAATCAAAGCCGCGACACCGCCTCCAACACCGACCAACGTCATTTGATTTTTCTCCAGCTGGTATTTTTGGGCCAACGAATGAATGACCGGCTCGATTTTTGAGACAGCTTTGTCCAAGATCTGATGGGCAACTTCTTCCACGGACAACTTCAAATAGTCTGCCAGCGGTTGCATTGCTTTTCTGGCTGATTCTACATAACCATAAGAAAAGTCCTCTTCCGTCACATAGCCCAAAACATTGGCGGCGCAGGAATTAGTGATCGTAACCCGTTTGCCACTAGCTAGCTTGATCGCTACATAGTCTGCCGGATCGCCTTTTTTAGGTGAAAACAATTCCAGTTGCGGATCAACGATCTCTTCTTCTGGAGTAAAGACAGCATATTCTAGTCCAGCGATATGCGCGCTACGAGGTCCCACATCTTTGACTCCTTTGCCGTCGACACGGATCATACTACCGCCAGCAACTCCTAGGACTCGTACATCCAGTGAATTGACGTACGTCTTATGCCCAGAAATCTCCGAATAATCAATGACTGGACGACCATTTTTGATGACGCCGAGATTCGTTGAAGTCCCTCCGACTTCGAAGTAGATACCGTTAGAGGTCCTTAGATACATCAAGGCACCCATGACACTGGCAGCTGGCCCCGATAGCATCGTCAATACCGGCCGTTTTTTCATTTCCACTACATCCATCAAACCACCATCACCACGCATGATCATCAGGGGCACATCGACGCCTGAAGAGCGGACACTGGCCTCTGTTGAATTGGCTGTTTCCAGCATCTTAGGCAGGATCGAAGCATTGATCGTGGCCGTACGGGTTCGACGAGACAAACCATACAATTTCGTCATCTCTGAAGCCAGGGTCACCTGAACTCCCTTGTTGCGGGCAACCGCAGCGATCTTTTCCTCTAGCTGCAGATTATCGACGCCAAAAGCAGCCGAAGCAACCAGAACATCGATCCCTTCTTGTAGCAGCTCATCGATCATTTTGCTGATCGATTCTTCATTCAGTTCTTTTTGAGAAAGAAAACGTGGAACGATCGAAATACTGCGTCCAGTCCCCAGATCGATATCTTTCAAACGCGTCTGAGCTTTTGCCAGCCAGCCTTCCACTCCTGCTTTCGCAGTACTGATGATCCCGATTTTTGCAACGTCGCCCTCCAGCAAAGCATTGGTTGCCTGTGTCGTACTGTGGGCAACGAAAACAACCTCTTCTGGTGCGATCGCGTATTCTTCTAAACAGATCAAAAATGAATCGACAACTCCTTGTGCAACACCTTGTTCGCTATCATGAGTTGTTTTTACCGATGATTTTCCAATGATCTCTTGCGTATCATTATCGATGGCGACAGCTTTTGTATGCGTACCGCCAACGTCGATACCTATTCTAACTTGTCGTTTCATAGTAAACGTCTCCTTACATCATTTTATAGCGGGTTATTGATCAAGAAATTGGCAATTTCTAAAACCAATGCGATACATATCCCTGGAACCAAGGCAACTTTCATATACTCTCTAGTATTCAATCGGTTAAAGCCGATTCCCCAAGCATTCCACGAGATCGTAATATCAAAATGCCCCATCCCGATCAAGATCGTAGCAAACAATGGATATAAAAAGGTTGTTGGGTAGTTCGTCGTCGCGCTGACTACCGCCAGCAAAGCGGCTCCTGATCCGATCAAGGACATCGGTCCTCTAAACCAAGTCAACGGTGCTAAAATACCAAATAATAGACACAAAACGATCGGTGATGTCGGGATGATCCCGCCAATGACCTGTTCAAAATAAGGCGCTGCAAAGACTGCCGAATCATTGAACATCGCCAAGGTCAGCCAAAAAGCGACCAATGACGCTGTATCCTTGACCCCATCGGTAAAGATCCGTGAGATCTTGCGGCAAACAGCTCGGAAGCCGCCGGTTATCTCTCCACAAACACCTAGAGCGAACAGGCTGGCTAGGATAAAGCAAAGAATCACCGGCAGTTTGAAGACGATCACGCCCAGCACTGGCAGAAACGGTGAGATCAAAGAAATCCCTGGAGCCTCCGTCACCTCACTCGATTTAGTCGCTGCCCACGAATACGTTAAACTTTCTACTCGTAGATAGAAGGTCGCAAAAAGCGAAACAATCGTGATCATGACAAAGAATGCTAGGAGACCAAAGGGGAAATACGTGGTATATGTATACTCGGTCCCACCATTGGAATTCGCAAAAAATGCCACGTACTGAGCAAAATTGATCGGGTTCAAAAAGATCCCCGCAGCCACGGAACCGGTGAAGGAGAAGAACGCCACTACTTTAGGAATACCAATCGAAAACAAGATCGGCAAAATAATCACGGCGATCGCGATTACCGATCCGGCACCCGTCATCGAAGTAAAAATGAAGCCTGTGATCAAATTGACGATCGCCAAAATGATTCCTGGACGGTCTCCGCCTAACTCTACACTTTTACGAATGATCGTGGCAGCAATCCCGGTATTCAATAAAATACGTCCAAAAAAAGCACCTAGAAAAATATTGATCAGTGACGGACCCCATTTTTCAGGCGCGCGCTGATAAACAACACCCAAGATATCCGTGATCGACATTCCTTCAAATGCCGCTTGGGGAGAAATCAGGTGACCAATGATCGGTAAAATCGTCCAAAGTGTTGCCATGATAATAAAACCGACCATCAAGTTATAGCCTTTGATACAGTAGTAAACCATTCCCAAGAAGGAAAGGATCAACAGTATCCCAATTAAAATATCCATGAGTTACCTCCTCAACTTTCGTAACCATTTATCAGAAAACAGCACGACAGGGACAAATATCCTAGTGATATTTGCCCCAGTACGTGTATCTATTGAGGCATTGTGATCTGTAGATTGACAGGATCACCTTACCTAAAAATTAGTCTTTCATTTTAGATAATGCACTATAGCCAAAGATTTTCTTGTGTTGTCCAACCAGATAAAACATCATCAGTGTTGCCACTACAGCCGCCACTAGCAACAAGCCCATCATCAAGTAAACGGCTCTTGCTTCACCCAAACTTCTGGTCATCGCGGATACGATAAATGGAAGGAAAGTACTTGCCAAGCCCATCCAAGTATAGTAGATCCCAGTATTACGGCCTTTAGGTCCTGGACAGAACATTTGGCGTACACTCAAACCTGCCTGTAAAGCACCACCGGCAGCAAAGAAACCGATCGCAGTGATACTGATATAGATCACTGCTGGATGACGGATCAACAATACCAATGCCAGTGCGACCGCTGTGAAGACAGAGTCGATCAATAGCACTTTTACAGGGTTCCAACGCAATTTAGCCATCATGAAGGCCCAGAAAACAACGGCTACCAGTGAACCAACCGTGTAAATCGATGTCAGACCAGCAGATTGTGCTTCTGTCAGCCCGGCATTCCCCATACCAAAAGCTTTGATGTACTGTTGCGCACCATACATGATGAACATGCAAAGGAAAGCATAGAACATTGTAAAGAAATTAACCAAAACATTGGGTTGTACCAGCATTTTCGCTTTTTCTGCATCAATCTCTGCTTGCATGGCTTGCTTACGGATCGCAGGATCTTCTCCTTTGGTTTCTGCCATTTGATCGTCATAGACGAAAGGTGAGATCACCGCTAGAATCAAACAAACTACAGATAATACTAATGGAATCATTACGCTAAGCTCTGGACGACCCATGCTAGCAAAGTTCACGACCAACAATGGGTAGATTATACCCGCTGTTGAAACGAACAATTTGATCCCCAACAAAGCAGACGCAGCATATTTAGGTGCAGCTTCCTGTGCAGCTGGATAAAGCGCCGCATCCCAGAAGCCAGATGTTGCCACACCGGCCATGAAAGCACAAATACTTGCGATCACCATACTGTTGCTTAAAAGCAAACCTGAAAAGCAGATAACATAAAGCAATGCGCCACCGATGGCCATTTTCTTACGACCAATCTTGTCGGAGATTTCTCCACCGATCCAGACAGAAATAAATTTACCAAATCCAGTGGCAGTAATCGCCATGGAGACAGCTGCTGAACCAGCTGTTACGTCCGTATATCCCCATTTATCTATGAAATAAGCGGCATTTTGGCTTAGAATAAGTGCTTGCATCCCGTGGGTAAAATAGCATAAATAAACCGTGACTAAGGACATAATATAACGTTTTGCTTTCATCTTAATTCTCCTTGTTTTTTCATTTGTTAACAATTGAACTTACGTATCCATAAAGCGGTGCTGCTTTGACAGCAGCACATGCATTTATTTTGGTCGAACAGGCATTTCTTTCCCAGTGAAGATCTCAAAAGCTGCTTTTCCTTGTGCCAACAGCATCCCTTCACCAGTAACTGTTTGACAACCCTTCGCTTCCGCATCCTTGATTAGCTGAGTAACTGGTGGATTGTAAATCGCATCCGCTACGATCAGATCTTCATGGAAAATACTCGTGTCGCTGATCGGTGTTTTGGTAGAGCCAACTCCCATACCAAGTGTCGTTCCATTGACCAGAACATCCGCTTCTGCAACTGTTTGTTTCAATAATTCTGCATCAAACAAATCATTCATCGTGATATCAAAATCTGGATGCAGTTTTTTGATACGGGCGATTGTTTCTTCACCCTTCACATAAAAATCATCCTTGATGTTGAAGATTGCGATCGATGCCGCACCTTCAAGTACCAATTGAACCTGGATCGCTGTAGCAGCACCACCTGTTCCAATCACCACGAATTTCTTGCCTTTAGGATCTACACCATTGTTTTTTAAATTATTGGCAAAGCCTAAACCATCTGTTACATGACCGACTAATTTACCGTCTACATTATGGAAAACATTCACTGCATTGACCATTTGAGCCGCTGGTGACAATTCGTCCATATATTGGGCTGCTGCCCCTTTACAAGGCATCGTCACATTCCCGCCGACTAAATTAAACGTGCGAATCGCTTCGATTGCCTGTTGTGTTTCTTCCAGTTTGACATCAAATGCCAAGTAGACCGCATTGATATCCAACTGCTCAAACGCATAATTGTACATTGCTGGTGATCCTGAGTGTCCAACAGGGCTGCCGATCAATCCATACAACTGAGTTCTTCCAGAGATTCCTTCTAACATTCCACTACATCCTCTTTCCTAATTAGTCTAATAATTCTGGCCAAGCTTGTTTGATCACATCGATACTCGTGTCATAATTCATCTTCGCTGCTTTTTCATAGCCTAAACTTAAAATTGGATCAGAGATGACTTCTGTTCCTACCACGCGAGGGTTGATCCCGTGGGCTTTCAAGGCTTTCAGGAAGCCAACTGTATCGCCCCAACCTGTTCCTGGACACAGGCGATCATGCATTGATTCATCACGCAGGATCGTGTCTGGATAGCGACGTTCTAGTACATCACAGATTTGGATAGAGACTACTTTTTCAGCAGGTACTTCTTTTAGGTCTTCTGCCAAAGTTTCTGCACGCGCCCAATGCCATGTATCCAAGATCAACATGCCGTTGTCGCAGTCTGCTTCTTTAACGATGTTCCAAGCACTTGCCAAGTCTGGCACACCACTGTAAGGCATGAATTCCAAACCGATCACTAATTCTTTCGCACGTTCACATAATTCTTTGAAAGCTTTGATGTGGACTTCTGCTGGATATTTTTCCATTAAGCCACAGTTGATATGTCCCACACCGAACAAGCGCGCCATGTGGTAAACCGTTTGTTCTTTGAACTGTTGCAACAATGTTTCTGGTGTTTCCACTGTTTTGTTTGGATCCGCCCATAAAGTAATGTATTCAACTTCAGTTACCTTCATCTCATTTTCTTCTAGGATCTCCAACATTCTTTCATCAGAGTAGCCTTGCTTGATGGCTAACATGTAAGTTTCTGCACGTAAGCCGATTCCGTCGAAGCCTGCTTCTTTGGCGATTTTTACACGCTCTTCAAAATCAATGTCAACACCCAGTGTGTAAGAACTAATTGTCAATGGTACTTTACTCATTTCATTTCCTCCTTGTTTTGTCTCATCCATCAAAGTTATTTTTTTCACATGAAAGACTGCAGTTTAACTTTCAGATATGAATAGCTTTTTGATTGCTAGGGTTTCTCTTCTTCAATCCCCATGTTTCTAATTTCACAATCAAATCTTGTCTTTATTCTAACGGATAGCTTTTGAAATTTCTAATTGGTTTTTATCGAATAATCTATAGGTAAAAGATATAGTTTTTGCTATAATTGATTAAAACCATTTATTAGGAGACGTTCAAATGAATTTACAACATTTAAAATACTTTGATGTCCTTGCTAGAGAACAGCACTATACAAGATCCAGTAAGTTATTAAATGTTACTCAGCCTAGTTTGAGCAATGCCATCTCAACTTTGGAAGAAGAGTTGGGTGTTCCTTTGTTTGAAAAGAAGGGACGAAACGTCGTACTAACCAAACCAGGCGTCATTTTCCATGATTATGTCACACGAACCTTGGGGATTCTTGATGAAGGAATCGAGACTGTCACTAAGATCAGTCGCGGAAGTGGTTTTATCAGTTTTGCCTTTCTCCCTGTTTTAGGTACAACCTATGTTCCTAAGCTCGTTCATGCCTTTCATCAAGCCAATCCTGACAAAGAGATCTCTTTTGATTTCCATACCTCTACCGGAGTGACCAATGAAATCATTGATGGAATCAAAAACATGAACTACGACATCGGTTTCTGTTCCTATTTACCAAATGAACCCTCCATTGAATTTTTACCGATCGCCAGCCAAGAGCTGGTTGTCATCGTTCCGCTAAATCATCCTTTGGCGCAGTTTGATGAGATTTATTTGGAACAAACACAGCCCTATCCACAAATCGGTTTTAGTAAAAACAGCGGCTTGCGCAGTGTCATCGATAATGCATTCAAAAAAAATAACTGTACCTATCAAACAGTTTATGAGACAACTGTCGATCAGGTGATCGCAGGACTTGTCAGTCAAGACTTTGGGATCGCTGTTGTCCCAAACATGTATATTTTGAAGCACTTGCCTTTAAAAACGCTCCGCTTAAAAAACCCAGAGACAGAACGCTCCTTCTATTTAGCAACCAATAAGGAAGCCTATTTGACGCCAGCTGTCATCAATTTCAAAGAATTCGTCCTCGCTCATTCAGATCCTTCAGAGATTATTTACTAATAGTTCATACAATTCAAAAAGGCTGCCCCTCAACCAGAAAGTTGGTTTGGGACAGCCTTGCTGTTTTTTTATTGAACATCAGCAGGAAGTTCGATCGTATCGATTTCATTGATTTGACTGTAGCTTCCTTTTTGTTGCTGAGTCGCAGTCATTGTAAAGTTTTCTGTGTCTGCTTCATAATCCATGTCGGTCTCAAAAGAGATTGGATAGAATGTCGCTTTATCCACTTCAACTTTGTAAGAAAAGGCATTGATCTCTAGGTCATCTGCCATACTAGCTGCGTCGGCACCTGTATTTTCTGTAGCCAAAATCGATACGACTAATTCTTTTAATTCATCGCCACTACCTTCAAAAGATAGGACATAGGCATCGTCGTTTTCATCGACTGTGACTTGTTCCATAAGTCCTTCTAGCTCTCTCAACAGGTTGGTTGAAGTCGCCGCCGCCATTTGTTTCTGTGGATCGATCCCCATTTCACTCAGTGTTTGCGTGATCCACTGATCTGAACCAGGGAGCTGCACATAGAGTGCCGTCTCATCCATATAGGTGGTTATTGTTTCTTCTTCTCCAGCATTGAAATAGATCGTTTCTGTTTTGCTGACTAGAGGATCTGTGGTGTATTGAACAGTCGCTGTTGTTTCTACCTTGTTAGTCTGTTCATTCATCAAAAGATCCATCGTAACATCTGTCGTCACTTCCGCACTCTTGATCTCTTCCGAAGCTGTTTGAACTTTCGCCAAGACTTCTTCTTTAGATAAATTGTCTTCGGCTGGCGTGCCCACAGCATTGGTCTGATTTTGACTGTCCGAATCTCCTTCATTATTACTACATGCAGCTAAACCCAGAGAAAGTGCTGCCAAGCTTGCCAATACAAAACGATTGATTTTTCCAAACTTCATTTTGTCTCCTCCTTCAGGAAATAAACTAAGATTCTCCCCTATTGTAACACAGCAAAGAACAGCCGACTGCTTCTGTTGTCTGATCTTATGCTTTCTTTATTTCTTCTCAATCAAAGGGCGTGCCCAGGTTTGAACCTCTTCCCGTCTCGCTTTGTTCTTACCGATTGTCGGATCTGGATAACCTAAACGATAGTTGGCGATCAACTCATAATTTTCAGGAAAACCCAGACGTTGAGACAATTCCTGATCCATGATAAAGGCACTGGATGCCCAAAAACCGACCAGTCCTGCTTCATAGGCCAGCAGCGAAAAATTTTGGATCAAGGCAGCGGTTGCCTGGATCGCATCCGAATTCAACCGAGGTTTGTCTGCAATGATCTCACGGGCGAATAACAACGTGGCTGGTGCCTCCTTCAGTAGTCGGGACATCTTCTTCTCCATCTTGCTGCGACTGGCTTCATCATGAATCACCCCCGTCTCCTGATAGCGTTTGATGACTTCCTGATACAAATAGTCTTTTTCCGCCTCTGTGGTGATGATTTTCGCCTGCCAAGGCTCACGTTTATGAAAAGGAGCAAAACGAGCCTTTTCCAGTAGCTCATAAATCAGCTCTAAAGGAACTTCCTTCTGTAAACTTTTTTTGGATGTGCGACGTTCAACGATCGCTTGACTCACTGTAACCATGTTTCTCTCCTCCTTTTAATTGAGAACCTTTCTCAATTGCTATTATTTTAATCAGCTTTGTGTTAAAAAACAATCATCACGCTTGGAAAAACAAATTTTGCGCTTTTGTCGACAAAAAACCCCGTATCCAAAGTGAAATGGATACGAGGTTCGCTTTATTTCATTTGCTCAACAAAACGGTCAAAGGCTTCTCTATCATGTAGCTGATGGTTGCACTGCTCACTGTCCGCACAGATGTAATTTCCTTTTTTTGTATAGGTACCATCCCCACTACTTTTAGTCGTTGCTAAAAACATGGAGACATTCGATACTTTTTGACAAATCGTACAAACGTTTTTGATGATACTAGGATTCAACTGCCCAGAAAGTCCCTGCAGTTTTCCTTCACTGTAATAAAGAATAAATTTCTTTTGTGATCCTGGATCATTCCAGCCAATATAAGAATGCTCCCGTAGATCGAGGATTTCCCACGCTGGATGCTTTAGCTTCTTGGTCTTTCGAAAAACCTTTTCGATTTGTTTGCTTGTCGGTTGCTGAAAAGCAATCACACAGTCCTTGAATTCCTCAAAATAATGCTCCGTCTTTTCGCGTGTCAGCGTCTGGTCTAAGATGAATTTTTTCAAGTCTTCAATTTCTGGGTAGCTTTCTCCGACGATCTCATCAATGTCCTTTAACATCAGTGCCTGAACAGTCTCAATGGTACTTTTGTCGTTGACAGAGTGATAGGTATTGACCAAGTAAAGGACTTTCTTTTTAATGGCAAAGTATTGGTATGGTTGGATTATTGGGTTCATATTCATTTCCTTTCTTCAAACAAATAGATGCTTTGAAGAATATTGACAAAGCATCTGAATCAACAGACAGCAATTTGTCTTTCTGCAGAAGATACAAAACGTATCATTCTATCATCCCCTTATATATCAAATGCATTACTTGACTATCATACGTTTATTTGAAGCAAATAGCAATCTAAATGTTTCACGTGAAACATAGTTGTGGATATACCTCCAAATGAATAATTATACATTTAATTTTTAGGAAAAATGATCGTGTTTCCATATTTTTTAAATAAGGGAATTTCCTTTTTTTCGACCCACACAGCTTTCTCCAATCGATCAAACAAATGGACACCACCCGCAGCATTTTGGTGATCCAGAAAAATCAATTGCTCCACGATTTTTCGAATCTCTTCTGGTGTGATCTTGTCGTTATCCACATGTGGATAAAACATATGCCGTTTTCCTTCACTTGTCAAAAAAATCAATTTCAGTTTTTTCATTTTTCCCCAGCTTCCTTTCTCTTTACCTTTACTAACGAAAAAAGAAAGCAAAATGTCAACGTTTTACTCAAAAAAGTGTAACATTCTTTTTTTCATCGCTATTAAACAGAAAAAAGACTCAGCGGTTACTGAGTCTTTAGCGCTTATTAAGCAGTCGCTGATCAATGAAAATAGGCAGTGGCTGACTAATCGTACTGATACAGTGCCCAATCTTCAATGACCTTGTTTAACTTCGTGTGATAATTTGGATCTGTGGCATACTTGCCGGTCAATGCACGGGTAGCCTCCTGATAGGTTTTGGCTTGTGAACGCCACGCACCTTTATAATAATTGGCATCCCACGAAACACCCTTTGAAAGCTTCAGTGCATTGTCCTTCAACGACTCCGACAGTGCTGGATACTTTCTAAATTTGGAAGTGACAGAAACATACTGTCCATTGATGAATTCCAAAGAGGCAACTTCATAAAAGCCATATTGGCCCTCGTCTTTGCCTTCATTGAACTTGATACCAAACATGTTTTTCGCCTGATAGGCCAGTTCACTTCTGCCATATCCTGATTCTAAAATTGCTTGTGCTAGCATCACCGAAGGATACAAATCATTGGCTTTAGCGATTTTTTGAGCATCGCCAGCTAGAAAAGCGATAAATTGCGGTTTGGCAAGAGTGTCCAAGGTATTGGCAGCTTGATTGACCTCATTTTGTTTTTTTGCCTTCGCTAACTTGTTGTTCGCTTCTTTCAGAGCAGCTTGGAATTGATTCCAATTAGTGGTTGTAGCGGTTCCTTGTTTGAAGACCGCTGTTGTTTGATAGACTGTGTTCAAACGTTCCTTATCAATAAATTGCGAGGCACTGGCTGATTGAAGAGCTCCTTCATTGATATAGCCCTGCCACGTTCCTAGCTCATTGTATAAGGACACATAGCTTGCGCCATTGTAGTGCTGGAATCGTTCTCTAGCCTGAAACACTTGATTGACCAGCGAATCTGAAGCTTGTTTTTTCTGCCAACTGAAATTGGCATGCAGATTGTAATTCTTTTTCGTCACTTTGACATATTCTTTGATTGTTTGACTGTTGCCCTGCGGTTGTTGCAGAGTAGTGACCCCACTCGCTTCTACATAGCCCTGCCATTGATTTTTACTGTTGAACAGAGAATAATACAGCTTGCCATTGTAATGCTGATAGGCTACATTGATGCGATAGGTTTTACCAACCAACGCACGAGTCGTTGTTCTTTGCTTCCATTGAAAATTTTGCCAGACAGGTAGATTGTTTTGCTGAACAGTTGCATAAGCCCAGCCTGCTTTTTTCGCTTTGATCTTGACAGCATCCGCATTGATATAACCGAGCCACTGCCCTTTTTGATTGTAGAGACTCAAATAGGTCGAACCATTCAGGTGATTGTAAAAGCCTTTGGCAATCAAGGTATGTCCTTTGTACTTGTTCGCATCGGCTTTCTTTTTCCAACTGAAATTCTGCCAGATCGTATAATTCTTTTCGATCGTCACTGATTCACCATAGGCTTGATAGCTTCCTTGACGTCCATTGGCCAGTTTGGTCCCTGTCTGATTGATGTAACCAACCCAAGATCCTTTACTGTCATAGAGTGACAAATAACGAGAACCATTAAAGTGATCATAATATCCTCGTGCTTCCAGCGTTTGTCCGTGATAACTGGAAGAGTGATTCCGTTTTTTCCATGAAAATTTTTGCCAAATATCGTAATTTTTAGAACTGATCGTGACAAATTTTCCATAACTTTTATATCCGCTGTGGGGATCTTTAGTCGTTTTCGTTCCTGTTTGATTGATATAACCAACCCAAGTGCCTTTGCTATCGTACAAAGACAAATAACGGGAACCGTTAAAATGATCGTAATACCCTCGTGCTTCCAATACTTGATTGTGATAATTGGAAGAGTGATTGCGTCTTTTCCAAGTGAAATTCTGCCAAATATCGTAGTTTTTAGAAGTCAGGATCACATATTTTTTATCGCCAAAATACTTGCCTCCTGGCGAATTGGTCAGCTCCAACGCCCCTTCCTCTACATAACCGAGGAGTTGTTTTTTGTTGGTCTCCAGTTGATAATAGTTTTTTCCTTGTCCATCACTGACAACGGTTTTCACTTTTAGCGTCTGTTTCAGATGGCTTTTCGTTGTTTTCTCCGTGGCAATCAGCTGATCATTTCGTAATGGTACTTCCTTTATAACAGTCGCATAAGAAAAGCTCACCATTGCTGCCATAGGAGCGATCTCAGGAAGCTCCTGACTCTCACTGATTGATTCAATCGTGCTGCTTTCACTCGTTTCCACAAAGGAGCTTTCAACGGTTTCCTCTAAAGAGGTTTCTTCCGTCGAAACCTCCAACGAAGAAGAACTTTCGCTAATCTCTTCCACAGATGATTGCTCTGTGGTTTCTTCTGTTTCCACGCTTGTCGCTTCTGTTTGAACAGTCGTTTCTGTCGTCGAATCGATCGTTTCATTTGCCCAAACCGCCAGTGGCAATTGAGACATGATCATACTGGCTACCAGCAGTCCAATCCATTTCTTTTTCATTTTTATCCCCTTTTTTCTAACATTTGTTTTCATTATATAGAACTTTGATAGAAACTCAACGACACGCTATAAAAAACGATTTTCTTAAATCATATTTATTCAAAAAAATGTATAAAAAAGAACCTGCTTTTTGTTTACACAGGTTCTAGAATCATTGTTTCATTAAATAATTTGCGTCTCATTAATCGAATGTGTTTCACGTGAAACAACAATCATTAGCTCAATTTGACATAAGCATCGACTGCGATCAACGCATCAGTAATCTCTTCAGCTGTGTAGTTCCCTGCCAATTGATGAATCGTTGATCCTGGAGCTACAGTCAGCTTCCCGACCTTTAACAATTCGTCATAGGAAGCATGTTCTAAATGCAGCTCCTTTAAGGTCCTAGGTAAGCCAATTTTTTGATAAAATGTAAGGTATTTGTCTAATTCTTCGGTGGATCGATTCTCTAAAAACAGCTGGACCAATGTTCCGTAAGCGACTTTTTCTCCATGGGTCAACTGATGGATCTCACCTTTCAAAGCTGAAAAGCCATTGTGGATCGCGTGAGCTGCGCCTAGACCACCACTTTCAAAACCGATCCCACTCAGTAAGGTATTGGCTTCAATGACTGCATCCAAAGCTTTGGTCACAATTTTTGCTTCATTGGCAGCAATCGCCGGCAAACTATAGTTAAATAAGATCTCTTCACATTTTTCCGCAATAGCGACCGCTGCCAGCGTAGGGATGCCGCCAAGCAAGTTTTCACCGCCTGCTTGAAAAACTGCTCGTGCTTCTATCCACGTCGCCATCGCATCAGCGATACCTGATTTCAACAAACGGACCGGTGCTTGACTGATCACAGCTGTATCAAGCAGAACTAGCTCCGGATGCTTCGGATAAAAAAGGTACTTTTCAAAAAGACCTTCCTCCGTATAGAGCACGGAAATCGCTGATGTCGGCGCATCGGTAGCCGCACTTGTTGGTAAAATCGCCAAGGTACTGTTGGTACGACTGCTAACAGCCTTAGCAGTGTCAATCGCCTTTCCTCCACCGAGACCGATTACCAGCTGATAGTTTTCTTTTTCAATTACTGCCGTGAGACGTTCAATTTCATTGATGGAGGATTCTCCTTGAAAAAGCTCAGTGGTCGCGGACATCCCCTTGTTGTTGAGATGCGCTTCCAAGTCTTTACCTGCAATTTCCCAAACAAGGGGATCTGTCAGAATCACCGCTTTGTTGCCAAGAGGACTTAAATACTGATAGCTCTCTTTGAGCACCCCTTTTCCTTGGACATACCGTTGTGGACTTTCAAAAATTTTATTCATACGACTGTCTCCTTCATCCATGTGATTTTATTCACTATTTTACCACATTCTAGCCGTTAGAAAAGAAATTTAAAGGATTCAAAGAGCTGTAGACCACTGCCGTGATGATCCAGCCCTTGTTCCTGAAGCAATATCGCGGCTGCCTTTGCTTACTGTAAAATAGAAATAGGTAACTCCAATTGATTGTGTGAAGCAAAGAGACGATGGACCTGTTTTAACTGACTGATTTTGATCAGCGAATCGAGTAACGCTGTCGGATTCGTTGAAGGATAATGGGCGTAGACTGGTGTTTCCTGCGAATAGAGAATGTCTCCCGGAAAAGATAGCCCTTTGTTTGATCAAAAAAAGAAACATGACCCGGTGAATGGCCGGGCGTATGCAAAACGTCTATCTGGCGTCCGCCTAAATCCAGACGCTCACCATCTTCCAGCAACCAAGTTGTTTTTCCTGTAAATAATTCAAAAGAATCCAAAGAAAATTCACTAGGCAATTCTTGTGAAAGATCTCTCATCAATTCTTTTTTGACGCTTTCTGTGTCCCAGACCGGAATTCCTTTTTCAAACCATTCCAAATCATCCGGATGGACACCAATATTCTCAAAGGACTTTCCTCCGCCAATGTGATCCCAGTGGACATGAGTAAATACGGTTTGAATCGGCAGTGCTGTCAAACGACGAACTTCCTGATAAATATCCCCGATGCCCAATCCTGTATCGATCAAGAGTGCCTGTTTCTCTCCCAGCAATAAAAAAGAACGGACTTTTTCCCAGTGTCCGTATTCACTCAAAGCAAAGGTTTGTGGATCGATTTTTTCGACTGTGAACCAGTTCATAACAGCAGCTCCTTGAAGTTTTCTTTTATTTTAGCATAGACGATGTTCCACGTGAAACACGAAAAAGACCGTAATAGCAGTAAAAAAAGACAAAAATATCCAAACAAGTGAGAAGGAACGTCACCCAATCTAGGTGAATTTGCGACGAGGATCCTTGAGACCACCGAAGCACGTCTTCTATTGTTTGGATATTCTAAATTCTTGAATCAAAACGAGCAATTTTACAGTGCTTCTTTCCAAGCAGCGCAACTGTGTGAAGGGGTTACTTGCTCCTGATAGTCAGGACTCTCTGTGCTTCCGCATTGTGCGACTTCCTTTGGATTGATGAAAGAGATTCCTGATACCTAGTCAACTAGTCTTTTTCCTTCCCAATGAGTACAATTGGCACAAGTTTTTTCCGCGACGTTGTGTTTTGTTTCAGCCATGATGATCTCCTCCTGTGTCTGTTGGTTTTATCTACTCTTAGTATGAATCGAATCTAATGATTCTCCCACTCAAAACACCTAAATACAAATGAGAATCATTGTCACGAGAAAGCAATCGCTGTTTTGATCCCATCATTCCATTTTTTCAAACAAAAAAGGCCTGTTTCCAAGCCTTTTTTTGTTATTGATTCGTACTGGTGGTTTTCGCGATTCTTCCTTGTTCGATATAGACCATCAAAATGCTAATGTCTGCTGGATTCACGCCACTGATACGGCTTGCTTGAGCAATCGTTTCAGGTTGGATCTTTTGCAGTTTTTGTTTGGCTTCTGTAGCCAAGCCATTGATCGCTTCATAATCGATGTTTTCAGGGATTCGTTTGGCTTCCATTCGTTTAAGCTTCTCGACTTTTTCCATCGCTTTTTTGATGTAGCCTTCGTATTTGATCTGGATCTCAACTTGCTCCACTTCTTTAGCGGTCAAAGCCTCATTGGCAGGAATAAAGCGTAAAAGATCCTGATAGCTGATCTCTGGACGACGTAGAAATTCATTTGCCAGTACGCCGTCTTTCAAAGGTGCAGAACCGTTTCCTTCCAGAAATGCTTGTACTTCCTTGGTCGGTTTGATCCGGATTTTTTTCAAGCGTTTGATCTCGTCTTCCACTGCTGCCTTCTTCAATAGATAGGCTTGGTACTGATCCTCTTTCACTAGACCAATTTGATGACCGGTCTCAGTTAAACGAAGATCCGCATTGTCATGACGCAGGATCAAACGATATTCCGCCCGTGACGTCAACAAGCGATACGGTTCATTGGTTCCTTTGGTTACTAGGTCGTCGATCATTACACCGATATAACCATCGCTACGCTTCAAGACAAAGGGCTCTTTCCCTTGGATCTTCAAACCAGCATTGATACCGGCGATCAAGCCTTGTCCAGCAGCTTCTTCATAACCACTAGTACCGTTTGTCTGACCTGCTGTATAAAGATTTTCAATGATTTTCGTTTCTAAGGTTGGACGCAATTGATGGGGCACGACCACATCGTATTCGATCGCATAACCCGTCCGCATCATTTCTGCTTTTTCCAAACCAACGATCGAATGTAGCACATCCTCCTGAACATCTTCTGGTAAAGAAGAAGACAAACCTTGGACATAGACTTCCTCTGTATGCAATCCTTCTGGTTCTAAGAAAAGCTGATGACGCTCTTTGTCAGCAAAACGCACGATCTTGTCTTCGATCGATGGACAATAACGAGCGCCGACTCCTTCAACGATCCCTGTAAACATTGGGGCACGATGTAGGTTGGCTTGGATGATTTGATGGGTCCCTGGATTGGTATAGGTTAACCAACAAGGGATTTGCTCTTGTTTATAGACACTGTCCGGTGTGCTAAAGCTAAAATGATTCGGTGCTTCGTCCCCTGGTTGGATCTCCGTCACACTGTAATCGATCGTACTAGATTTGACCCGTGGAGGAGTCCCCGTCTTAAAGCGTTCGATCTCTAGTCCCAGCTCCTTCAAGCTATTTGCCAGACCGATCGACGGCTGCGAATTGTTGGGACCCGATGAATATTTCAGCTCACCAATGATGATCTCGCCCCGCAAAGCGGTTCCTGCTGTGATGATTACTGCTTTGGCTTCATAACGAGCACCCGTAGACGTAACAACGCCTCGGCACACACCGTCTTCGACTAACAAGCGTTCAACGATCCCCTGACGCAACGTCAGATTCTCTTCCCGCTCGATCGTATGCTTCATTTCCGAAGCATAGGCGTGTTTGTCGGCCTGTGCGCGTAAAGCACGCACAGCCGGTCCTTTTCCGGTATTCAGCATCCGCATTTGGATGTAGGTTTTATCGATATTTTTACCCATCTCACCGCCGAGTGCATCGATCTCCCGCACAACGACGCCTTTGGCTGGGCCACCCACAGAAGGGTTACATGGCATAAAAGCCACCATATCTAAATTGATCGTGACCAGTAGCGTTTTGTTGCCCATGCGGCTAGCTGCTAAGGCTGCCTCCGAACCGGCATGTCCTGCGCCTACAACGATCACATCATAAGAACCACCTTGGTATTCTTGCATCTGTCTCTGTCCTTTCTTATTTCCCTAAACAAAATTGACTGAACAATTGTGTAATCAATTCATCCTGCACACTATCACCGACGACTTCTCCCAGATAGTCCCAACAACGGGTCATATCCATCTGTACCAGATCGACTGGCATTCCCAGTTCGATACCCTCGATCACTTCGGTCAGTGCCTGAGAAGCATTTTCTAGCAAAGAGATGTGACGCGTATTCGACAGATAAGAAGCATCCTTGTCAGTTGTCTGTCCGCCGAAGAACAAGTCGGCGATCGCTTGCTCCAGCTGATCCAAGCCGGCATTTTGCAACACAGATACTTCAAAGACCGCATCACCAACGAGCAATTCTGACAGCTCCTGATGATCCAGCTGCGACGGTAAATCGGTTTTGTTCAACAAGAGGATCCGTTTGGTCCCATTGGTTGCTTCGATCAGCTGACGATCCTCGATAGTCAAGGCTTCACTCTGATTCAAGACTAGTAAGATTAGATCCGCTTCAGACAGTGCTTTGCGGCTGCGCTCAACGCCAATCCGTTCCACGATATCTTCTGTCTCGCGAATACCGGCTGTGTCGATCAGCTTCAATGGTACTCCCCGCACATTGACATATTCTTCAATGACATCACGCGTCGTTCCAGCAATATCGGTTACGATCGCTTTTTCTTCTCGTAATAAATGATTCAAAAGACTGGATTTTCCAACGTTAGGACGGCCAATGATCGCTGTATTCAAGCCTTCACGCAAGATTTTTCCTTGTTGGGCAGTTGCCAGCAGTGCTTGGATCTGACCTTGGACTTGACCAGCTTTTTCCAGTAGTAAACGAGTCGTCATTTCTTCCACATCGTCGTATTCCGGATAGTCGATATTGACTTCCACCTGTGCCAGAGTTTCCAAAATTTCTTGACGCAAGGCACGGATCAGCTTGGACAAATTACCGTCCAGTTGATTCAATGCGACATTCATCGCCTTGTCGGTCTTCGCACGGATCAAATCCATGACTGCCTCGGCCTGTGACAAGTCCATTCGTCCATTCAAGAAGGCGCGCTTGGTGAATTCTCCTGGCTCAGCTAAACGAGCGCCTTGACGTAGCAAAAGCTGCAATATTTGATTAACGACTACGATCCCACCATGACAATTGATCTCCACGACATCTTCTCTGGTAAAAGTCTTCGGTGCACGCAAAACAGAAACCATCACTTCGTCCACCATTGAGCCATCCTGCGGGTCAAAAAGATGTCCATAGTTGATCGTATGACTGGCTGCATCTGCCAACTTGTTCTTTGCTTTAAAGAGCTTGTCTGCAATCATCACTGCTTGATCCCCACTCATGCGGACAATGCTGATCGCCCCTTCTCCCGGTGGAGTTGAAATCGCTGCTATCGTATCAAATTCCTGCGTTATTTCTGCCACGTTCTAGTCCCTCCTGCTTTCTTCTATTTGATGACACAAAAAAAGTGCCCACTCCACCCGTTAAACAAACGGATAGACTTCGCACTTTGACTGCTTGTCTGATTAAATTCTTGTCATAGAGTAGCATATTTTGGGCAAGGTGACAAGTTTTCAAAACTATTTTTCATATGATGCATTAAATTTTGCGCAAATTACAGAAAAAAGTTAAACTATAACTATAGAAAGCTTGAAAGAAAGAAGGAAGACTTATGATGAATGAAAAAAAGAATTATACACCAGAAGAAACTGAACGTATCCACAAAATCATGCTATCAACGGGAAATGTCAATAAACCTTATGTCGTGCGCGACATTGTTTTTGTAGCCGAACGTCTAGAGACGGATATCTTTGATACAGAAGGTGATCCTAACTCTCTGTTAGCAGATATTGCCTTTCTTTTAAAAGCTCAAGCCTATGAGTATGGTGCAACGGCTGTTATCAACTGCCATTTTGAGCACGAGCACGTAAACAAAAATGGCAAAGATGCCTTTGAAATTTTTGCTTATGGAACGGTTGTCCAGTTCACGCAATCTACGATCGGCGGTTAGTAACCACAACCTAAAAAGAATAAAACAAAAAGAGCCTGTCGAAAAGCCAGGCTCTTTTCATATCAAAGAAATACCTTTGATAAGAATGATCTACAAGAAACTATACGTTTAAATGGGTATGAAGTCAAATTGATTTCGAAAAAAAACGAGCGGGATCTCTTGATCTCACTCGTTTTTCACGTGTTTAAAAATATTTTTTAGCTGGTTCGACTACTAGGTAACGATAGGGTTCGTCGCCTTCAGAATGTGTCTTCACATAGTCTTTTTTACTCAATGCAGAGTGGATCTGCTTGCGCTCAAAGGCAGGCATTGGTTCCAAAAATACTGGTCGACCGGTACGATCGACTTTCTCTGCGGTGCGCTCTGCTAAACGCTTCAAGATCGCCTGACGTTTCTCACGGTAATTACCAACATTGACGACAACGGACAATTTGTTTTTGGCCGCGCGATGGATGAAGACCTGTGCTAAATACTGTAAAGCATTCAGGGTTTTTCCATGTTTTCCGATCAAGATCCCCTGTTTTTGGGTTTCTAGCTGAAAGACTGTCGTTCCGTGCTCACGAGAGGTTTTGACCATCGCAGGAGCATTCAGTTCTTTAGAAATATTGGTTAGGTAAAGCGCCAACTGCGTCAGTGCCTCCTCATCCCCCAAATTTTCTAAGGCAGTTGATGTCTCTTCTACTGCTTCAGCCGGTACTTCCGCAACGACCTCCTCTTCGATCTCGACTACAGGAGCTGTTTCAACGACTTCTTCAATGATCACTTCTTCTGTAACGACCGGTTCCAAAGAAACACGAGCATTCTTTTTCCCGATTCCGAAGAAACCTTTCTTCCCTTCCTCTAAAACATTGATCGTTACTTGTTCTTTTGTTAAAGCAAGGGCGGCCAGACCAGCGGCCAATGCTTCTTCTACTGTTTGACCTTCATAGATTGGCATCATAGAAACTCCTTTCGTTATTTTTTACGTTTTTTCTTAGGTTGTTTGACTTTGCGTAGCGCACGTTCGCGTTCGCGTACTTTACGAGCGGCTTCTTCACGTTCCCGACGAATTTGGAACGGATTGTTGATGATCATCGTTTGTGCTACTTGGAACGCATTCGAGATCACCCAGTATAGAGAAAGGGCACTTGGTAAATTGATCCCCATGACTAAAATCATCAACGGCATCGCGTAATTCATGATTTTCAAGCTAGCATTCGATTCGACTTGGCTCATGCTTGATAAGTAGGTACTGGCAAAAGTGAATACGGCTGCCAAAATCGGTAAAATATAGTAAGGATCTGGATTTCCTATAACGTCTAACCATAAGAAGCTACCTTCTCTTAGTTCTGGTACACGAGAGATCGCTTGCCAGATCGCCATCAGGATCGGCATTTGTACCACTAATGGCAAACATCCTGCATAAGGATTAACCCCATGCTCTGCGTAGAGTTTTTGTTGTTCTTCACGAAGTTTTTGCTGAGTAGCCGTGTCTCTTGAAGAATAGGTTTCTTGTAATTCTTTTATTTTTGGTTGAATTTCCTGCGTTTTACGCATACTTTTTGTCTGGAAATTCATCAATGGGAACAAAATGATCCGAGTGATCACGGTAAACAGAATAATCCCGATTCCTCGAGAACCACCGACAGACAACCATTTAATGGCCTCTCCAAAATAATAGACGATGTATCGATCCCAGATACCTGTACTGCTAGCTGATACTTCTCCTGTTGCCCCACAGGCAGACAAAAGTACCACGAATGAAACTAATCCTAGTGTTAATAGGAGACGCTTTCTTTTTTTCACTGAACGATTTCCTTTCCCTTAGCTGATTATTTTTGCAAGTTTGAATACATGCAGTAAGTTCGAGTACACTTCCTGGGAAGGTAAATCTGAAACGGATGGTCTGGCGATAACTATAAAGTCCAGCTGCGGATCGATCTGATCCTTCATAGCGAAAATACTTGCACGTATCTTTCGTTTGACAGCATTTCGGGTCACAGCATTGCCAATTTTTTTCCCAACAGAGATCCCTACCCTAAAATGTGGTTGGTCGTTTGGTAGTAAATAAACGACAAACTTGCGGTTAGCAAACGATTGTCCTTCTTGAAAAACTTTTTGGAATTCTTTTTCTTTTTTGACTCGATACGCCTTTCTCATGTCCTTTTCATCATTTCCTTCTACTTAGATACTCACTCAACAATAATACCATAATTTATGAAGGGGATTCATCTTTTAAAGTAAAAATAGCTGAAAAATGAGTGGAATCTTTTTGTTTTTTGCTAAAAATGGACAAAAAAAAACCACTGAGGTTCAGTGGCTTATGCAGAAAGAACCTTTCTGCCTTTACGACGACGGCTAGCTAATACACGACGTCCATTTTTTGTGCTCATACGTTTACGGAATCCGTGAACTTTTTGGCGTTTACGTTTATTTGGTTGATACGTTCTTTTCATTTATTCCACCTCCAACAAGAGTTCTGTTATCGATACTTTACGACATACTTTGATAGTATAACCAGTAGTTACGCCATTTGTCAATAAAAAAGTGAAAATACCTTACGAGAGATTTGCTTCTTGCCAGCTTTTCATACTCGATTACTGTGGTGATACGACTTCATCCAACAGAAACATCCCCTCTAGATCTTTGCGTTTGAATCTTCTAGCGATAGAGAGCGCAAACTCGTCCCCCTCAACGGCTTCCGCGGGCAAAAAGAGTACCGTCGTCATTGCTTTTGTCTCACGTCTGTCCAACTCGTTGCCCCATTTGATAGGCTCTCTCCCTTTTTGTAACGCAAGTTCATCAACGATTTTTTCAGGCTGCATAAAATCTAATTCTTCATCAGGCAACTGATAATAGCTTCCATTGGCATACAATTGAAAATCCGACTGATAAAACACTGACCGGAAAAAGCGATGATTGCGCAGGGTCAGATCAATGATGAAAAAAGAGCCTCCTTCATTGACCGTTCGCTCGTTGCCATTGATTTCAACGGTTTTCGTTATCTCTATAGCATCGATTTTATAAGTGATGTGACCGACACGAAGCGCTTCTCCCTGCGTTGCTGTCTGACCTGAAGGACCAGTATTGTACTTTTCATTCCAAATTCCCAAGGCAATAGCTGCGATCAGTAGCAGCAGGACCCCCTAAAACTACTTTTGGCCAAAACCTTTTCTTTTTGGTTTTTTTCGACTTTTCGCCTGTTTCAACATCTCCCATTTTGTTTGCTCCTTCCCGTAAATTGCTGCATAAGAAGTTCAACATTGTTTCATTGATTTTAGTATACCATAGGAAAGAATCAAACTTTTCCACTGCAGAATAAGTTTAATTGCTTATCCACAATTTAGCAAAACCGCTGGGTATTGATCTGTTAACTGACTTTTTTAGTTTTCCACTTAGTTTCGACTTGTTTTTCAGTTATACACATCTAAACAGGCCCTGAAAAAGTTATTCACACCCGAGAAAAAGTCTGTGGATAAACAATTATCTTTCCTTTTGTACCAGTACTTACATTCTGAACCGACTTGTGAATAACTTTTTTATTTTTTTCTTTTCCACAGATTTTTGTTTTCTGTGGATAGTCCTTTTTCCCTCCTGTGGATTTCTTTTTTAGTTTTTGTACACAGTGTGGAAAAATCCACTTTTTTTTCGTATTTTCGTTTATATCTGTGGAAAACTTGCAAGATCCGTGATAAATTAGTACTATCTATTTTTATCTACAATTTTTTATAGGAGGGTTCGCTATGCCATCTCTGGATGCTATATGGAAAGAACTGCAAGAGAGTTACAGAAAAGAAATGAATCCAGTGAGCTACAATACATGGATCGAACCGGCTACACCTCTTTCCTTTCAAGATAATCAATTAGTGATCGAAGTCCCAACCACTGTTCAAAAAAACTATTGGGAAAAAAATTTAGCGGGAAAAATTCTTGAAACCTTCTTTATGATGAGTGGCGAAGAAATTCTTCCCATTTTTGTGACGCCTGAAGAAGCCGAAAGCTACAAACAAAAGGCTACCGAAAAGAAGACCGATGAGCCTGCTGCACCTGTTGCAAACAAATCGATGCTAAATTCAAAATATACCTTTGACACCTTCGTTATCGGGAAAGGCAACCAAATGGCGCATGCCGCGGCTTTAGTGGTTGCTGAAGATCCCGGATCAATCTACAATCCGCTGTTCTTCTATGGAGGCGTCGGTTTAGGAAAGACTCACTTGATGCATGCGATCGGACATCAAATGCTGCTCAAACGGCCACATGCCAAGATCAAATATGTCAGCAGTGAGAATTTCACCAACGACTTCATCAATTCTATCCAGAAAAATAAAATGGAAGAATTCCGCAATGAGTATCGAACCGTCGACCTATTGTTGGTCGATGACATCCAATTCTTAGTCAATAAGGAAGGGACACAGGAAGAGTTCTTTAATACCTTTGAAGAGCTTTACCGCAACAACAAACAGATCGTCTTGACCAGTGATCGTTTGCCAAACGAGATTCCGACCTTGCCGCAACGACTAGTTTCCCGCTTTGCCTGGGGACTGTCTGTCGACATCACACCACCGGATCTGGAAACACGAACCGCGATTCTTAGGAAGAAAGCCGAAGCGGAAAATCTTGAGATCCCTGATGATACATTGAGCTATATCGCCGGTCAGATCGATTCAAATATTCGTGAGCTAGAAGGGGCACTGGTTCGGGTCCAAGCTTTTGCAGCGATCCAAAGCTCTGATATCACAACTAGCTTGGCAGCAGAAGCTCTGAAAGCTCTGAAATCCAGTCATCCTCTGAGTCAAGTATCGATCATGCAGATCCAAGAGGAAGTCGCAAAGTACTATCATATTCAACTAAAAGATCTTAAAGGAAAAAAACGGGTCAAAAGCATCGTTGTTCCTCGACAAATCGCCATGTACCTAGCAAGAGAAATGACCGACAATTCTCTGCCGAAGATCGGGGCTGAATTTGGAGGCAAAGATCACACGACCGTCATCCATGCCCATGAAAAGATCCAGCAGCTACTCAAGCACGATGCCATTATTCAAAACGAGATCTCTGAGATCAAAGGTTTGCTTTTGAGTTGATGTGGACAAAGTCGAAAAGTTATCCACAACTTATACACAGGTGGATAACTTACTACGATCAGCTTTTATTCTAGTTTTCCACATTATTCACTGACCTACTACTACGACTATCTTTTCTTTCTTAAAATTAATTTATAAAGGAGCTCTTATCATGAAAGTAACGTTAAATCGTTCAACCTTTACCCAAGAATTACAGACTGTCCAACGGGCGATCTCTTCAAAAACGACGATGCCTATTTTGACAGGTGTCAAAATTAATCTAACAACCAATGGTTTGATGCTGACTGGGAGCAATGCCGATATCTCCATCGAAACATTTTTGAGTATCGACAATGAAAAAGCTCAAATGACAATCGAAAAAACTGGAGCAGTTGTTTTACAAGCACGTTTCTTCGGAGAAATCATCCGTCGTTTACCTGAAGATTATTTCACAATGGAAGTGATTGAAAATAATCAAGTAGTTATCACATCAGGAAAAGCGAACTTTACCGTGAACGGTTTAGATGCCGATAGTTATCCACATTTACCAATTGTGGATAGTCAAAATCAGATAAAAATTCCTGTTCATGTCTTGAACAAACTAATCAGTGAAACAGTTTTTGCGGTATCACAGCATGAAAGTCGCCCAATTCTGACCGGAGTTCATTTTATTTTAGAAAATGAAAAATTACTGGCAGTTGCGACAGACTCTCACCGCTTGAGTCAGCGCGTGATCCCTTTGGAAAGTGGCGATGAAAAATTCAACATCGTGATCCCTGGAAAAAGCTTGACCGAATTGTCTCGTTCACTAGCAGACGAAGAAGAGCTCGTTCAAATCAGTATTATGGACAATCAAGTTTTATTTGAAACCAAAACAATGAAATTCTATTCTCGTTTACTAGAAGGGACCTACCCAGACACCAACCGTTTGATCCCGACAAGCTTCAATACTGAGATCGAATTTACTGTGCCAGCCTTTTTATCAGCGATCGAACGTGCTTCCTTGCTTTCTCATGAAGGACGCAACAACATTGTACGTTTGCATATTGCCGAAGAAGGTGTTGTCTTGTACGGAAATTCGCCAGAGATCGGGAAAGTTGAAGAAGTCTTGAATTACGAGAAGGTTTCCGGTGATCCATTAGATATTTCCTTTAATCCGGATTATATGAAGGCTGCTTTACGTGCCTTTGGAGATACAACGATCAATATTCGCTTTATTTCGGCAATTCGTCCCTTTACGTTGGAGCCGACAGAAGGAGAAGCTGCTTTCATTCAGCTGATCACTCCTGTTCGTACAAATTGATCTTGATTTTCATTCTTTATGAAAACAATTGAAAGATTTAACTGAAAAGACATTTAAACAAAGAAGGGCTTAAAATCATTTTTAAGCCCTTCTTTTTATTTTTGGTGGAAAACGTCAAAACGAAGCAAAACTTCTGAGACTCAAAAATATGAAGAGGAATTTGTTTTATTCCTATAAAAGGAGTATAATATAAACAAATGTCTGAACGCAGAATTGAGGGAAAAAATGAAAGAGAAAATCGTTTTAGAAACGGAATATATGACACTTGGTCAAGTATTGAAAGAAGTCAATGTGATCAGTAGTGGCGGACAGGCTAAATGGTACTTAGCTGAACATACGATTTTTGTCGATGGAGAGCCGGAAAATCGCCGAGGTCGTAAGCTTTATGAAGGCATGATGATCGAGATACCTGAAGCAGGTACTTTTTTTATGGCAAAGAAGGGCGCAAAAAATGCGTCTGAATGATCTTCAGCTTCAAAATTTTCGCAATTATGAGACGCTCTCGTTGACTTTTGACAAAAATTTAGTGATTTTCTTAGGCGAAAATGCCCAGGGAAAAACGAATATATTAGAGAGTATCTTTGTTCTAGCGATGACTCGCAGCCATCGGACAACCAATGAACAAGAGTTGATCCAGTGGGACAGTAGTCAAGCCTCGGTTCGAGGAACGGTCATCAAGCAGCATGCGACAGTTCCTTTAGAGCTTTTTTTGACCAAAAGAGGCCGCAAAACCAAAGTCAATCATATCGAGCAAAAGAAATTGAGTAGTTATATTGGTCAATTGAATGTCATTTTGTTTGCTCCGGAAGATTTGTCGCTAGTCAAGGGCAGTCCTCAGCTACGGCGAAAATTTTTGGATATGGAGATCGGTCAGATCAATCCGGTCTATTTATACGATTTGGTCCAATACCAAAAAATCCTCAAACAACGAAATCAGTATTTGAAGCAGCTGGCTGAAAAAAAGCAGACCGATGAATTGTATTTGACGATCTTGACCGAACAGCTGATCGAATTTGGCAGCAAAGTCTTGCTGGCTCGTCAAACATTTATCAAGCGTCTGGAATATTGGGCGAATCAGTTGCATCAGAAAATCAGCCAATCCAAAGAGCTTTTAACAATCGAATACGATTCAAGTGTTCCTGACGGTGAATGGGCAGATCTGACAGCTGTACAGACAGCCTTCACCGCTGCTTTAGAAAAAGTGAAGCAAAAAGAGCGATTTCGTCAAGTAACACTAGCAGGACCGCACCGAGACGAATTGATTTTTTTGATCAATCAAAAAAATGTCCAGACGTTCGGTTCACAGGGACAGCAGCGAACCACTGCGTTGAGTGTCAAATTGGCAGAGATTGATCTGATAAAGGAAGAGACCGGTGAGTATCCTGTCCTGCTTTTAGACGATGTCATGAGTGAACTGGATGATGGCAGACAAATGCATTTACTGGAAACAATCGAAGGAAAAGTACAAACATTTCTAACAACGACGACGTTGGAACACGTCAAAGATAAAATGACTGTTGAACCACAAATCTTTTATGTTCGACAAGGTCAAGTAGAAGGAGAGAGTGCGGAGTGACAGAAGAAGAAAAAATGTTAAGCGAACGCGCAAAAGAATATGATGCCAGCCAGATCCAGGTGCTGGAAGGTTTAGAAGCAGTCAGAAAACGTCCAGGGATGTATATTGGCTCGACCAGCTCAGAAGGTCTGCATCATTTAGTATGGGAGATCGTCGATAATTCGATCGATGAAGCGCTGGCTGGATTTGCTACAAGTATTCAAGTCATCGTTGAAAAAGACAACAGTGTGACAGTCACTGATGATGGCCGGGGAATTCCTGTCGATATCCAGGCCAAAACTGGACGCCCCGCAGTAGAAACCGTCTTTACGATCCTGCATGCCGGAGGAAAATTCGGCGGCGGCGGCTACAAAGTCTCCGGGGGACTCCATGGGGTAGGTTCTTCGGTAGTTAATGCCTTGTCAACGTCATTGGATGTCAAAGTCCATAAAAACGGCAAAATCTACTATCAAGAGTACCAACGAGGAAAAGTCGTTGATGATTTGACTGTGATCGGTGAAACAGATATTCACGGAACCGAAGTCCATTTTATTCCTGATCCAGAGATCTTTACTGAAACAGTTGAATTTAATTTTGATAAATTGGCGACACGTATTCGCGAATTAGCTTTCTTGAATAAAGGTCTACATATTTCGATCGAAGACCGCCGTCCGGAAGAATCAGTCATCCGAGAATACCATTATGAAGGTGGGATCAAGAGCTATGTCGAGCATTTAAATGCCAACAAAGCGGTCCTATTCCCAGAACCGATCTTTCTTGAAGGGGAACAGCAGGATATCGTTGTTGAAGTTTCTATGCAGTATACAGATGGTTATCATGCCAATATCTTGAGCTTTGCCAACAACATCCACACTTATGAAGGTGGGACACACGAATTTGGTTTCAAAACCGCTTTGACACGTGTGATCAATGATTATGCTCGCAAACAAAAACTGATGAAAGACAGCGACGAGAATTTGACAGGGGAAGACGTGCGTGAAGGCTTGACCGCCGTGATCTCTATCAAACATCCCGATCCACAATTTGAAGGGCAAACAAAAACCAAACTAGGAAACTCCGAAGTCCGAACAGTTACTGATCGTTTGTTCTCGGAGCACTTTTCTAAATTCCTGATGGAGAATCCATCCGTCGGTCGTCAAATCATTGAAAAAGGCTTACTGGCTTCGAAAGCACGTATGGCTGCCAAACGCGCACGGGAAGTTACCCGTCGTAAAGGAGCCTTAGAGATCAGTAATCTACCAGGGAAATTGGCAGACTGTTCAAGTAACGATCCCGAAAAATGCGAATTGTTCATCGTCGAAGGGGATTCTGCCGGCGGTTCAGCCAAGCAAGGTCGTAGCCGTGAATTTCAGGCGATTCTACCGATCCGTGGGAAAATCCTGAACGTGGAAAAAGCTAGCATGGATAAAATTTTGGCCAATGAAGAGATTCGTTCATTGTTTACAGCAATGGGGACAGGCTTTGGTGCTGATTTTGATGTATCTAAGGCTCGTTACCACAAATTGGTGATCATGACCGATGCCGATGTCGATGGAGCCCACATTCGAACCTTACTGCTGACCTTGTTCTATCGCTACATGCGTCCGATCGTGGAAGCTGGCTATGTCTATATCGCACAGCCGCCATTGTATGGTGTGAAACAAGGGAAAAACATTCACTATATCCAACCGGGTAAAAATGCAGAGGATGAATTGAACCGTGTCGTGGCTTCTCTTCCAGCGACGCCAAAACCAACTGTTCAGCGTTACAAAGGTCTAGGGGAAATGGATGATCATCAACTGTGGGAAACCACGATGGATCCGGACAATCGGATGATGCTGCGAGTTAGTGTCGATGATGCGATCGAAGCCGATCAAATCTTTGAGATGCTGATGGGCGATCGCGTAGAACCAAGACGTGCCTTCATCGAAGAAAATGCTCATTACGTGAAAAATCTTGATATTTAACTAATCGCTTGAAAATAAAATTCATTTTTAGTAAAAAAATGAATTCCTTAATATGAACAAGGATGTCAGTTCCACTTTACCAGTTCCGCTTACTAGGAACTCTAAGCTAGCGGAAAGGTATGCGTAGAGAGAATCAACCTCAACTTTTCGTTTTTTGAAAAGTTGAGTACCTTCAATCGAAGTAGCACTAGGAACTTTAAACTAGTGGAATGATATACGGCGTGAAGATAGAACTCATTTTTAACAAAAAATGAATTCCTTAATATGAACAAGGAGGAAAAACTTTGGAAGATCAAAAGAAAAATATTCATGACGTCAATCTGTCCAGTGAAATGCGTGAGTCATTTATTGATTATGCCATGAGTGTTATTGTTGCAAGAGCATTGCCAGATGTTCGCGATGGATTGAAGCCCGTTCACCGTCGAATTCTTTATGGAATGAACGAACTAGGTGTGACACCTGATAAGCCCCACAAGAAATCCGCGCGTATCGTTGGGGATGTAATGGGTAAATACCATCCCCACGGTGACAGTGCGATCTATGAATCGATGGTTCGGATGGCACAACCCTTCAGCTATCGTTATATGCTAGTCGATGGTCACGGAAACTTTGGTTCAGTCGATGGTGACGGCGCCGCAGCGATGCGTTATACCGAAGCACGAATGAGCAAATTGGCTGTTGAGATGCTACGTGACATTAATAAGAACACCGTCGATTTCGTCAGCAACTACGACGATACCGAACGTGAACCACAAGTATTGCCGGCTCGTTTTCCTAACCTGTTAGTGAATGGAACGACCGGGATCGCAGTCGGGATGGCAACGAATATCCCACCGCATAACTTGAATGAAGTGATAGCAGCCATTGATCTTTTGATGGATAATGCAGAAGTTACGACGAATGAATTGATGGAGGTTCTTCCTGGACCGGATTTCCCAACAGGTGGTCTGGTTATGGGGAAATCAGGAATTCGTCGCGCTTATGAGACTGGTAAAGGTTCAATCACTGTTCGCGGAAAAGTTGAGATCACTGAGATGCCGAATGGGAAAGAACGTATTTTAGTGACCGAACTGCCATACATGGTCAACAAAGCCAAACTGATCGAGCGTATTTCTGAACTACATCGGGACAAACGAATCGAAGGAATCACCGATCTGCGAGACGAATCTTCTCGTGAAGGAATGCGGATCGTGATCGATGTGCGCCGTGATGTCAGTGCTTCAGTGATTTTGAATAATCTTTATAAAATGACCGCCTTGCAGTCTTCCTTTGGTTTCAATATGCTAGCGATCGAAAAAGGCGTTCCGAAGATCCTAAGCCTGAAACGAATCCTAGAAAATTATATTGAACATCAAAAAGAAGTCATCACTCGCCGAACGGTCTTTGAAAAAGAAAAAGCCGAAGCTCGTGCCCATATTTTGGAAGGCTTGCGAATTGCTTTGGATCACATTGATGAGATCATTGCGATCATCCGTGGTTCAAGTACTGATGCAGAAGCGAAAGCAACAATGATCGAACGTTTTGAATTGTCTGATCGTCAGGCTCAGGCGATTCTAGACATGCGTTTGCGTCGTTTGACCGGCTTGGAACGCGACAAGATCGAAAATGAATACCAAGAACTCTTAAAACTGATTGCTGATTTGACTGATATCTTGGCACGTCCAGAACGTGTGACTGAGATCATTCAAACTGAATTACATGAAGTTGGCCAACGTTTTGGCGACAAACGTCGGACAGAATTGCTGGTTGGGGAAGTCTTGAGTTTGGAAGACGAAGATTTGATAGAAGAAGAAGAGATCGTGATCACGCTGACTAACAATGGCTACATCAAACGCTTGGCGAACAATGAATTCCGCACGCAGCGTCGTGGTGGTCGTGGTGTTCAAGGGATGGGGGTTCACGATGAAGACTTCGTGAAAACACTGGTTTCTTGCTCCACCCATGATACCCTGTTGTTCTTTACGAATGCCGGCAAGGTTTACCGTGCCAAAGGCTATGAGATTCCTGAATATGGACGGACAGCCAAAGGGATTCCGGTGATCAATCTATTGGGGATCGATTCCAATGAACGGATCCAAACGATCATCTCTATTTCTGAAAAACCAGTCGAAGGCGACTATTTGTTCTTTACGACCAAACTAGGTGTCGTGAAACGGACTTCAGTCACTGCTTTTTCAAATATTCGCAGCAACGGATTAATTGCGATTGGTCTAAAAGACGGCGATGAGCTGGTCAATGTCTTGTCAACGAAAGGCGACGATATCATTATCATCGGGACCCATAAAGGTTACTCCGTGACCTTTAAAGAAGAAGCGGTTCGTTTCATGGGAAGAACGGCGGCCGGTGTACGAGGTATTCGTCTAAGAGAAGAAGACTATGTTGTCGGTGCTTCAGTCATTAGAGAAGACGATGAAGTCCTAGTCATTACGGAAAACGGCTATGGGAAACGAACAAAAGGTTCTGATTATCCAGTCAAAGGCCGTGGTGGTAAAGGAATCAAGACAGCTAATATTACCGAGAAAAATGGTCCATTGGCAGGTTTGACCACTGTTACTGGTGAAGAAGATATCATGCTGATCACCAATAAAGGGGTCATCATTCGCTTTAGTGTCGATACGATTTCTCAAACCGGACGTGCTACTTTGGGCGTACGTTTGATGAAGATGGAAGATGATGCCAAAGTTGTGACGATGGCAACCGTCGATCCAGAAGAAGAGGAAGAAATCGAAACAATCGAAGAAGCAGAACAAACAGAAGGAACCGAAGAAGAATAAGAAGAACCCCCAAGCAAAATTTACGAATTTGCTTGGGGGTTTTGTTGTTAGCTGGATCTGTGATTAAGATAGAAATTTAAGCAGCAAGATGACGGCAATGAGTAGTTTTAAAGAGGTCGCAATTTGATAATAAGCCCATTCTCTTTTTTGAAAATCTGCTTTAGGAATAAAGTATAAATTTGAGGCAAGGTATATAACTCCGCCTAGAATCAGGATATAGAAAGGCAGGCGAAAAGAAAAAAATAAAACTACCAGTAGAATGGAAAAAACTTGCATACTATAATAAATGCGCGTGAGCGTTTTAGGTAACTGTCTGTTATTAATCATTTGAGCCCTCCTGAATTTAGTTTTAATAGAAAAGGAACAACCACGTCAAATAAACGATAATGAATAGCTCACCAAGATCATCAAGTATCCATTGAGTTTTATTTTGCTCTGCCTTGTTAATGAAGAATGATTCTCCCAATACATAGACAGAACCTATTACTAGAAATAAATAGAGATTGAGGTAATCAATGAGTAACAAAACAATAGAAATCAATGCTAACGGAAGAAAAAAATAAAACAAATATTTTTTTTGATCTTCCGAGGTCAGAGAAGTAAAGGGATACATAAAAAAACTTCCAATAAATGAATTCACTTTATTATAGTACACAACGATTTGCTTGTAAAAAATTCTTTTGGTTTTCAATATTCTCCTTGCATCTCAAAAAAATCAGCCAACTTTTGCGTATTTACTTATGAAATCAAATTCATTCAGAAAAACAATCATGAGAAATAACTTGCATGTGAGGGAGAAAAAGTGTATACTTTTTGTTTGTGAGTAGTCTTAAACGACAACTCTCTGCTCTTGGGAAAGCCAAGGGCCAAAGTCCATAGGGAGGTGAAAATCAATGGAAAACACGAAGTATGAAATTCTTTATATTATTCGTCCAAACATTGATGAAGAAGCAAAAACTGCTTTAGTCGAACGTTTCGATGCAATTTTGACTGATAACGGAGCGGAAGTTCTTGAGTCAAAACTTTGGGAAAAACGCCGTCTAGCATATGAAATGAACGGATTCCGTGAAGGTATCTATCACATCGTTAAAGTTTCTTCTCCATCAAATGCAGGCGCAATCAACGAATTTGATCGTCTTGCTAAAATCAACGACGACATCATTCGTCACATGATTGTTAAAGAAGAAGCATAAAAATTGTTTCACGTGAAACAAAATAACGATGAAAGGATGATGAATTTTGATTAATAATGTTGTATTAGTAGGAAGATTGACAAGAGATCCTGATTTGCGTTATACCGCAAATGGAGCAGCTGTGGCATCTTTTTCATTGGCTGTAAATCGTAATTTTACGAACCAAAGCGGTGAAAGAGAAGCAGATTTCATTAACTGTGTCATTTGGAGAAAACCTGCAGAAACCCTAGCTAATTATGCCCGTAAAGGAACATTACTTGGAGTGACAGGAAGAATTCAAACAAGAAACTATGAAAACCAACAAGGTCAAAGAGTTTATGTTACAGAAGTCGTAGCAGAGAACTTCCAACTGTTAGAATCGCGTTCAGCAAGTGAACAACGTCGTGGAAACGACAGCGGAGATTTCAGTGGAAATCAATCCAACTTTGGAAACAGCTATAACCAAAACCAATCATCACAACAATCATCGAACAATGGAATGCCAAGTTTTGATCGAGACAATTCAGATCCATTCGGGGGTTCCACGATCGACATTTCAGATGACGATTTACCATTCTAAGAAATTTTTGATAGGAGGGAAATAGGATGGCACAACAAAGAAGAGGCGGACGCAAACGTCGTAAAGTAGACTACCTTGCAGCAAACCATATTGAACACGTTGATTACAAAGATATCGAGTTACTAAAAAGATTTATCTCAGAACGCGGCAAAATCTTGCCACGTCGTGTAACTGGTACTGGTGCTAAAAACCAACGTAAATTGACAGTTGCAATCAAACGCGCACGTATCATGGGATTACTTCCATTCGTAGGCGAAGAAAACTAATTAACTTAAATTATAAGCTGAATCCTTAGTTGATAGGGGTTTGGCTTTTTTGTTTGAGTAGGCCAAAAGAGAAACCCTACTTCAATGATAGAATAATCGTGATCAAAATTAAATTTGAAGATATGGCTTATGATTTATGTAAGTTTGAATGAGAAGATAAGACTTTAAAAACATGGCAAGATAAACATATTGAATTCTTTCATACCGTTGGAGAAAAAACTGGCTATCAGTTTCAATGGGACATGATACTGATATTTGAAAAATTTAAAGTTGTTTATAAATAATTAGGTATTTAACTGTTAGGTTTACATACTGTCGATAACAGAAAGTAGTTATAATCACCATTATTGGGATTATAACTACTTTTTTATTGAGAAAATACTAAAAATAGCATACAATGTAATTACTTAGTAAGTACATTGTGCTTGGATGGAGGAGATTGGATGATTACAAAAACAAGAAAACAGGGAAATTCTATCACGCTCACTGTTCCGAAAGAATTTAAAGTTCCTAATGGAGTTGAAGTTGAACCTAAACTTCTTGAGAATGGAATATTTTATGAATTTGTAGAACCTAAAAAAGATTTTTTTGATTTTAGTGAAGATATTTTAGCTGATATTATTTCGGAAGGATACGATAACGAATATATACTAGACGAATTTAAAAATAGAAAAGCACAATTAGTTTCTACGTTTAAAAATATTGCTGAAGAGACGGTGAACCATTCTGACCCAATGACAAAAGAGGAGTTGGCGAAAGAAATTGGCTTATGAGATTGTCCCTTCAAAACATGTGATAAAGTATTTAAAAAAAATCACTAGTGTTGCATAAAAACATTTTAGAATATTCTGAAAAGTCGGTTTTCTGAAAATAGGTCAAAAGAAACTGTGCTGACGCAGAGGATGACTTTTTCCAGAAAATTTTTTACTTGTTATTCAACT